>JACVRN010000023.1 GCA_014534425.1 Pyrinomonadaceae bacterium
ACTTGGGCGCGCCCGCTCGCGCTAGTGGTTCGGCTTTACCGACATAATATAGATGAGCGGGAAGACGAACATCCATACGAGATCAACGAAGTGCCAGTAGAGGCCGCTGATCTCGACGTCTTCGTGCTTCATCTTCGGGGCGCGCGCGGCGACCACCCCGAGGTACACCAGCCCCGTGAAGACGTGGAACATGTGCAGGCCGGTGATGCCGAAGAAGGCCGCGCCGAAGTTTATGGAAGCGTTCGGCGTCTCGGCCAGCCATTCCTTAGGCAGCGAGTTCGTCGTCAGCCCTTCGTCAATCAAGTGCTTCCACTCGATGATGTGCAGCACCAGGAATGCCGTGCCGCCGAGCATCGTCCCCAGAATCCAGCGCCGCACGCCCTTATAATTTTTCGCGGCGGAAGCCTTCACGGCCATGACCATAGTGAAACTGGATGCCAGCAGGCACAGCGTCATAACGCTGGAGTAAACGATGCTCGGATAAAACTTGAAGGGCGTTGCCCATGCTTCGCTGGAAGCGCGAGCGTAAGAGTAGGCTATCAGGAGCGCCGTAAAGGTCAGCGCGTCCGAAACTATGAAGAGCCACATGCCCAGCTTCTTATGACCAACGTGATAGGGCAGCGTGCCGCCGCTCCACTCGTCAGCCAGCATTTTTTCCGCATGCGCCTCAGCGCTCATACACTCTCACCTCCAAAGGAAAAGGAGTAAGAACAGGTAAACCCACAACCCGTCCATGAAATGCCAGTAAAGACCTATGACGCCCGCAGCCCTTTGCCGCCTTCTGATGGCTTCGCGGCTCGCAAGCTTATTCCATCTGCGCGCAAGCAGGTAGCCAAGCCCTAGTATGCCGCCCAGAAGATGCAGCCCGTGAACTCCTGTCAGCAGATAAAAGAAAGAACTGTGCGGGTTGCTTGCAAGATAAACGCCCTGCGCCACCAGTTGCCGCCAGGCCAGAAGCTGCGTCGTCAAAAACCCAAGGCCAAGCAGGCCCGTCAGAGTCACCCAACGCGTATAAGTCTTAACCTCGTAACGCTTGATTGCGCGATGCGCCATTTGAAAGGTCACGCTGGACGCAAGAATCAGCGCCGTGCTAGCCCACAGGAAGTTTGGCACCTGAAGAGGCCGCCAGTCGTCGGACAATCCGGCGCGGACTATGTACGCACTGGTGAGCGCCGTGAACAGCATCAGGATGGAGGCCAGCCCCACCCACATGCCCAAGCGCCCGCGATCATCTCGGAAGCGCTCGTCGTCACGAGGACGGTCGCCGCCGCCACCGCCGTTCCCGCGCGGGCCATTGCCGCCACCGCCTCGCCCGCCAAGCGGCGAGATGATTGGCTGCTCGCGCTCGCGCGTTCCTATGCCTTTAGTGCTTGTGGCCGTTGTGACCATTACCGCTACTTCCCTCCGTGCTTACTATTTCACTCGCCTCTCCAGGCTCAGGCTCTGTCTGCATGATAAAGTCGCGCGCCGCGCCGGGCACAGAGAACTCGTACGCGCCGCGATGAACGACGGGCGGAATTCCCGCAAAGTTGTCGTGCGGCGGCGGACTCGGAGTTGACCATTCGAGCGTAGTAGCCTCCCAAGGGTTATCGCCCGCGCGTCTTCCCTTAAAGATGCTCCAGAAGAAATTGAAGAGGAAGACAAGCTGAATCGTCGCCGTGATGATAACGCCTATGGTGACGAGCAGCACCAGCGAGTGCAGTGGCTTCAGGAAATCGTACTCCGTGAACTGCGCGTAGCGACGCGGCATCCCGACGATTCCCATAATGTGCATCGGCGCGAAAATCAGATAGACGCCCACGAACGTCACCCAGAAGTGCAGCTTGCCGAGCGTCTCGTTCATCATCCTCCCGAACATCTTCGGGAACCAGAAGTAGATTCCCGCGAAGATGCCGAAGATAGCCGCCACACCCATCACCAGATGAAAGTGCGCGAGCACGAAATAGGTATCGTGCATGGAAAGGTCAAGAGTGGTCTGCCCCAAAACCAGTCCCGTGATTCCGCCCGCGACGAAGAGCGAGACGAAGCCTATGGCAAAGAGCATGGGACTTGTAAAACGTATGCGCCCGCCCCAAAGCGTGCCAATCCAGTTGAAGGTCTTAATCGCGGAAGGCACTCCGATTGAAAGCGTCAGGATGGAGAAGGCCATGCCGGAATAGGGACTCATGCCGCTAATGAACATGTGATGTCCCCAGACGAAGAAGCCCAGAAGACCTATGCCGAACATGGCAAACACCATCGCTCTATAACCGAAGACGGGCTTGCGCGCGAAGGTGGAAAGAATATGCGAGGTCGCGCCCATGCCCGGCAGAATGGCTATGTAAACTTCAGGGTGGCCGAAGAACCAGAAGAGATGCTGCCAGAGGATTGGCGAGCCGCCTTTATGATCCACCAGCAGCTTGTCGCTCACCACAAGACCGCCCGGAATGAAGAAGCTCGTCATGGCGTTGCGGTCAAGATAAAGCAGTATGCCCGCAGCCAGCAGAACCGGAAAGGCCAGCAACGCCAGCACCGCCGTCGTAAACCATGACCAGCAGGTCAAAGGCATACGCATCAAGCTCATCCCGCGCGCACGCATGTTAAGCAAGGTCGTGATGAAGTTGAGCGCTCCCAAAAGCGAGCCTGCACAGAAGATGGCTATGCTGATAATCCAAAGGTTCATGCCCATCCCCTGCCCCGGCCCCGCGTCTTTGCCAATCGCGCTCAGGGTCGGATAAGCAGTCCAGCCGCCAAGGGGCGCGCCGCCTTCAACAAAGAACGCGGATAGCAACACGAGGAATCCTACGAACGTCACCCAGAACGACATCATGTTGAGCGTGGGGAAAGCCATGTCGTCCGCGCCGATTTGAATGGGCAGGAAGTAGTTGCCGAAGCCTCCCTGCGGCGCGGTCGTCAGCACGAAGAAGACCATCATGGTGCCGTGCATCGTCACCAGAGAAAGATAGAACTCCGGCTGCATGATGCCGTTCGGAGCGCCTGCGGGAAAGAGCGTGCCGAGAATAGGCCACTTCGTCCCCGGCCACGTCAGGTTAAGGCGCATCAGTATGGACAGGAACATGCCGACGAAGACGGAGGCCATCGCCAGCAGCAGGTACTGTATGCCTATGACCTTGTGATCAATGCTGAAGATGTATTTGCGTATAAAGTTTGTCGGCGCAGGGTGACGATGCACGCCCTCCGCATGCTCGGCATGAGTCCCATGAGCGGCTTCCGCTTCAGCCATCAACTTCCTCCATATACCTTACTGGTATTTTTTCAATAGCTCGCCCATGCGCGCCTGGAATTGCGCCTGGGGCAGGGCGACCAGCTCGTCGTATTCGTTGCCGGGGATAACGAGCATGTAGCTCTTCATCTTGAAATGGAACTGGCCGCAAAGCTCCGCGCAGGCCAGTTCATACTTGCCGGGCTTGTTCGCAGTAAAGTGAACCTTGATGTTCATGCCCGGCACAAGGTCTTGCTTGAACCTCAGGGGCGGAACCCAAAAGCTGTGCGTCACGTCCTTTGCTCTTAGGGTCAACTCGATGGGCCGATTCAAAGGCACGGCGAGGCTGGCTACGACCGCGTCGTCTTTGGCAAGCGGGTCGCTCGCGTCCAGCCCTACGAAGTTCAGGTCGGCATCTTTTACCAGCGTAGGGTCTGTGCGCCCGAACTGTTTGTCCGCGCCCGGATAATGAAAGTTCCACTGGAATTGTTGTGCGACGACCTCTATCTGGGCCGTCCCCGGCGGCGCTGGCTGGAAATGCAGGCTCGCCCAGACACGCTGGCCCAGGACTGCGAGCGAGATAAAGATGACGGCGGTGATGACAGTCCAGGTCATCTCCAGTCGGTTGCTGCCGTGCGAGTAGAGCGCACGCTCGCCGCGCCCCGTGTCACGATAGCGCCAAACCATGTAGCCAAGTCCGACCTGCGCGAGCACAAACGAGATGCCGACTACTATGATGGTGATGAGAAACTGCTGGTCGTAGGCAGGGCCATGCTCGGAGATGGACGGCGGGAACCACCAGCCCATGAAGAAAAGGGCTACACAAAAGATAGTCAGAAGCCAAATCACAACGGCCAGCGCGCGACCTGTCATAGAAGCTCCTTAAGTTAGTGAATAGATAAAAACGGACTTCTTTCTATTCACTCATCTATTCAAGACCATCAAGACGAACAACAAGGGCAAGTAGACCACTGACGCCAGCAGCAGTCGGCGCGCTTGCTGTCTCGTCTTCGAGATCGCGCACGCGATGCTGCTGTAGAGAAAGAGAAGACCCAGGATGATTGCGCCGACCAGATAGATTGTGCCGGATATTCCGAGCGCGGTCGGTATCAGGCTGACGGGCAGAAGCATCAGCGTGTTGACGACAATCTGCTGCGCCGTCAAACGCCCTTCCGGCTCAACCACAGGCAGCATGACTATGCCTGCACGCGCGTAGTCTTCCTTGTACATCCAGGCGATTGCCAGAAAGTGCGGGAACTGCCACAGGAAAAGAATTGCGAAGAGCGCCCACGCTCCCAGGGTTATTTCGCCCGTGGCTGCCGTCCAGCCCATGAGCGGCGGCATAGCGCCCGGAAAGGCTCCTATCGCCGTCGAGAGCGAGGTGCGCGTCTTCAGGGGCGTGTACAGAAACAGGTAGCCGCCTATGACCGTCAGCCCTAAGCCTGCGGTCAAAGGGTTGACCAGAAGCGCAAGATAAGCTTCGGCCATCAGGGTCAGCCCGGCTCCGAAGAGAAGCGCCTGCGCGGGCGACAATTTCCCCGTAGGCAGTGGCCGCGTGGCCGTGCGCCGCATACGCGCGTCCAGATGACGCTCCATGTATTGATTGAGCGTGGCGATTCCCGAAGAGAGAAGCGCTATGCCAATCATGCCGTTGATGAATGTCAGGTAGTTGAAAGCGCCTGCGGGCGCGGCCAGGCAAAATCCTGCCGCCGCCGTCAGCACTATGAGAAAGGTGATGCGCGGCTTGGTCAACTCGGCGTAGGCCGCCGCGCGCTCATGAAAAGATAAAGGCTCTACAGCAACTTCCGGCTCCGCCACTGCCGTAGCCGGGCCGCCCGCTTGATCCAGTTCTATGACGACCGTTTTCATAAAAAGAGTTCTGCCCTGAAACCCTCAGGCTCTCAAAAGAAAGACCTGTGCGACAAAGAATCCTTTCTTTGTGAATGGTAAATAGACGAACACGCTCTTTCTATTCACTATTAACTTCCAAAAATGATGGGTGACAGTGACAGGTTACAGGAAACTGCTCTCACTTGTCACTTTGCCACCCGTCATTTCTCCCGACTTCGCGCGTCACAGGTTCTCAGTGCTGCATCCCCATCATAGGAAATTCGAGCGCGGGCAGAAGCTCTAAGGAGCCGCCCGTCAACTCCGCAACGGTCTTGCTGCTGTCGAAACTGAAATTAGCAGTCCCAGCCCCGTTGTCCGGCACAGTGACTTCCATAGTCTGCTCGCCGAAACGCTCGTGCCACGCGACGACCGTGTACTTGCCCGGCGGCACGTCCTTGATGGTGAAAGTGCCGTCGGCAGCGCTCACGGCGAAGAAAGGATGCTTGAGCACGCCTACGTAAGCCTTCATCCAGGGGTGCTGGTTGCACTTGACCGGAATGAGCGTTTCGGGGCGAGCGAAAGTCTTTTCGATCGGCGGCGTAGACGGCGGCTGCGAAACGTTCCAGGAAGGATTGCCCTGCTTGGGCTGCACGTTGATGTTGTGTGCGGTCGGGTCGCTGTTGACGACGCTGAACTTCTGATTGACCTGTATGCCCAGGACGTGCGGGGCGTAGTGGCACCCGACCTGATCCAGCGTGACAGGACTACTGGGCGTAGGGAACGTGTAGCCGCTTATGCGATTGCCGCCGGTCACGGAGCCGTCCTTGATGTAGACGAAAACGTTCTGAAGCTTTCCGTCCTTAGCCACAACGGTCTCTGCGACCGCGTTCGGGTTCTTGGACTGACAGGCTGTGTCCGCGCTCATGTCAATCGGCTGAGGCGCTGGCACTGCGCCCGTCAAAGCTATAGCGCCCGTGATGCTGCCTAGATTTGCGGGCGGCTTGTAGGGCGTGCCCGCCGTCTCTTCATCATCGTCGCCCGTGTCGGCTTCATCGTCAGCCTTCTTGCCGCAGGCTCCCAGCAAGAACATAGAGAGCGATAAAAGAGTCAGAAATGTGAGCCAGAATTGAGCTCGTTTTGAAAACATATTAATTGTCCCCTCCTGGGGTTAATAGATAACGCGAAAGCCGTCCTTCAAGCAAATGCCCAAAGAATCATTTCCTCTCGGCGCTGAAGCGGTGCGCCCCAGCCGCAAGCACTCGCCACTTATCAACGAAACGAGCACGCGCACCATTTCTGCCATTCATAGCCAGAGCGTTTCGACGACGTGGTGCGGCGCGAGTGTTTCGGCTCACCTTCTGGCCGTTAGCAGCCGGAGGCGCGGGCGTCTCCTTAGGCGCGGGTGATTGACCGCTTGTTGCGGGCGGCGAACCAGTGCCCAGTTGTCTCTGCTCCTGCGGCGTCATCAGGAACATGTAGCGCACAAGCAATCGTGCGTGGTCTCTGTGATAATCCTTAAACGCGTCGGGCGTAGGGCCGTTGAAGACCCAACGGTCGCCCTCTCGCTTGAAGAGTTCCGAAGGCATGGCCGTGCCCGGCGCAATCTGCTGCGGGTCGAGCAGCCAACGGAACGTCCAGTCGGGCTTCAAGCGCTCGCTCGCCAGCAGGAAGTTCGGAGCCGAAGCCGTCTTGTCATGCTCAGGGTCGCCCGTGATGTGGCACTTCAAACAGGGCGCGCCCTGAGAGGTAAAGAGCGAGCGCGCCAGCACTCTCTCTTGGTCACTCATCGGCTCAAGCTTCTCTTTGATGTACGGCTCTTCCTGCGCCGAGATAGCCATGAAGAAGCGCACCAACGTTCTAAGCTCGTTCGGCGAGAAGTTGAACGTGGGCATTCGCGCCTTCAGATACGGGCGTATGCCGTTGCGGTCAAGCCCTGGCTGCGGCCTGAAGAACTGCGGCCCGCCTGCGCTCGCGGTCGAACTGGTCGTCCCGCTTCCACCCTGCGCGTTGTTCTTGTCGCCGGTCTGCTCCGGCGCTGCGGCTTGATTATTCTTTCCCTGCGCGCCTTGTCCCGCCTGAGCCTTACCAGTGGACTGATTATTCGCGTTGCCGGTGGTCGGAAACTGCGTCTGGTTCGCGCGCTGCGGCGGCGGGCCAACGGTCTTGTCGGAGCGTCCGGGTTCTGCAACGCCCGACTGCCCGCTCAGAGACGGGTCAAGCAGGAAACGCAGCAGCCAGTCAGGGTCAACACGCGCGCCTTCGCTCGTCAACTGCGGCGGCAGTTGAGACTTCCAATCCTCGTTCTGATAAAGAGGCAGAGTGCTCAGCACAGACTTCTGCCCGACTTGCAGATTGTGGCAGCCCATGCAGTTGTACTTCTTGACGACCCACCAGCCTTCCTGAATGTCGCGTGCGCGATTCGCAGGATTGTAGAAGAGCGAGGCCGGAACGTTCGCGCCTTCGGCCCCTACGCTTCCTCTGAGGAAAGTCACCAGCGCGTTTCGCCATTCAGGAGTCAGGAACGGCCTCGGCATACGAAGCCTATCCTTAGGCTCCTTCTCTTTCCCACGATCGTAGACGGCAGGGTCATTCAGCTTGTGATCGAAGAAGCCCTTGTGGTTGTACCACTCCTTGCCTTTCGGATAGAGACCCGTGGGGTCGCTGCCGTACTCGGCTGGCTGCGTGAGCATGGCGAAGTCAAGACGCTCAATCGGCGTAGCGCCTTCTGTCGTCAATTCCTTGCCTATGCGCTGCTCGTCTTCGAGTCCCTTTATCTCGTGGCAACCGGCGCAGCCGTACTGCTTGACCAGAGCGCGCCCCTGCTCCTTCAAATTCGGGTCGTCCATGTAGGAAGCTTCAGGGTAGTTTGCTCCCTTGCCAAGCGAGAAAAGATAGGTGGCGATGTCGCGCGCTTCCTGTTCGGTCAGACGGAAGTTGGGCATCACCGTCATGTTCTGAATCTGTAGCTCCGCGCCGTCGTTCGGGCACTTAGAATGGTCAGCGTCGAAGACGTAGGGCAAGCCCTTCTTCTCGTAATCCTCGCGCGTCAAATCCCGCTTCTCTTTCGGACAGTACGGAGCAAACCGCTCGCGCGGGTTGTAAATCCAATGGGCTATGTATTCAAAGTTTGCCTTGTCGCCTACGCGCGTCAGGTTGGCCGCGAACGTTCCGCCGACTTGTTGGTCGCCCTCGCCTATGGAATGGCAGGCCATGCAGCCCTTCGTCTGGAACAACTCTTTGCCGTTTGCGCCGTCGCCGGTCTTCTGCTCAGGCAAGCGCCCGTCGAATCCGTTCTGCCAGAGGAAGGCTGCTATGGCTTTGCGCTCCTGGTCTTCGGCCTCGTCCGTCTTCCCTTCGTCCTGGTTGTTCCTCCCGTCAATGCGCCAGAAGGTAGGCATCTTCGTGCCGGGGCGGAAAGATTGCGGGTCATGAAGCCAAACGGGTATCCATTCCTTCCTAAGCTTCAAGCGCACGTCTTTCAGATTCGGCCCGACCTTCTTCTGGTCTTGAAGCAGGTAGCGCGATTGCAGGTTAAGCTGGTCAATGCGCGCGGCAATCTGGCTGTTGGTGACGCGCAAGGCTTCCGCGCGAGATTGAAGCTGTTGCGCTTCCGTATCGCTCTTGGCGTTGGCGGCGCTGGCCGTGGCTATACGCGCCTCGCGGTCGTTGTTCGTTATCTGCTCTTCAAGCTGCGTTATGGTCTGCCGCGTTCCCGAAAGCGCGTCAGCCTCTCTGTCGAAGCCTTCGTAGCGGTGACAGCCGACGCAGCCGCGCTGCTGGAACAGATCACGGCCAAGGTTGAGGGTGTCCGCGCCCTGCGTCACTCGGTCGCCTGCGTGGCACTGCTGGCAGCCCGCCTGCATGTTCTCTTTCTCGAACAGAGGATGCAGCCAGAATGGGTTTTGCCCGTGCCCCTTCTCAGTGCTGGTCGTTGCGCGACCATTGCCCCAGTGACAGCTTGAGCAGCCGAACTTGTCAGGGTTGTGTATGTCCAGAAGCTCTTTGCTTGGGTGGCTGACGAAGGCGCGCGACAACGAATCCGGCTTCTTTCCCCGGCCTGGCCTCATGTTCGTGGGCAGGAGCGTCAGAGGCTCGCGCACGCCCAGGTGACAGGTCTCGCAACGGTCTACGATATTGTATTCGAGCACATTAATCTGCCGCATGGAGTAATCAAAGTGCTCGGCCTTGGCAATCAGCCCCTTGACCTGATCCTCGCGCAGGCCCATCATCTGGTTCTTCAAGTAATCGTCGCGCTTTTTGGCTAGCTCGGTAGGCTCCTTGAGAAGCTCTCCCTTCTCCGTCAGAAGCGCAGCCTTTCTGTCGCGCAACTCGTTGTACTTATTTTCCAGAGAGACGTAGTTGAAATTCTGCGTGGTAGTCTTTCCGGTTCCGTCCACAGGCATCTGCACCTTGATGGTCTCTTGCTTCTTCTGTTCGACCTGCTTCAGGTACTTCTGTTTTTTAGCCGGAGAGCCTGCGACCTCTGCGTTGTAGGTGATGACGGTGATTCTGCCGCGAGCATCCTGGTAAGGGTCTGTGATGGCGTTTATCTGATCCTGAATGCTTGCGACCTCTTTATCAATCTCTTTGAGGCGCGGGTCTACCTGCGCGCGTGCGGCCTTGGCATCGGCGTCTAGCTGCTGGTACTCAGGGGACTCTTTGACTTCCTTCTCGCTGTTTCTGGAGCGCGTGCGTATGCTCTTCAGATAGCGCTCGTAGCGCGCCACGAACTCGCGCTGTATGCCCTTCCAGGGGCGCTGTGAATAAGCTTCGTCGTAGAGCGCCCACGCCAGCACGCCCATCATCAACAGCGACGACACAAGCAGGATGCTGCTCGTGGAGCGTCTGGTGATGGGGTCAGGCTGCGGGCCTTCAGGCTCTTTCTTGACCAGTTTGTCGGAATCAGGAGTCTCAGCCACTTTGATTCACTCACCTCCAATTGGATGGAGACTTCAAACGTTGAACCACGGTGTAACCCAAACGTACTTGATAGTGAACACCAGACGTAAAAGGAGCTTGACGGGAAATGCCAGAAGCACGGAGATGGCGAAGAACTGGAACGTCAAATATTGCAGCAGGCTCGTCCGCGCCAAAAGCTTTTTCTCGAACTCGTCCCAAGTGGTCAGCCACTTCCAGATTCGTTTATGAATGGGAAGCGAAGGGTCTATGCGGCTGAACCTGGTGGGCTTCCACAGCATCAGCCAGTGGAAGAAAAGCCCGCCGATGATAAAGAAGCCTCCGACGACAAGCGCGCCGAAGATTGCTTTGGCCGCCCAGTTAGTGCCGAGCCACCCAAGCCCTGCGGGCCACCAGCCAGCTATGATTTCATGCAGGTCTCGGTTCTTATCGAAGACCACCGCGTTGTGATCCCAGTTCTGTCCGGGCCAGAACCAAATCCATCCGGGGCCGCGTATGAACGTGCCTATGATGATGAGGATAATCCACATGAAGAATCCCCATCCGAACATGCCTACGGCAAAGCGCCTCTGCTTCAAACTGTAGTAACCGTTGCCGAGCGGGTTCGAGTCCACGTAAGGAAAGACCATCAGCCCCACAATCAGAAGCGAAGGCATCACCACGCCCGCAATCCAAGGGTCAAAGTAAACCAGCATCTCCTGCAACCCCAGGAAGTACCACGGCGCTTTCGATGGGTTCATGGTGAGGTTCGGATTCGCAGGCTCTTCGAGCGGTGCGTCCAGCAGGATTGACCAGACG
The DNA here is from genome assembly GCA_014534425.1 of Pyrinomonadaceae bacterium. Classification (GTDB taxonomy): domain Bacteria; phylum Acidobacteriota; class Blastocatellia; order Pyrinomonadales; family Pyrinomonadaceae; genus JACVRN01. Next base: position 10,748 of record JACVRN010000023.1, read on the forward strand.
AAGAGAATCACCGTCACAATCACAGCCGCCAGGAATTCTATGCGAACCAGAAAGGGCCAAACGTGCAGTTCTCTTGCCCAACCGGGACGCCACGGCAGAGTCTTTCTGTGATGCGTCTTGGCAAGCTGCGGGTCTTTCTCCAGCCGCTCAATCAACTGGTCGTTGTCGCGCGCCTGCCGTATGCCTAGCCAGGTAAAGAAAGGCACAATCAAAAGCAGCGCGACAATCGGCACGTTGTCCGGCGCACTTGTTATCTTCCAGAGTTGATGCCAGTCATCAACCAGAAAGACGCCGTACAGCACCAGTAGAATCGCCAGCGCGATTAAGATTATGTATCCTAAGCTGAACCTGGACTTGCGATCTGCAATCTCTGTCGCCATCTCAAGACACTCTCCGAGGGTTTCAACTCACAGGAGTCACACGCTTCTCTTCCTTGGGCTTCGCGCCGGTTGTCACCTGCGGCTTCGCGCCGTTGCCGTTGCCCATCAGCGTCACCAGCACCGAAGGCTTCTTCACAGGCTTCATCTCAGCCTCAAGCTGGACGGGCGCGGGGCCACTGATGCCTCCATCTTTCCTAATGCGCCAGAAGTGCACGGCCATGAAGATAGAGGCCACTAGCGGGATGCCTATGCAGTGCCAGATGTAAGAGCGCAGCAAGGCGTTGGCATCCACCACCGAGCCTCCGAGCAGTCCGAAGCGCACGTCATTAAACGGCGTCATCCCTAGCTGCGGCCCGAACGGGCCTTCGCTGCCGAGCATGGGTGTCGCGCGTGCCATGTTGGTTCCGACCGTCACCGCCCAGAAGCCCAGTTGGTCGTCCGGCAACAGATAACCCGTAAAGGAAAGCAGCATCGTCAACACCAGCAGGACTACGCCGACGCACCAGTTGAACTCGCGCGGGCGCTTATAGGAACCCGTCAGCACCACACGGAACATGTGCAGCCACGTAGTAATAATCATCAGGTGCGCTGCCCAACGGTGCATGTTCCTGAGGAGCTTGCCGAACGGAACGTCGTGCTCAAGGTAAAGTATGTCGCGGAAAGCCTGCACCTTCGTCGGGTGGTAGTAGAACATCAGGAGCACGCCCGTAAACGTCAGGACTATGAAGAGGTAGAAGGTTATGCCGCCCATGCCCCAGGTGAAATTGTAGCGCACGGCGTCGCGGTTTATCTTCGCCGGATGAAGATGCAGGAAGACGTTAGAGAGAATGGCAAGCGAGCGGTTGCGCGGGTCTGAGCGGTCGTGCGAGACGCGAAAGATTGATTTCCAGAGCTGCGTGTCGCGCGGGTCACGAAGATTCTTAATCTCTTCGGTCGCCTGCTCTTTAATCGCCAACCCCTCTTCGCGCACGCGCGCCGTCAGGCTGGTGCTTTGCGTGCCCTTCTCTTCCTGCTTCGCCGTAACCTTCGGATCAGAACCTTCAGGCTCCATAACGGTCTCCTGAATCCAGAAATCCAAAATCGCTTAAAGCGGTATGTACGATCCTTCTTCGTTAAACTCGTTGGTCTCGCCCTTGGGCCACTTGTACAGGCGGTTGGTGTCCACGACTATCTGTCCTTCGGCGTCCAGTGTAACGTGCGCGCGATCCATGGGACGCGGCGCGGGGCCTTCAAAGTTGATGCCCTCGCTGTCGTAGCCGCTTCCGTGGCAGGGACACTTGAACTTGTTCTCGCTTGATTTCCAGTCGGGCGTGCAGCCCAGATGCGTGCAGCGCGCGTAGATGACGAACAACCTATCCGAAGTTTTATCTACCCAGATGCGATGCTGCTGCTGCCACTTGGTGTCTACGCCGAGGCCGTAGTCTGAAGGAAAGCCTATGCGGAAGACGGTCGAAGGCTCGAAGATGGCGCGCGGCAGGAAGAAGCGCACGAACATCAGAAAGCTGGTCGCAAGAAAGCCTGCGACCGAAGCCCAGACGATGCGGCGTCGCATCTTGTTGATGGGTTGATCCGGCGTGCTCTCTACAACAGCGCCGACCGCAGGCTTGGCTGCAGGCTTAGGAATCCCCTTGGCGACCGTAGCGGTCGGAGTCGCTCCGGCCTTCGCAGCGCCGGGCGCTTTTGTAGCGGCGGGCTTTGTCCCTGCCGGAATTTCTTTCGCAGGCGGGCGCGTAGCAGGTACGTTGCCTGCCGGTTTCGTCTCCGCCTTGGGCGCAGAGCTTTCGGTGGGCGGCGCACTCTCTTTCACGCTCTCGCCCGCAGTAGTAGTAGTAGTCGTAGGGGCGTTAGCGTCCGCCGCAGTGTCTTCTGGTAACGGGTTGGGTTTCTCTTCCACGCCGCAGTTCCTTCCCTTCTGGCGAACCTTGCGAAATGGCTTGCGGTCTGCACAAACCTACCTTGTGATAGACCGCGACTTTCAGAGCACACACAGAGATTATAGAAATCCCGGCACAGGGATTACTCTCTGCGAAAAGGCCCTAGGGTTGATAAGCAATGTCATGAAGAGCGCCGTGCCAGAAAAATGATTATAATGGCTCGGTGCTGCTATTTATACTCCTTTTCTCGAAATTGAGGCAAGTTTAATTTTTACCATGAACGCGAGCGCGCCACAATTTCGGGAAAATTTATTCGGCTTAAACCCGTTTGCACTTTGGATAAACGATGAGCGCAAAACCCCACGTCACCCTCTACACAAAGCCCGGCTGCCACCTCTGCGAAGAGGCAAAACAGGAGATGATGAGAGCCGAAATCGCGGACGAGTACACCTTCGAAGAGGTCAATATAGAAGAGGACGCTGCCGTTTATGAGCGCTACAGGTTCGAGATTCCGGTCATCACCGTGGACGGCCACAAAGCCTTCAAGCACCGCCTCACAGCCGAAGAGTTCAAGCGCAGAATCCGGCGCGGGACTTAAAGATTCAGCCCGCCTGCTATCTGCTCTATTGAAGCATATAGCTCCGCTCTCTCATCTTCATCCTGCGTACGACGATACGCATTCAGTAGCTCTTTGAGCGCGGAGAGGTCTTTGTAGAGGCCCGCGCTCTCAATCGGCGGCGTGAGGTACGAGATAAGCTCCGCGTAGGAGCGGCGTTTGGCTATGGTACCTTCCGATGGATTGTTGACGCTGTATATATATATGTTCGGCAACTCGCCGGTCAGCCTGTCCGGCCAGCACGAAGAGGATAACCCGACCTGCTTGCCCGGCATGAATTCCATAGCGCCGTGCGTGCCCACATGCAGAAGGGCGTCTGCGCGAAAGATTTTTTCCAGGTAGGTGTAGAAGGCCATGAAGCCGTGATGCGGTGCGCCCGACTCGGCCATCAGTAGCCGCATAGGGTCGCCTTCATAACCGAAGGAAGGCTGCACTCCTATGAAGACGTTTCCGAAATGCGCGCCCTGAATCAGAAGTTGGCCGCCGAAGGAATTAATCTCGCCGGGGGCCGCGCCCCACTCCTTCTCTATCTCTTCGACATAAGGGCAGAGCTTCAGATACTCTTCAACGCTCATGCTGTAAGCGATGTTCGCAGCCGCGCCGAAGCTTTCAGAGTTTCCCTGAAGAAGCTTTGCGCGCAACTCGTCCGCAGAGCCGGGGACTTCGACCGAGTATCCTTCCCCGTCTAAACGCTTGAGCATCTCCCAGGCGCTTTCGAAAACTTCAAGCTCGGCGGCGGTGCCGAGGTTGCCCTTGTTCGGCGGGAAGCAATAGATGACAGAGGCCAGTCGAATCTCGCTGCGCTCTGCGCGCTGTAAACGGTTCCAGCGCCTGAGTCGACGCGCGAGCCTTTCGCAGCGCTCTTCAAGCGGCACAGGCTCCGCGCCGCCCCTTGGGATTCCGCCGAAGACGAAAGGCTCCGTCGCTCCGTCCAACTCAGGGATGGCGACCTGCATCCCCGCCTGCACAGGATTCAAGCCCGTCCCGGACTCTCGCCACGTCTCAATCGTCTGCGTGTCAAGACTGACGACAGAGCGTAGCGGAACGTTAAGCTCAGAGAGATAACGCGCGGCGGCCTCGCTGTCATTCATAGCGGGGCCGCCCACGAAGCTGAAGCCCGTCAGCGAAACAATCTGGCTCACGCGCGCCCGTCTCGGTAAAGCGCTTTGCTTCTTACCCTTTGCCTCTTTTTCCTCTTCTACAAAGTAACGCTCGCACGCCTCGCGGTTGTCCATGAGGGTCGAGAGGACTGGCACGACCGAAAGCCCCTCGGCTTCCAAGGCGCGTATCAGGCGGTCGTAGTGCCTATGCGCGCCGCTTACAATCTGCGGGCGCATGAGCAGCAAGCCCACGGTCTCTTCGGGCAGGAGCGGCTTTGAATCTTTCTTCGTCAAGCGGTGCGCGTACCATTTTCTGTAGGCCGCGAAGGATTCGAACATCGCGGGCGCGTCCGGGTGATAAATCGCAACCGACGGGACAGTCTCAGGCTGCGACAGCTTAATCTCAACCTTCAAGCGCTCGTCCGTCACGTAATGCTTCAGCGCGTAGAGCAGCATGGAGGTGATGTTCGCGGGCGTGGGCTGCAAGAAATAACAGAAGAGATAGAGATAGTGTTTGATGTCGCCGAGCTTCCCCGCGCTTGGAACCAGACGTAAAAGCGAGGGCAGCCTGTCGACCAGCTTCAGATACTGCGTGTGGCTCCCGCTTCTTCTCTTCTTAGCAGAGGAGCGCGCCTGTTCGCCCATCCACGCGCCCACACGCGCGGCCAATCCTCTTGAACGCCTCTCCGCCGCATCACGCGCACGAACGCTCCCGAACAACTGTGCAAAGTCCAGCCGACCCATGCGCGTGCGGCGCATCAGGTCAGGCATGCAGTTGATGACTATGACGGCAGAGGGTTGTCGCTTCTGATTCTCAAGCTCTATGAGAAGCCTTGAGGCATTCTCGCCGTCCATGACGTGAATGACGAAGACCACGTCGGCGCGGCTCAGGTCTCGCACAGCCTCAAGCCAATCGTCTTCCGCGAGCGGCGCGCCGAAATTGTACGCGGCCACGCGAAGGTTCAAATCATACGCACGATTAATCGCGCGCTCAGCCTCCCTGAGCGGCGAAAGAAGGCTGGTGCCAACATAGAAGACGCTGATGTTCAGTTCTCTCTTTTTCATGCGACGCCTTCAAGCTGGTCTTCGAGGTCGCTGAAAATTTCGCGCAGGCGTTCGAGCATCTCTTTTTCAGCTTTCCAGAATCCGCGCCCCTCCGCTTCCAGTAATCTTCCGACGAGCGAGCGCGCAGAGTGCGGGTTCAGTTGGCAGAGGCGCTCCAGCATGGCCTCGTCCAGAACAAAAGTCTTTGCGACCTCCGCGTAAATCCAGTCGTCTACGGCATCGGCGGTCGCGCTCCAGCCGAAGGTGTTCGTGACGTGGCTTTCTATCTCGGCAACTCCGCGAAAGCCGTGCTTGAGCATTCCCTCGTACCATTTGGGATTCAGAGTCTTGGTGCGCGTCTCAAGCTGAACGGTCTCTTCCAAAGAGCGCACGCAGGACGAGCGAGAGAGATTGTCGCCCACGTAGATGGCTGGCCGCGCCTGCGCCCTCTTCTCTACGGCCTTCGAGACGCCGCCCAGGTATTCGAAGTAGTGGTCAACGTCCGTGATGCCGATTTCGAAGGAGTCTATGTTCTGGTAGGTGGCTTCGACGCGGGAGAGCGCCCTGTCCATGCACAGGCGCGCCTCGCGTCCTTCGAAGGCGCGTCCCTTCGAGTCGCGCCCGTAGGCGAAGCACTTGCGCGTGACGAAGAGGTCTCCGAGTGCCTCTGCCGTTTCCCACTGCGAATCCATGACCATGAAGTTGACGTTCGTGCCGTAGTTACCGGGAGCGTTTGAGAAGACGCGCACCGCCGCTTCATCAAACGAGCCGTCTGCGCTCATCTGCTCTAGCACATGGCGGCGGACGAAGTTCATCTCAACAGGCTCGTCCAGCGCGGCCACGCGGCGCACAGCTTTATCAAGCAGCACAATCGTCGCGCCGAAGAGGTCTCGGAAGATGCCTGAGACGGTCATCACAACATCAATGCGCGGGCGCTTTAACTCTTCGAGCGGGATGACTTCGATTTCGGTCGCGCGGTTTAATGAATCGCGTAGGGGGCGCACGCCCAGAAGCCAGAGCGCCTGCGCTACGCCTTCGCCCTCTGTCTTGATGTTGTCCAGGCCCCATAGCACCAGCGCCATAGCGCGCGGGTAACGACCATGCTCGCGCAAGTGCCGCTCAAGCAGATTCTCGGCGGTAGCTTCCGCGCGAGTCGTAGCCACTTCCGAAGGAACCATGTAAGGATTAACGGCGTGGATGTTGCGACCCGTGGGAAGAATCAAAGGGTTCTGCACTATGTCCGCGCCCGGGCCAGGCTCTATGTACTGGCCGCGAAGCGCCCTCAACAGGCTCTCCATCTCCTGGTTCTTCTTCAACTCCGCGCATACTCGCTCAAGCAAATGGAAAGTCGAGCGCGTGTCTTCCGCAGAGACTCTTGCATTTGTCTCAAGCAGGCGCGCGGCGGCTTCGGTTCCTTCTTGGACGAAAAGCTCCACGGCGCGGCGCACGAGCGCGTCCACCTCTTCCCTTTCGCGCAATGCGTCTTCATCGCCCGCGCGTGCTCTCAGGAGCGCAGAATAATCCTTGAACCCTAGGCCCTCGGCTACAAGGTCTGTCAGGGCACGCACGCCCTTCTCCGGCCTGTCGAAGGACGCGACCATACGCAGCATGTCCACGCGTGCGCGCTCTTCGTCCACGCGCCCGAAGACATGCAGGCCCGTGGGAATCAGGCGCTCTTCTATCTCAAGCACCTGTTCGTAAAGAGCCAGCACGCGTGCGTCTCTGTCTTTGCCCGTCATAAAGATTGATTCATCGATTCGATGAACGGCTGAGCCGTCGAATCAACTCCCTTGCCTGGAAGCAGTATGTAATGAGCACGGAGCGCGGAGGCCAGCGCGCGTCCTTCGCCGTTTGAGGTAAACGCGGCCTGTGTGTCAACGACTACGGTCGAGACGCGCTCGCTCAAAAGCGCGTGTCCAAGCTCCTCAATCTCTCTTTGAATCGCTTGCCGCCGCAAACGCTTATCCGCAATCGCAGGAGCCTCTATGGAAATATTGGCCCGACCGTCCGTGAAAAGAAAGAGCACGACGCGCCCAGCGCCGCCAGTAGAAGCGCGCCTAGCCACTTGCAACGCGGCGTTGAGGCCGGAAGCCAGAGGCGTTGCGCCGCCGACCGGAATCTCGTCCAGAAGACGACGCGCCCGCGCAGCGTTGCGGCTAGGCGGCAGCAGAACCTCAGCGCCTTCGCCCCGAAAGCTGACGAGCGCCACCTGGTCGCGCCGCACGTACGAACGCTCAAGCAGATGCGCTAGCGCCCCCTTTGCCTGCCGTATGCGATTCAAAGCCATGCTGCCCGAAGCATCCACGGCGAAGATAAAAAGCGTCCCCGTCTTCCGCTTGTATAGCTTGTAGCGAAGCGCATCGGGTGTCGGTGAAAGAAAGAAGTCGGGCGAGTTTTCTTTCTTCAGCCTGCTACCTATCATCGCTCTCAGGGTCGCATCGAGGGCGAGCTTTGCTCCGTGGGTCTTCTTATCCGATGCGCGTGCGTAGCGTCCGCGCCGGGTGTTGTAGGCCGCCTTTGTTTTCAGTGCCTGTCGGCGTGAAGAGTGGGAATGCGCGAAGGGTCTTGCGCCGGGATTCGGCTGCGGCGCTTCGTCTTCATCGAATTCAGCGCCCGCTTCAACCTGCTCGCTCTGCGCGGACTCGTCAAGGTGCGGCCCGTCGCCGTTTCCGCTTGCCTCATTGCCTGCTCCTCTGTTTGCGCCGTCACGAAAATCATCCGGCTCGGAATGTTTCCGAGCGCTCCTGCCGTTAGCTCCTTTCGCTTCGCTTGAAGGGAAAAGCTCTTCGAGCGCCTGCTCTATGCGTGCGCTGCCGGGAGTGCGGTCAAGCGGGTCGCGGCGCAGGCGATGACGCAGCGACATGACCGCGACGCGCTCTATATCTTTTTCAGTCACCTCGCGCCTTCCCTCAAAGGCCGCGAGCGCGCGTGCGGCGCGAGCTATCGTCAACTCTCCGCGATGGCCGTCAACTTTAAGGCGAAGGCAAAGCTCGGCTATGCGGCGCAGAAGGTCGCGCGAAATCTTCACGTCAGAAACGGCCTTGCGAGCGCGCGTGATGCGGCGGCGAAGATTGTCCTGCTCCTTTTCCCATGCCGTGAGAAAGCCCGCCGCATCGCGCTCGAACAGGTCGCAGCGCTCGACTATCAAGAGCCTCTCGTCAAGGTTCTCAATCGTCTTGATTTCTACATGAAGGCCGAAGCGATCCAGAAGCTGAGGCCGAAGCTCGCCCTCTTCGGGATTGCCAGAGCCCACTAGGACGAAGCGCGCGGGATGCTCCACGGAGACGCTTTCGCGCTCGGCCTTGTTGCGACCCGTGGCGGCGGTGTCCAGCAGCAAATCAACCAGGTGGTCTTCGAGCAGGTTCACTTCGTCAATGTATAGAAAGCCGCGATTGGCGCGGGCCAGCAATCCAGGCTCGAAAGCCTTTACGCCTTCGGTCAAAGCGCGCTCGACGTTGATGGCACCGCAGACGCGGTCTTCGGTCGCGCCGAGCGGAAGGTCTACTACGGCTACACGGCTGCGCTCTCTTGAAAGCTTCTCTCCGCGCGCCAGTCTGCTGGCGCACTCCGCGCAAAGATTCTCTTCGTCCCCAGGGTCGCAAGAGTAGAGGCAGTCGCGCACGCGCCAGATGTGCGGCAGAAGGTCTGCGAGCGCGCGAACAGCCGTGGACTTGCCAGTGCCGCGATGGCCCATGATGAGCACGCCGCCTATCAATGGGTCAATCGCGTTCAGGAGCAGGCCCAACTTCATCTCACCCTGCCCGACAATCGCGGTAAAAGGATAGACGGGACGCTCAGTCCTCACACGCGTAGGATTTTTCTGGGAGATGCGGTCGGTTTTCATTAAATCAACTGGAAGGCCGTCTCGCGCCGGAAGCTGGCTCTAGCTTGCGCCCTCAATTTAACCGCAAAGCAGGAGAAAGGCAAAGGAAGGGGATAGAGAAAGAATATCAAGCTCTCTTTCATAGAAGATGAGAGTAATGGGAATTGGTTTTCACCACAGAGGCACAGAGAGTTGAGATTCAATCCTCTGTGCTATCTCTGAGAACTCTGTGCCTCTGTGGTGAAGACCAGCATTTTTCACACTCAACTTCAAACTAAACCGCTAGCTTTTTTACTCCCCCATCCTTTGCCTTCTCTCGCGCCTCTCAGTTATCATTGCCTTTACCGAATTTTAGATTTCGCGTGCGGCCACTTTCAGCCGCCGTTATTGTTGTTGCATTCATCTCTTTCCAAAGATTACAGATTAGAATGTCCACCATAGAAGAGACTAAAAACGAGACCGCCATTCAACCTCCCGTCAATACAGCGTCAAAAAAAGAGGGCGGCAGCCTATCGCAAGCCGTCTCGAAATTCCTGGCGCTTCTGAGTTCCGTGCGCTTCGGCGTCATACTGCTGATTCTGCTCGTAGCCTTGAGCATGATAGGAATGCTCATCATGCAGCAGAACGTCGACGGATTCGATAAGTATTACGCAGAGCTTCAACCGTCGCAGAAATTGCTTTACGGCACTCTGGGCTTCTTCGACATCTATCACGCTTGGTACTTCAACCTGCTGCTGCTTGTCCTTTCGCTCAACATAGTGCTGGCGTCAATCGACAGGTTCCCTACCGCCTGGCGCTTTATCAAGCACAAGAAGCTTGAGGCGGGACGCAAATTTCTTGAGAGCCAGCAGCAGCACGCCGCGATACAGGTGGAAGCTGAGAGTGTAAGCCAAGCTGCGGAGCGAGTCCGTCGAGCATTCCGCGCGGTCGGTCTACGGCCCACTGTGACGGAGAAGAACGGGCGCGTCTTTGTCTTCGGAGAGCGCGGCGCGTGGAATCGCCTCGGAGCTTACGCCGTACACGTTGCGCTTTTGACTATCTTCACAGGAGGATTTTTGACGGCGCAGCTTGGGCGCGAAGGACAGATGCCGCTCACGCCCGGCTCCAGCACGAACCAGATGACGAACCTTCAATTCAATCTGGACGAAGTCACGCGCGTTCCCGTTGGGCTTCCCTTCACCGTGACGTGCACGGACATACAGCAGAAGCTGATTAACAAAGACGGCTCAATCATGGCTAACAACACGATTGATTGGCTGACCAGAATCAGAATCACGGACGAGACCGGAACGCGTGAAGGACTGGTTCATCTGAACGAGCCTCTAGATTATCGCGGCTACAGGTTCTTTCAAGCGAGCTTCATCTCGCAGGGGCACGCGCGCAACATCAAGCTCCGATTGACTTCCGAAGCGGACGGCTCCACGCAGGAAGTCAGCATACAGCGCAACGGCTCGGCTCAGTTAAATGACGGGACGCGCATCGACTACCTGGATTTCTTCCCCGACTTTCGCATCATTAACGGGAAGCCCTCCACGGAGTCGGACGATTACAACAATCCTGCGGCGGTGCTGAAGATAACTACGCCCGCAGGCCAGCAGCTACAGGCGTTCGCCTTCGCGGCAGAGTTGCCGTCGGGTGCGCCCGTGGGAGCGCCCGTTGGCGGCTACAAGCTGCGCCTTGTGGATTTCGAGAAGGTTCCTTACGCGCACATTCTCTCGGTTCAAAAAGACCCCGGCAAGATTCCGTTTTATACGGGCGGCGCGCTTCTAATCTTAACGCTCGGCGCGGTCTTCTTCTTCTCGCACCAGAGGGTCTGGTCGCTCGCGGAAGAGCGCGCGGACGGTCGCGGATTCGATGTCATCTTGGGCGGCAACACAAACCGCAACAAGCTTGGGTTTGAAGACAGGTTCAAAAGGTTAGTCAACGAAATCAAGGGTCAACCCGAAGTAGAGGGAGAGCAATCATGAGTGAGGTTTTGAAAGAACCGGCGGAGCTTGCATCGGGCATAGAGTGGAAGAAATCGTGGCTCGGATACGTGCCCGCCCTGCTGGCGATAGGCGGCTCCATACTCTTAGTCATCATGCGCTGGCAGATGGGCGGCGCGCACTTCATCTCGGACGGGGCGTTGATGATGCTGGCGCTGGCCTGCTATCTGACGGCGGCCACTTTTCACCTGATGAATCTGTACGCTCCTTCGGAGATGGCGCAGAAGGTAGGACTCTGGACGACGACCGCAGGCGTCTTCTTTAATCTCTCAAGTTGGGGAGTGCGCTGGCTGGCGGCGCATGACAGAGAGCTTGCCATACTCCAGCGAAGCGGCTACGGCCCGGAGCAGATGCCCTGGTTCTTCCGCTACATTCCGTTCGCCAATCTCTACGATTTAAGTCTCGCTTTCGCCTTCGGCGCAGGCATCACTACGCTCTTCATAGCGCACAGGAAGAACTTCCGCTTCCTCGGCGCAATCACTCTGCCCCTGGCTTCTTTGATTCTTCTACTAGCCAGATTCATAGGCAATGAGTTTATAGAACTTCCTCCAATCCTTGATTCCTACTGGCGACCGATTCACGTTGGCGTCGCCTCGCTTTCTTACGGCGTGGCGCTGGTCTGCTTCGCAGTCGCCGTTATCTACTTGCTGAAGGACGGTATCAAGACTGAGGCCATGGCAATCTGGTCTAGCCTGTTTGCTATTGCCGTTATCGCTACCGTCAGCAGGTTCTCCGTCTTTACGAGCTTCGCTTACGGCGCTTCGACCTTCATGCAAACGCCTTCGGGCGGACGCCGCCCCGTTCCGCTCCGCGTAGAGATTCCGATGGTAGGCCCCGTGCTCGTCATCTCTGGCCTGCTGCTCGCGGGAGTGATTATTCTGTTCCTGGTATACCTGTATAAGAAGAACGAGCAGGCGTGCGTCTGGGGCCATAGACTGTTAAAGCTCGCGCTCGTGGCGCAGGCTTCGGCCATTGCGCTGCTCGTGTCACAGGTCAAGACCATCACGGACGTTTTGCCGCGCCTGCAAGAGCAGCTAGCGCGCGACCCGATAGGCTACCAACGCCTGGGCCAATGGATAGCCGAGCAACAGGGCTTGAAGCCGGCAGAGCTGGCGCAAGTTCCTGTTGACAGGCTTGAGATGGCTGCGCGAGAGTTTCTTCAAATGAACGGCGCGAAGCTCACGCTCAGCACCAACGCGAACCCTGTGGAGTTGTCGGCATTAATCACGGCCTTTGCCGCCACACTCTTTGTCATTCTCTTCAGCTTCCGTACAGATAAACTCCGCGCCGCCCTGCCTTCTAAAGAGAAACTCGATTCCCTGATGTACAAAACAGGCTCGGTGGCGTTCGCTGGTCTTGCCATGCTTCTGATTACAGGAGCGGTGTGGGCAAACGAATCCTGGGGCAGATATTGGGGATGGGATTCTAAAGAGACAGGAGCGCTGGTTGCTTGGCTCACGTATGCAGCATTTCTGCACACTAGAATCAGCAGAGGATGGAAGGGACGGTCGAGCGCATACTTTGCGATAATCGGATTCCTGCTGGTGATATTCACATACCTTGGAGTCAGTTATTTGTTGCCGGGCCTGCACTCTTACGCTTGAGGAATCTGGTAGAAGAGAGCTATGAACAAAGACAACATACTGTTCGGCATCATAGGCGTGCTGCTGGGCTTCATCATAGGCTTCATGTTCGCCAACAACGCCAACCAGCAGGGCATGAAGCCACGCGCCGCCGCGACCACCACAGCGTCGCAGGGAAACCTTCCGCCCGACCACCCGCAGCTTCCCTCAAACGCAGTCGCGGAGCAGCCAGGCTCCGCGCAACAGGGAGCCATGCCCGGCGTGCAGGCCGCGATTGAGAAGGCCCGAAACGAGCCGGATAATTTCGAGGCGCAGAAGCAGGCGGGCATGATGTTCTATCAGATTCAGCGATGGGACGAAGCGATTGATTTCTGGCTCAAGGCCAACAACCTCAAGCCCGACGACTACGAAACCATAGTCCACATCGGCAACGCTTACTTTGAAGCGGGAAAGTATGAACTGGCAGAGCAGTGGTACACTAGCGCCCTCACAAAGAATCCCAAGGACATCAACGTGCGTACGGATTTAGGCACCACCTTCATGGCCCGCACGCCGCCCGATTTTGACCGCGCCATCAAAGAGTATCGCCGCTCTTTGGAGATAAACCCGAACCACGAGCAGACGCTTCACAATATGGTCATAGCCTATACGAAGAAGGGGCAGGCCAAGGAAGCGCAGGAGATGATAGCGCGCCTCGAAAAAGTTAACCCTAACAACACTGACCTCCCGCGCATGCGCTCGCAGCTTCAGGAACTCGGCGGCCAGCAAACCCCTTCGGCAGTAAAATAGAACAAGCCCTGCCCCTACAATGTCCGAATGAAAACGGTATTTAAGGCTCTATAGCCATCCTCACGACGTTCGTCATGGGGTAGCGAGCTATCTTGCCGTCCCTCCCTATGACGACTATCTGAGCATTCGCTACGGTCACGCTTCGCACTGTGCTCATGTAGCGCTCGACTCTGACGCCGTCGCGGGTTTCGATGATGAGCTTTGCGCCCGCTTCTATGCCGGAAGGCTGCGAGACGATGGGCGGCGGCTCTTCTGTAGTCTCAGGCTGAGGGTTGGTGCGCGCGGTTTCGGGCGGCCTTGAAGGGACTGTGCGACCGCGCCTGCGACGATTGGTGCGCGTCGAAGGCGGGCGCTGCGTTCTGGCAGTGGTCACAGGCGCGGGCTGCGTGGTCGTCTCCGCGTTACCTCTATCTCTATTTGAAGCGGCTGCATCATCCGTCTTTTCAGTCGTCTCAGGCTGAGTTGTCTTCGCAGGCTCAACCGGCTCAGGCTCGTTTATGCGAGCGCCGACGGCATTGACACGGCGTGTGTTCTTATCACGACGCGCGGTTGTGGCGGGCTGCTCCGGTGTGGCGTCTGTTTCCGGCTGAGCGGCGGGCGCGGCCATAGCCTCAAAGCCGCCGCTAAAGCTTATGCGATAGTCCCCGTTGTCGTCGTTCGGCGAGCGCGCTTCAACACGCAGGATGATGGTCTCGCGCTGCCTCAGGTAGATGCTCTTGGAAGTGCTGGTCGAAAGCTCGCCCGCGTACATGCTCACCTTTGCGAGCGGCCTCAAGGTTCCTGACTGAAAGAGGTCTACGTCGCCGTTCAAGTTGCGGCTCTCGACCGTTATCACCAGGTCGCCGGGCGTGCCCGTCAAAACATAAAAGTGACGCGTCAGGCGAGAATCGCCTATGTCGCGCGGAGCGATTTGACCTGTGATGCGCGTGGAAGTGACGGGCGTAGGCTGGTCAACGGATGTAGACTGCGCGTGTGCCCACGCCGCACACAGCAGAAGGAGAAACGCGCACGCGATGACAGAAACGGTTCGATTCCAGAAAAGAGGAGTGGATATGGTCTTACTCATCGAAGTTCCAGTTGATAAATATCTGAAAAGAAGTTCAGGAAATGCGCTACGCCGTCAAGGGTAACAGATTCCGGCCCGTTATCGAAGCCGATGGGCCTTTCACCTGTATTCGCCGCAGGGCGAGTTGTCCAGGTAGACCATGAGAATAAGGACGAGCCTGTAGCCAAGGTAGACGCTGTTGGGATTTACCTTCGATGCCTGGTCGTTGGCGCTGTGCAGAATGGAGGCCCAGTCGTTGCTCATGCCGTGAATCGTGAGGGACGGAATATTTTTAGCGATGAAAGAAGTGGAGTCGGAGTTTGCGCCCTCTATGTTTGCATGACTGAAGGGCAGCTTCATCTCTTTGGCTATCCCTGCGGTCAGGTCGCTCAGCTTCTTGCTCGACATGTTATCCGCAACCTGCGGCCCGGCCAAGCCAAGGCTGTCTATATTTATCATCTCGCAGTACTGCGCGACCTGATCCTTCGCAATCCCGTCCGCCATAGCGCGCGAGCCTACGCGCCCGCTCTCTTCTTTCCCGAATGCGACGAACAGGATTGTTTTCTTGAACTGATAAGTTTTCAGACTCTTGTAGAGATGCGCCATCGTTACAATGCCGCTCCAGTTGTCCAGCGCGCCGCAGCCCTCCGCCACTTTGTCATAATGCGCCCCTATAATTATTTTCTCCTGCGAAGAGCCGGGCTTTTTCACGACAAGATTCTCAACATCCTTGTATTTATCGACGGACATATCCGAAGAGGTCGCGCCCATCTTCTCGAACAATGTTTTGACTGCCTTCAGGCGGTCTTCGTTCTTGCAGGGGACTGAATCGAAGTCTGCCTTTATCTGCTCAAGCGTGGAGATTTTTATTTCGCTCTGTTCCGCGCCGAGCGATTGAGGCACGAACAGAACAAGTAACTGAAGCAGGACTAGGAGGAGAACCTGCCTGGCTATCTTCATAATATTTCACTCCAATTCTTAAATGTTCAGATGCCGCGCGCGAGGCAGTTCGATTTCAGACTATACCAGCCTTGTCATCCAGTCCGCGAATGTAATCCAGGCATGAGTGCCTCCTATCATCAGTCGCAACGGCTGCGATGCGATGATTAGAAGGCCGCCCCAAAGGGTTGCGCGATGCGGACGCCCGCGCGCAATGAAGTCATAAACCACGCAGGCAACTATGAAGATGTCCGTCAGGCCGAAGAAGGCGGGCGGCCCTGCCTGCATGATGGCTAGCGGGAGGCGTGCGACTGCCGCAGGCAAAATGGCTATCATTGCGAGCAGCATTAATCTTTTGTGAACGTCCAGTCGGCGGCGGAAGTAGAGGCCCGCTCCGACCAGACTTCCGAAGACCAGTAAATCGCCGAACGGGATAGTCAGAAAGGCGAGCGGAGAAACGTCTCCGACAGGTGCCGCTCCCTGCTTTGCGCGTACGAGCGCCGTGTAAACGCCTACGACTATCATCAGCACGGACAAGACTCCGCCGACAACTCCCAGGCGGCGATGAATGCGCGTGCGGTTTGAAGCTACCAGCAAAGTCTGTACGAGGAAAAGCGCGACCCAGGACGTGAAGATTATCCCGTGCAGGTGCAGTAGTGGTATGAGCGGCTGGGTGTCGAAGTACGGCCTGAGATAATAGGTTCTGGCAAAGCCTGCGAAGACCGTCGCCACAATGACGAGCGCCATGCCCGTGTAAAACAGGTGCTCGCGTCTGCGGCGCGCTGCTCCTGCCTGCGGCACCGCGCTCATTTTCTCAACCGTCAATGTTTTCATAAAAGGGGCCTCTCTTTTCGTGTGACTGATGCTTTCGGAATTCGCCGCCCCTTGTTCGTTTAAGGTTTACGCTTCTGGTCGCGTTGATATTTTAAGTACTTGATGCGCTGCTCCAGATTATCCTTCATGCTGCTGTTGAGTTCCAACGCTTTATCAAAGTCCTTCTGAGCTTCGGAATCCAGTCTCTTGTCGAGACGAGCCAGGCCGCGATCCGCATATGCTTCGGCGTACTGCGGGTTAATTTCAATCGCTCTGGTAAAGTCAGAGATGGCCGCGTCCACTTCGCCTTTGGCTTGCAGGAGCGTGCCGCGATTGTAATAGGCTTCGGCGTTCTGCGACTCAAGCTCTATAACCTTGCCGTAATCCGCGATTGCGCCGTTCGCATCACCTTCCACGGTTCGCGCCACGGCACGGTTGTAATAAGCCTCCAGGAAGTCCGGCTTGTTCTCGATTGCCTTGGTGTAATCCGCGATTGCCCCTGCGCGGTCTCCCTTGCCACGGCGAGCGTCGCCGCGATTGTTGTAGACGATGGCGAGGTTCGGCTGGATTTCGAGCGCGCGGTCGAAATCCTTTATGGCCGCATCGAAATCCTGTCTTTCGAGAAAAATAAACCCTCTGTGATAGTACGGTAAAGCTATTTCAGGACTCAGTTCGATGGTGCGCGTGAGGTCTGCCAGCGCACCTTCCACATCGCCCTTGGCTTTCTTAGCCACGGCGCGACTGTTCAAGGCCGCAGCGTACTTGGGATAAATCTCTATGGCTTTGCTGTAGTCGGCTATGGCTCCGTCAATGTCGCCCTTTTCGAATTTGGCAAGCCCGCGCTGGTAATAATCCTCGGCCCTGCGAAGGGTTTGCCCCGGACAGATAGAGACGCTGAAAACCAGAACGCAGGCAATCAAGATAGCGGTTCTTTTCATAATCATCTACATTCAAGCGACGGCGCGAATTGATTAAAACTCATCAAAGCTTCGGCTCAGGATACCTCTCGACATCTTTTTCAATGAAATCCCTGCCGTAGGATTTCCAGTAATCTTCATAGCCGGTTGCAACTTGCGTCCATTCGCCAAGCTCCCAAGATAAAATCTCCCTGAGCTTGTTTTCAAGAAGCGAATCAAGATTTGCCTCGCCTGTATTGAACAATTCGGGTTCGCCCAATTTCGAGAAATGAGTGAATCGGTCATAGTCATTCAGCCACCAATAGCTGTGAATCTTCGCCGAATCATCGGTCTCTTTCATCACATCAATGGTAGCCACGCCGCCCTTCGGGTGCCTGAAATTAAATCTCCATGAAGGAACCTGATGATAATACTTAACGAGCATAAGGTTGTGACGCGCGGCAAACTGCGTCAAGACCCCGGCAATTTTGGAGAAGAAAGCCTCAAGCGCGGGCAACTCTTCTTCATGAAACTTCGGATTTCCGTTCGGCATAATTTCACCTCTTCCAGATGGAGGCGAGAGCTCAAGGGCCTTCCTTTCTTTGCGGCTTTCTCAGATAATAGCGCGAAACGGAACGCTCTCGCCCGGTCGCTTTCGGGTGCCGAGTACAATCTGCTTCGGGTTCTTTGTTATGAATGAGCTTCTCACAACTCTATTTATCTACAGCGCCGTGCCGGTTACGGCCTGGTGCCTGTACATGCGTCTTTATAATCGTATGCAGGCGGCGGGCGTAGTGGATAGCCCGGACATACAGTTCTTCTTAATCTTCACAGTGTATGGCGGGTGGCTCATGGTCTTCTTCATTCTAATATCAAAGGTCTGGACGGCCATGATGTACTTGGTTCTGGTCTATCTGATTTTGGCCGCGCCGATAATGATGCTTGTCATAGCCATCTCGCTTATCTCCGATTATAAGCTGTCGGGCTATCACCTGTGGGCTTTCGTGGCGAGCGGCGCTTATACTGCTATATGCGCCTTCCTCATTTTCGTGTTCATAGTGGCGCTGCTGTGATGCGGTTGGAATGCTGAGGGAATTAGCCGTCCTGAGTTAATTAATCTGCGCTTTCAGCAAGGCCGATGGCGTTGAGCGGCGTGGCGGCGGCGGCAGTTTCAGCTTGATTGTGATGCTCGTGCGCCATGGCGACCTGCTTGCGCCCCAGCCAGAGGCTTATGAAGAACCAGATGGCAGCAAGAGGGGCGGCCACAAACGAAACGCCCGTCAAGCCCAGTCCCATCCAGCCGAGCGCTGGAGATGACCAAGCTCCTATCTGATCGCCCGCGCGATAGATGAAGGTGTCTATAAAGCTTTTGGCCTTGTACTTGTCTTCGCGGCTGACGACCGTAAAGAGGACTTCGCGTGCGGGACGCGCAACGGCGAAATTCCCCGCGCGGCGAAGCGTGAGAAAGATAACCAGCAGCGTCAGCGTAGGCATCATGCCCATGGCCGTAAAGCCTATGACGCTCATGGCCGGAAGCAGCGCGAGCGTGATGCCCACCCCTAGCCACTTCAAAAGCCTTCCCGTCAAAAACGCCTGCACCAATATCGTCAGGACGTTGACAAGCAAATCCACATGCGCGAAGAACGCAGTCCGCGCGCCTCTGTCCGCGAAGGCGCTGGCGGCAATGCTGACCTGCTGAAAGTACAGAAGCGTTGAGGTGGTCGCATACAGCAGCATGTAGGCGCAGATGCCCAGAAGGTAAGGCGAGCGCAGGTCGTGAACGATGCCCGACCATATGCCTCCGCCTATGGGGCGCTCGGCGGAAGCCTTCTCTCTGATGGAAGCGCGCGAGCCTTCGAAAGCTGTCGGGAACAAGCGCACGCACTGCGCGCTCAACTCAAGCAGCACAGCCGAGACGAGCAGTAGATTAAGCGCGCCGATTTTCTGAACCAGCGCTGCCGTTATAGCTGCCCCGACTATGCCGCCGAGGGTTCCGCCGACGCTGATGAATCCGAACAGCCGCTTGCCCTGGTCGGTGCTGAAGACATCGGCCATGAAGGCCCAGAAGACAGAGATGACGAAGAGATTAAAGACGCTCGTCCAGACAAAGAAGACGCGCCCCACCCAGACGTTCTGCTCCTTAGGCACCAGCAGCAGAAGAAGAAAAAAGATTACAAGGTTGGAGATGAAGAAGCGGTAAGCAATCGGGATAAAGCGGCGGCGCGAAAACTTTGCGACCAGTGCCGCGAAGAGCGCGTTGGCGACCAGCATCGCAAGGAGCGTCCCCGTAAACATCCAGGGCAGATTCTCCACACCTCCAGCCGCGCCCATGTCGTCGCGTATCGGCCTGATGATGTAGTAGCTGGAGAGGACGAAGAAGTAGTAGACGAAGCCGAGGGCCAGAGCGCGCACCTCCACTGCCTTTACATCAACCATCTTCCGTAAAAGCTTCAGCGACGCGCTCTGCTCAGAATGCCCCTGTTTGCTATCCAGACTCTCTCTCTTCAAGCAGCCCTCTTCCGTGTTGATTAATAATCAGTTACTTCTTGCGCGCGTGCCAGGCTGCGAGCACCTCTTTCTCGCGCTCAGGAGAAATCCCTGCCCTGAGCTTCGCCTGTCTTTCTGCGGGCTGCTTTTTGAACCAGTCGAGCGTGGCGCGCGTGGTGTCTGCTACGGAGCGGAAGGTAAGGCCCTGATCAAGTGCGCGCTTGATGCTGATAAGAGCGAAGCCTGCTGAATCGCCTACGGGCGGAACCCAGACGGGCATGTCCGACCAGGGCGAGACTTTCTGCTCTTCCAGAAATTTGGCGTCGACCCAGGTGAAAGTTGCCTGCGGGTTTGCGACCCGTTTGATGCCGTCCAGCATCCCCTGCATGGTGAGCTTCTGCTTAGGCCCCGTGGCGTTGAAGGTGCCGGTCGTGCCCTTCTCCACCATCCTGATTGTCCACTCCGCAAGGTCGCGCGCGTCTATGAACTGAACGGGGTCTGGAGGATTTCCGGGCGCTAAGATTTCGCCGCCGCGCTCTACGCGCACGGGCCAGTAAGTGAAGCGGTCTGACTCGTCACCGGGGCCTACAATTAAGCCGGGGCGTATAATCAGGGACTTTCCTGGGAACCACTTTTCGACTTCCCTTTCAGACATCACCTTGAGCGGCCCGTAGAGGGCGAACTGCGAGTCGCGCAGCGTCTTCATGGTCTCCTTCATGGCGTCCGCGCCTTCATACTTTGCGAGCGGGCCGCTCTCGTCCATCCCTGGCTTGCTGTTGTCCGAATAGACAGAGATTGTCGAGATGAAGACGTAGCGGTCAACATTGCCCTTCAATATCTGCGCCGCGTCGCGCACCCACACGGGCAGCGTCGTTGGGTTGTCTATGACCACGTCCCACTTCCTGCCTTTGAGAGCATCGAGTTGACCGTTGCGGTCTCCAATCAACTGCTCCGCCTCTTTGGGCAACTCGCCCGGATGCGTCCTGCCTCGATTGAAGACCGTCACCTGATGCCCGCGCGAGAGCGCATAACGAACCTGGAAAGGGCCTGTAAAGCCCGTGCCGCCGAGTATCAGAATCTTGAGCGGCTTGGCGGCCTTGCCCACCGGGCTGCCGCCTCTACTTGCAGCCTCCAGTAAATCAGAGGCGAAGGTCGCCCCTCCCAAACCGATCGCGCCGCCCGCAAGGGCCGAAAGCTTCAGAAAGTTTCTTCTGCTGGTTGACATTATTGCTCTCCTGATAAGAGGTGTGTGTTGACTAAAACTTAGACCGCTTTTGTGACCTTCCAGGCTGAGAAGGTTAATCGGGGGCATACGCGCCGAAAACCTATATTGTTTCAGCCGCCGGGGAAAATTTGAGATTAATTACGACTCCGTACATTTTTCCAGAAGGCTTTACGAAATTATGGAACACGCGCGCCGCGCTTAACGCCTCAACCAGTTCTACCGCACGCTTGCGAATCGGCTAGTGATATATCCACCTGTTTGTTACTATAGTAGAGATGGTCTGCCCTAGCTCAACTTTGAAGGCGGTGAAAGTGGAGAAGAAGAAATACGAGAAGCAGCGTAGGGGGCCTCGCGTTGAAACAGCAATTCCGGTTCGCTGGGGAGTGACGAAGGACTGCCCCAGGTACGGGAAGATTATTAACCTGAGCAGCAGAGGATGTCTTATAGAATCGCAGATAGAGCCACTGAACGGTAAGACCGTCTTCCTGCGTTTCGGTCTGCCCACGGGGCATTCAATCTCTCTGGAAGGCAACCCCGTGAAATACAGACGCGGCCTGGGCTTTTCCATAGAGTTCGTAGAACTGAGCGAAGAAGACAGCTACACGCTGGAGCAACTTGTGGAGTACTACAGGGAGATGAGTCCTGACGACCCCCGACACGGCCAAGCGCTTCTGGCAGACTTCCGCGAAGCGCTCAAATCAATTACCACCAAGGATGAAGAGGGCTGAGCCAGCCAAACCTTCGGGCAAAAGTAAAAGACAGCGTGAGTTGCTCGCGCTGTCTTTTATTTTAAACCCTGATGCCGAAGGGGGGACTCGAACCCCCACGAGTTTCCTCACACGCCCCTCAAACGTGCGCGTCTACCAGTTCCGCCACTTCGGCTCTTTTTCAAAAATCTTACTCTTTACTTCTTCCCCGGCTGCTTCTGGTTCGGCTTCGAATTAGCCGTGTTAGACGCGGCAGGCTGCTTGGTCGTTGTATTAGCGTTGGCGGGCGCTGTAGAAGCAGCACCGGCATTCGCGTTCGACTCCGGCGCTGTAGTTGCGCTCGGCGGCGCGGTCACAGGCACAGTTTGCGTAGCCGTGTTGCTGTTCGTAGCGGGCGCTGCCGGAGCGGGGGCCGCAGGCTGCGGCGCGCTCTCTGGCTGCGACTGTAGAACCGAGCGCGTGCCTAGTATGGCGGGCAATCCTAGCGCCAGCGCGCAAAGCATGAAGAGGGCCGCCGCTCCGATGGTAATCTTGGCGAGCAAGGTCTGCGTTCCGCGCGGGC
Source organism: Pyrinomonadaceae bacterium (assembly GCA_014534425.1). Taxonomy (GTDB): domain Bacteria; phylum Acidobacteriota; class Blastocatellia; order Pyrinomonadales; family Pyrinomonadaceae; genus JACVRN01. Next base: position 32,616 of record JACVRN010000023.1, read on the forward strand.
CGAAGGCCGTGCTGGAGACGCTGCTGGAAAAGAGCGCGCCCGCGTCGGACTTGCCCGGTTGCAGCAGCACCGCCACCACCAGAACAATACAGGCCAGAATAAAAAGACCGTATAAAGTATAAATCAGCAAAATCTATCCTCTGTTGTAATTAACAATCTCTGCGAAGCTGTCGGCCTTGAGGCTTGCACCGCCGACGAGCGCGCCGTCTATGTCGGGCTGCTTCATCAGGCCCGCTATGTTGTCGGGCTTGACCGAGCCTCCGTAGAGAATGCGAAGCCCGTTTGCGGCCTCTTCGCCTTGTCTTTGCGCGAAAACGCGCCGGATAAACGCGTGCATCTCTTGCGCTTGCTCCGGCGTCGCGGTGCGTCCCGTGCCGATAGCCCAGACAGGCTCGTAAGCGATTATGATACGCGCCACGTCTGAGGCTGTCAAACCGCTAAGCCCGCCATCTAACTGGCCGCTTACGACTGCCTCGGCGTTGCCTTCTTCGCGTTGCTCAAGCGTTTCGCCGACGCACATGATGACTTTGAGGCCCGCGATCAAGGCGGCCTGCGCCTTGCGGCTGACGAACGTATCGGTCTCGCAATAAAACTGGCGACGCTCCGAATGGCCTATGATGACGAAGGCGCAGCCCACATCGCGCAGTTGGCTCGCAGTGACCTCGCCTGTGTGCGCGCCGTACTCCATCTCAGTTGAGCAATCCTGCCCCGCGACCTTGACGTTCGAGCCTTCCAGCCTATCCGCGACCGTCTTCAAGGAAGTAAAGACCGGTGCAATCACCACCTCGCAGTGATTGGCATTCGCCACCAGTGGCTTCAGGGCGAGCGCAGTCTCCACGCTCTCGGCCACGGACTTATACATCTTCCAGTTTCCGGCAATGACGGGTTTTCTCATATAGCAGCTTATTTATCGTTGAGGGCGGCGACGCCGGGCAAAGTGTCGCCTGCTAAGAATTCAAGGGTTGCGCCGCCGCCCGTGGAGATGTGCGTGATGCGCTCCGAGACGCCCGCCTGCGTGACGGCTGAGACGGAGTCGCCGCCGCCGACTATCACGGTCGCCCCACGGTCAGCCGCCTCCGCCACAGCATGCGCGATGGCGATTGTGCCCTGGTCGAAGGGCTTCTCTTCAAAGTATCCCATGGGGCCGTTCCAGATGATTGTCTTCGCGTCCTGGAGCGCTGCCGAAAAGTGCGCGGCGGTTTCCACGCCTATGTCCAATCCGACATGGCCCGCGTTTGTGAACTCAATCGGAATGGTTTTAGCGACGACCGATTCGCCCTTTACAGGCTCGTAGGAATCCACCACCTGATGGTCTGTCGGCAGCAGCAACTCTACGCCAGATTCTTCCGCGCGCCGCTTTATGTCCAGCGCGGTCTGCATCATCTCATTTTCGACCAAAGATTTTCCTACGGTGAAGCCTTCGGCCTTGAAGAAGGTGTAGGCCATCGCGCCGCCTATCAAAAGCCTGTCTACTTTGCGGTCAATCAGGGCGTTGATGACAGGAATTTTATCCGACACCTTTGCGCCGCCCAGTATCGCCACGAACGGATGCTCAGGGTTGCTTATGACGCGGCCAAGATAATCAAGCTCCTTCTCCACCAAGAGGCCCGCGACCGCCTGCCCGACATGCTTTGTGATTCCGGCTGTAGAAGCGTGCGCGCGATGAGCCGCGCCGAAAGCGTCGTTGACATAAACATCACACAGGCTCGCAAGCTCCGCAGCGAACGCGTCGTCATTCTTCTCCTCTTCAGGATGAAAGCGAAGATTTTCGAGCAACAACACGTCGCCGTCCTTCAAAGCATCGACCTGCCGTTTGACTTCATCGCCCACGCAATCGTCCGCAAACTGCACAGGCTTCCCCAACAACTCCGACAGATGCTCCGCTACTGGCCGCAAACTGTACTTCTCGTTGCGCTGCCCCTTCGGCCTCCCCAGATGCGAAGCCAGAATCACACGCGCGCCGCGCTCTGTTGCGTACTCAATCGTCGGCAGCGCCGCTCGAATACGCGTATCGTCCTCGACCTTACCGTCCTTAACCGGCACGTTGAAATCCACGCGCACAAAGACCCGCTTGCCCGCCAACTCCACATCTTTGATAGAGAGCTTATTCATAAGTGAAGCAGTACTCAGTACTTTTTTTAGAGTCCTTTTCCTGCGATGAATTTTATGAGGTCGCGCACGCGGCAGGAATAGCCCCATTCGTTGTCGTACCAGGAGAGGACTTTGACCAGGTTGCCGCCTATGACCTTTGTGTACTCTGCATCGACGATGCTTGAGTTTGGGTTCTTGCGGAAATCTACGGAGACGAGCGGCTCTTCTGAAAATCCAAGGATGCCGCTCAACTCTTCGTTGGCCGCGTCCTTCAGAGCGGTGTTGACCTCTTCGGTCGTAGTCTCTTTTTCGACTTCCATCACAACGTCTACGAGCGAGACGTTAGGCGTCGGCACGCGTACAGAGATGCCGTCGAATTTTCCTTTTAGCTCCGGCAGGACGAGCGCAACGGCCTTGGCCGCACCCGTGGAGGTCGGAATCATCGAAAGAGCCGCAGCGCGAGCGCGGCGCAGATCATTGTGCGGAAGGTCGAGAAGCTGCTGGTCGTTTGTGTAAGAGTGAATCGTGGTCATCTGCGCGGAGCGAATTTGAAAGCGCTCGTGTATGACCTTGGCGACCGGAGCGAGACAGTTCGTGGTGCAGGAGGCGTTGGAGATGATGTTGTGCGCTGCAGGGTCGTAATCGTTCTCGTTGACGCCAAGGACTATAGTGATGTCCTCGTTCTTGGCCGGAGCGGAGATGATGACCTTCTTGACCGTGCCGCGCAGGTGCTTGCGCGCGTCCTCTGCTTTTGTAAATCGTCCCGTCGATTCGATGACGATTTCGGCCCCGACCTCTTCCCAGGGAATAGCCGCAGGGTCTTTTTCGGAGAAGACACGGAATTCATCATTCTCTACGCGTATGCCGTTGTCGGTCGCCGCTATCTCGTGGTCAAGATTGCCAAGCACCGAGTCGTATTTCAAAAGATGCGCGAGCGTCTTTGTGTCCGTCAGGTCGTTGACGGCTACGAAATCTATGTCCGCATCTCCGATTGCCGTGCGTAGAACGTTGCGGCCTATGCGACCGAAGCCGTTGATTCCAACTTTCACTGCCATGTTCGTTAAAATTCCTCCTCGCCTGAACTATGGTTTGAAGAGTGCGCGCGCCTCCTCATGGATTTTGATGAACAGAAATTTTCAAGGAGGCTGTTTAGAAAAAGCCTCTTCGAGCGTCCCAGTTACGGTGACATGATTCCCAGAAGCGGGAATTGTCCCGCTACAATCACCTGTGTAAGCTCGCGCGATTGATAAAGAAAGGCAAGATAATGCGCGCCCACGCGGGCTGTCAAGCTAGGCACATCAAGTGCATGTTTTTGAAACTGTTACGGCACAGGTGTCGTAGTAGCTTCTGGCTCCTCGCAATCTGGTCGAAAAACAGATACATTTTGCGTTCAAGCTAGAACCTTTGCATCTCAATCGAGGGAGTTTCGGTCGAATGACAATCAGTTTCGTGCGCCGGATTCTGGCAACAGCATCTCTGTTAGCTCTATCAGCCTTGACGCTTTCATTAGCTTCAACAAGCGCGACCGCTCAAAGCTTACAGGCTGCTAGAACCATCACTATCTTGCGCGGCACCGAGACGGCGGCTGGCCCTGTAGTCACCATCACAGCCGACGCGCCGCTCGCGGACTACGCTTCCTACAAGAGCGAAGACCGCTTCTTCATAGTGATTCGCTCGGCAGAAGTGGCGCGCGTAGAGACGAACCTGAAAGGGCGCGGCTTCGAAGATGCTCAGCTTCAAAAGCGTGAGAACGATGCCGTGCTCTCTTTCCGCCTGCAACCTGGAACGACCGCCCGCGTCATTCAGAAGTTCAACCGGCTGGAGATACTATTCTCAAGCGACGAGGCTTTGACTGCTTCCGCCGTAGCGTCTTCCGTTGAGCCGCAGCCTGCGCCCACGCCGCCCTCGACGCAGCCCGTAACGCAGCCGCCGGGTACGCAACCGAATCCGAATCTGCCGCGCGAAGCGCAGCCGACGCAGAACCCCGCGCAGCCGCCCGGAGCGGCGCAGCCACAGAACCCGCAGACGCCGCCTGGAGTGCAGACCGCAACGCCGCAGACGACGCAGCCCGTCACGCCAACGCAGACGCCTACGGTCACGCCGGGCCTGCCTACTGATGTGCCCACGGCTACGCCGTCAACGATTCAGGAGGCTGGAGAAATCAGAGACCCTCTGTTCCCGCAGCAGGAGCCGCGACCTGTTCCGCCGCTTCCATCATTAACCAGGTTGGGCGTCACGTCGGACAACACTCTGCCGCTCTCTCTCAATGAAGCCATTCGCAGGGCGCTTGAGCAGAACAACGACATAGAGGTCGCGCGACAGGACGTGCGCTTTGCCGAGACGCAGCTACGCGCGCTGGAAGGCGTCTACGAGCCGACTCTGAACTTTACTCCGCAGTTAACCAACACGGTCGAGTCTCAGCAATCAACCTTGGGCGGCGCAGGCGAAACGGGCACGCTGAGCCGTACAGACCTGCAATTAAACAACTCTGTGCAGAAGTTCTTCCGCAAGGGCGGCGGCCAGTACGAGTTCTTCTTCAACAACCTGCGCCGCACCACAAGCTCTACCTTCAACCAGTTCAACCCTGTCTATTCGGGCGCGCTCGGCGTGCAGTTTACTCAGCCGCTCTGGCGCAATCGCTCGATTGATAACAGCCGCCGACAGATTCGCATACAGAAGAAGAGGCTTGAGCAGTCGGACGCCGATTTTCGTCGCCGCACCATTGAAGTCATCTCAAGCGTACAGGCCGCGTACTGGAATCTGGTCTTTGCGCTCAGAGACCAGCAGAACCGTATAGCCAACCTGAACCTTGCGCGCGAAAATTTCCGCCGCATAGAGGCGCAGATTGCAGCCGGTGCAGCCGCTCCCTTCTCTCGCGCAGAGGTGCAGACCGAACTCGCTAACCGCGAGTCTGAATTGCTCTCCAGCGTGCAGCAGGTTTCGATTGCAGAGAACACTCTGAAGCAGCTAATCCTGAAAGACCCGCAGAACGCCGAATGGCGGGCGCAGCTTGTCCCGACCGACAATCCCTCTTTTGATTCGACGCCCGTCAATCTCCAGGACGCTCTGACGGAAGCGCGTGCGAATCGCCCGGAGCTAAAGCGTCTTAACCTGCAACAGGACATCAACCAGATAGACATACAGTATTTCAAGAATCAGACGCGCCCACAGGTAGATTTGACGGGCGGCCTCTCGACCACTGGACTATCGGGAACGCCGACTCCGGCGGCTATACAGGCGGGCACGGTGCCTGAAAAATTGGTCGGCGGCTACGGCAGGACTTTGAGGAACCTCTTCAGCTTCGAGACCAGAAACATCGTCGTGGGTGCCACCATACAGATTCCCTTCAGGAACAAGACCGCCGAAGCCAATCTGGCCGGGGCGCGCATACAGCAGACTCAGACAGAGGCTTTGATGAGGAGCCAGGAGCAGGTGGTCGAAGTCGAAGTCCGTAACGCAGCGCAAGCTGTGGAAAGCTCCAGGCAAAGAGTCCTGTCCGCGCGAGCCGCACGCCAGAGCGCAGAGGTACAACTCGAAGGCGAGCGCCGCCTTTATCAAGTCGGCAGAAGCACCACGTTCCTTCTTATCCAGAGAGAGAACGAATTGACTAACGCCAGGAATCTTGAGATACGCGCCGAGACCGATTACAACAAGGCCCTGGCAGAGTTGCAGCGCGCCACCAGCACCACGCTCCGCGCCAACAACATCATCATCGAATCCCCCACCGGCCCCTGATTCAATTCTCAACTCTTTCGGAAAGAGCGCGGAAAGCGGCGAGCATCGTCACAAAAGTTGACGGCTCGCCGCTTTCGCTTCTATAAGTGTTGCGGGCGACAAGAAACGATTCCTTAATGAAAATCAGCGCAACGATTATCACCTTCAACGAAGAGGCTAACATTCGCGCGGCCTGCGAGAGCGTCTCGTGGGCCAACGAGATTCTGGTCGTTGATTCGGAATCCACGGACAGGACTCGTGAGATAGCAGAAGAGTGCGGTGCGCGCGTTCATATCAATCCCTGGCCCGGCTTCGCTTTGCAGAAGCAGTTCGCAGCCGATTCTGCTACACATGAATGGATTTTCAGTCTGGATGCGGACGAGCGAGTTTCGGAAGACCTTCGTCACTCAATCGAAGACCTTCTCTACACGAACGAGGAGAAACTCGCGGACGGTTACAGGGTCGCGCGCCGCTCGTTTTACATGGGGCGATGGATTCGCGGCGGCGGCTGGTATCCGAACCATCAACTGCGGCTCTACAGAAAGTCTAAGGGCGAGTGGAAGGGCGCTTACATACACGAGTCCGTGAAGATGAAGGACGGCGCACGCGTGGAGACTTTACGTGGAGACCTTCTGCACTACAGCATACGCGACGCCGAGCATCATAATCGAATGATAGGCGAGCGCTATGCGCCGCTCGCGGCCAGGCAGATGTACGAAGCCGGTCGCCGCACTTCTCCCGCGCAGATTGCTACCGCCGGAGCCGCCGCTTTCTTCAGAAGCTTTCTACTAAAGGGCGGCTTCCGCGACGGGCTGGCGGGCTACTGCATAGCGCGCTTCGCCGCCCACAACGCTTACCTGAAGCACCTGCTCCTGTGGGAAATGCAGAATCAAAAGAGTGATAAGAAGAGAAAGAAGGATGAAGGCTAATCTTCATCTATTTCTCTATACGTAGATTTGATGTGGGAAGAAGTCTGCGGCCTTCAAGGCTGGCGATTGCCAGAGGCGCGGCCTGAGAGTTGATGACTTCCGCTAGAAGCTGGTCTTCCATCTGGCGGTTATCCCAGATGCGATTGCCCTGATCCAGAATGGCGAAGACTATCATCCCCTTATCGTACGTGTAGACGATACCGGCAAGGCTCGCCATGCCTCCGTCAACCTCTGACGTGAGAGTGCCGGTCTTACCCACGACAGCGCCTTCGAGACCCGTCCCGGCCAAACGACGGCGAAGCGTGCCCGTGTCGTCGCTCGCAACGGGCATGATGTCTTCGGGCCTGAGGCCCTGACGCGCGCCCTCTTCGACCAGCGCTCGAATCACGGTCAGCAGCCCGCGCGGAGTCATGCGATTGTGCTCGCGGCCAGAGACTCTGGCGATTGTCACCTGCGAGGCTGGCAGCTTTAACTCGTCAATGAGAAATTGCTGCACGCCCGTAGCGCCTCCGACCGTCGCCCCGATTCTCTCGGCCATGAAGTTGCTTGAGCGCGCGTTCATGTAAAGCAATATGTCGCGCAAAGGATATGAATCGAAAGCGAAGAGACGGCTGCCCGCAGTGCCGCCTGCGACTCCGGTAGTCACTTCTCCCAGGTGCAGCGCGCGGCCAAGTCTAGCGGCGGAGTCTTCCGGCGATTCGCTGAAGTTGAAACAGAAGTCGGGCGAGACCATCACGCCGCCCTGCAACTTCTTTATCCCGCGCGAGCGAAGCTCTGCGGCTATCATGCTGGCCGCAACGTCTCCGAAGGTCGGGTCGCTGCCCGCGAAAAAGAGCAGGCCGCGAAAGGTTCCGTCGCCGTCGAGTTTTCCGTCCGCGTAGACCTGCGTTCTGAAGCGATAGTCCGCGCCCAGTTTCTTCAGCGCCACCAAAGAGGTCGAGAGCTTAATCAAAGAGGCTGGATTGAAGACCACGTCGGCGTTGTGCGAGGCAAAGAGTTTTTCGTGATCCAGCGACTCAATCAACACGCCGTGGGTTTCGGGCGCTTCGCTGCGGGCCGCATACCAGACGGCAGCATCGAAGACAGGCTCTACCGCGCGGCTTTTCGCAGCCTTCGGCTCCGAGCCTGTGGCAGAGACGGCCACTGTGGCGGGCTGCCGCTTCTCAAGACTTCCCGTCAGCGAATAAGGGATGAGCGCGAGCGTTGTGATGGCTATAACGCCTAGACAGAGCATCACAACTATGTAGCGACGAGAACGGTTCAAATCATCTCTCCAAAAAGCAATCGGCAGCCAGCCCAAAATATTCTCAAATTTGAGACGCGGGGTTTCTGTAGATTGCGCTATTAAATCCAGAAAAAGCTGACGGCCTGTTAACTGATTGCTGATAGCTACCAGCTATTTGCTGTATGATGCGAGAGGGTTGCGGTGCACGTCAAGCCCGCGCGTCACGTAAAGAGCGCGAGACAGGGTGCGGAGGCTGAGTTTGAGGCTAAGGAATAATTTAACAGGATGGACAGGATGAACAGAATAAAGAAGAAGAAACTCTTTCTCTTTTTATCCCATTCATCCTGTCTATCCCTGTTTGAATCTGCCTTGCATTGAATCGCTCCTCGCCGTGTCATAAGGTACATTCTGCATGAACATTTTTATGTCTCTCCTGGTAAATGATTTTCCGTTTGGTCTTCCCGTTCCACTGGCTGCCATCTTCGTAGGGGCGCTCGGCGCAATCATCGGAAGCTTTCTCAACGTAGTCATCTTTCGCCTGCCGAGAGAAGAATCCATAGTCTTTCCCAACTCGCGCTGTCCGCAGTGCTCAACGGCGATTCACGCCTACGACAACATTCCTGTCTTGAGCTACCTGATTCTAAGAGGGCGCTGCCGCACCTGCTCCACCGCCATCTCCGCGCGCTATCCTGCGGTCGAAGCCCTGACGGGCATTCTTTTTGTGGCGGTCTTTCTGCATGACGTTATCGGACGAAACGGGCCGACAGCAGCGCTGCCCTTCGACCTGGCGTTCGTCTCCGCGCTCATAGCGCTCATCTTCATAGACGCCGAGCACATGATTCTGCCGAACGCCATCACCTATCCGGGGATAGTCTTTGCCCTGGTGGCACGCCTTCTGCTTCCCTTCCTGATGGGCACGAATGCTTTCGACGACCTGCCTACGCTTGCAAATGTTAATTACCTGTCGGGCTTGCCCGTGTGGGCCGTCTCGCTCGCGGGCGCAGTGCTCGGAGCGCTGGCGGGCGGCGGCTCGCTGTGGCTGATGGGCTGGCTGTGGGAGAAGTTGCGTAAGGTGGAGGCTATGGGACTCGGCGACGTGAAGATGATGTTCATGGTCGGGGCATACCTGGGCTGGCGATTGACCGTGTTGACAATTTTCTTGGGCGTCATCACGGCCTCGCTGACGGGCATACTACTGATGCTCAAGCGCGGCGAGCGCAACATGCAGATGCTTCTTCCCTTCGGCATCTTCCTGGGCGTAGGCTCCATCATAGCCCTCATGGTCGGCGCTCGCATCATCAGTTGGTACGCAGGACAGTTTTAGAGACAGTTTTCAGTTAAAAGCAAGAATGCGCGTTCGGCTTTCCGGCTGAAAACTAAGAACTGCAAACTGCAAACTGCTTTTATGAGATACAGGAGCCGGTCGAATCTGGTGTTGGCGTTGTTGGTGGGGGTGTTTCTAGTCGCCAACTTGTTCGCCGTTAGCCTGCTCGGAGTGGCTTCGCGCGGGACGCTCGCGCGCAGTTCGCTTCTGATTGTCGCGGTCGTCACCACGCTGGTCGCCGGTCTTGTCTGCATAGTTCTTCTGCTCAGATGGCTCCTGCGGCCATACAGGCAACTGGTGGGCGAAGCCGAACGCGCTCCCGTCTCTCTCTCTTCGAGTAACGCGCGCAACGAAGCGGAGTTCGTGCTTGAGACTTTTCAATCTGTGGTCGCGCGTCTACAGGCGCAGCAGCGAGAGCTTGAGGCGCTAGGCGCACAGGCGCGTGCGCGTGCGGCATCAGCCGAACGTTTTAGCGAGCGCATCATTGCCAGCGTTCCGTCCGGCCTCATAGCCTTTGATGCCGAAGGGCAGGCGACGGTCGTTAATGCTCCGGCTCGCGCGCTCGTGGGAGCTGGCGATGATGCTGCGGGCCAGCACGTGCGCCGCGTGTTCAATCACGCGCCCGCGCTCGCGGAGATGGTCGAGCGGTGTCTAGCGACCGGCGAGCTTTATCGTCGTGAAGAGATAGAGGCTTCGACTTCCAACGGTCGTAAGCGACGATTGGGCGCGACCGTTGCGCCGATTGACCTTGAGGGTGGAGCAAAAAGGCGCGGCGCGCTCTGCCTCTTGACGGACATCACGGAGGTGACGGAGTTGCGCGAGCAGGTGGCGCTCAAACGTAACCTCGAAAGCCTCGGAGAGATGGCCGCAGGGCTGTCGCACGAATTCAAGAATGCTCTGGCTACGCTTCACGGCTACGCGCAACTGATACAGGCGTACGCGGAGAATGAGCGCGGGCGCGTGGCGTCCACGGCTTTGCTCGAAGAGGTGCGAAGCCTGACGGAAACGGTCACGGCCTTTCTGAATTTCGCTCGCCCGCAGCCGCTACAGCGTCAGGACGTTTCGCTCAATGAGCTTGTCCGCGATTGCGCCACGGAGCTACAGCTTCTCTTTGAAGAGCGCAGCGTGCGGCTTTTGATTGAAGGAGACTTTCCTTCGGTTCACGCCGACGAGCGAATGCTGCGGCAGGCTTTGCTGAACCTGATGCGTAACGCAGCCGAATCTATCACGGAAGATAAGCTTGAGCGGCGCGTCTCCGTGCGCGGCGCACGCGAGAAGGATTCCGCCGGGCGAGATTGGGCGGTCGTTGAAATCACGGACACTGGCACGGGCATCAACGAAGATGACAGAGAGCGTATCTTCATCCCCTTCTTCACCACCAAGTCAAAGGGTCACGGCATAGGGCTGGCCCTGGCGCATCGTGTTATCACGGAGCACGGCGGCACCTTGACCGCCTCCAACTCGGGGCAAGGCGGCGCGGTCTTTGCCCTCAGGCTTCCACTCTAAATCACTTAAAGCGCTGCTATTTTATTTCGGGAAATATTCTCGCCAGCGTTTGTTTACAAGCTCTGCGATGTCCGGGCGGACGATTAGCTCTGCGGGAAAGCCTGGCTTGGTGCGCGCGTCTATGACTATGGGGGCGGTGTAAGAGAGGTGATGACGAACAATCTTTGTTTCGGCGGCGTGTATGTCTGCGGCTGGCTCGAAGCGAGTCCAGGTGGCCCAGAGGAAATTTTCCACCAAACGCGCCACGCTCGCGTCGTCGTGAAGAATAACTAACGGCCAAGAGCTAAACGCCTCATCGCGTGCAAGGCGCGCGGCCTGCCCCGGCTCTTTCTCAAACGGCACGCCTTCCAAGACCAGGCAGCCGCCGCAGAAGACTTCCGCGCGCTTCACGTCACGCGGCAGCGTGCCTTTGAACTCGCGCGGCAAATCCCTCACAGGCTCGCCCAGACCGAGCATGATGGCTTTGCTTCCCTTGTTCACGACCCCGCTTGTGTAATCCAGCGTGTCCATTGAAACGTTGGAGAAGATGAAGAAGTCGCTTTCGGGATGGAAGCGCGCGAGTACGTGCTCGAAGAGTTTAGGGAAGGCGCGCAAGTCCTGCGGCGTGTCCGTGAGGAGCAGAAATTTTGTGAGCGAGAGCTGGCCTTCGCCCAGGATGCGAAAGCCTGAGACGAGCGCTTCTCTGCCGTACCTCTCGCGTACGACCGCCGCGCAGAGCGAGTGAAAGCCCGTCTCGCCGTACGTCCAGAGGTCGCGCACGCTCGGCATCACGAGCGGAAAGAGCGGCGCGAGAAGCTCCTGTAGATAATCGCCTATGTAGAAATCTTCCTGCCTTGGCTTTCCCACGACCGTCGCGGGATAAATCGCGTCGCGGCGATGAAAGACCGCGTCCGCCTGAAAGACAGGATAATCGTGTTGCAGCGAGTAGTAGCCGTAGTGGTCTCCGAAAGGCCCTTCGGGTCTTCTCTCGAAGGGCGGAACTTTTCCTACTAGGGCGAACTCCGCTTCGGCCACGAGACGGTGCGCCCCGTCCAGAGGGTTCTTAGCCATACGAATCTTCTCGCCCGCCAGCACGGAGGCCAGCACAAGCTCCGGCACGTCTTCCGGCAGAGGCGCAATCGCGGAGAGTATCAGCGCGGGCGGGCCGCCAAGGAAGACCGTCACGGGCAGCGCCTTCTGAAGCGCTTCGGCTTCGTGATAATGAAAGCCGCCGCCCTTGTGAATCTGCCAGTGCATCCCCGTGGTGCGCGCGTCAAAGCGCTGCATGCGATACATCCCAAGATTGTGTTTCCGTGTGACGGGATGCTCCGTGTAAACCAGTGGCAGCGTGATGAAAGGCCCGCCGTCCTCCTGCCAAGTCGTCAGGACGGGCAGCTCGTCCAGGCGCGCCGGTGCATCGATGACCTGCGTGATGGGCGCGCGGCCTACGTTGCGTGTGCCGAGCTTCAATGCCTCCATGGCAAGCGAGCGGTGCTGCCAGAGCTTTGCGGGTCTGGGAGGCAGGAGCGCTTCGGCTACCTGCACAGCCTCTCTCACAAGGCTCTCGGGCTTGCTTCCGAAAGCGCGCTCGATTCTGCGCCTGGTGCCGAAGAGGTTTGTGACGACCGTGTAGCGGCTTCCCTTCACACGCCGAAACATAAGAGCCGGGCCGCCCTCCGCTATGACGCGGCGGTGAATCTCCGCCAGTTCAAGGTAAGGGTCAACCTCCGCCTCTATGGTTACGAGGTCGTCGTCGCGCACCAGCAGGTCTAAGAATGAGCGAAGGTTCCTGTGCATGATTCGGAGCAAGCAGTATAGCGTGAGAAGTTATCTTTGAAGAACCGGGCGGAGATGTTTGGTAATAGTCAGAGGCACAGAGGACGCAGAGAGTTGAATCTTCTCTGTGTCCTCTGCGGTTAAGAACACGCTCAAGGAGAAGTTTCACCCGCTTTTCCCACCTGTCGCGGGCGTTGCGGCGCTTCGGGCGGGGCCTGTGCAAGGCGTTCGTTGATGGCCTGTGTGGCCCTTTGGGCTGCGGCGCTCACCTTCGGGTCGAAAGATTCCGTCAGAGGCTTAATCTGCGCGAGCGTCGTCTGATTGCCAATGTCGGCCAGAATCTTCAGAAGCTCTACCTGCGTGCGCGACTTGGCCGTCGTCAGGAACATGTAGAGAGGCTCCGCATCATCAAGCATTCTCAAGTAGCCTGCGGCCTGCGCGGCGCGTGAAGAATCCAGGTCGCGCACGACTGCAAAGAGCATCTCGGACTTGCTCATGCGATAGAGCGCCCAGGCCAGAGCAAGCTTGACGCGAGAATTCTTCTCCTGCATGTAATAGCCTTGGACAAGCTTTTGCTGCTCGTTGGCCGAAAGTCGCGCAAGCTCTTCCGCAGCCTGCTGCCTGACCAAAGGGTCTATATTTGCCAGCCTTTGCACAGCCGCACGCGCCGCCAGGTCATTCGGATTAGCGCCGTCTTCATCATCACCCTGCGCTCGCGCCGAAACGCCGAAGACGAAAATCAGCGCGAGCACGAGGCCCGTTGCGAATAGCTTCTCTTTAAGCATAGAGCGTGTCCCCTTATTTCATTCTCGCTCCGCCACTCGTGCCCGCGCCGCCCGCAGCTTTTCTCAAGCTCGCGCTGTTGAGGTCAAGCTCGTCTTCCTGTATGACTTCAACGTTCTGAAAGCGCTTACGCAGGTCTGCCAGAAAATCTGAGGCGCGCCCGACGATGATAATGTCCGCGCCCTTCGCATCAAGCCGCTCGCCCGCGAACTTTTGAATCTCTTCGCCCTTCACGCTCTGCACGTTCTTGATGTAGCTGTTGATTTCGTCAAGGCTCAACCCGTAAAGCGCGAGCGACGCGACCTGCGTTACAAGGCCGTCTATGGTTTCCAACTGGCGCGCGTAGTTGCCTATGAGCGCGGCCTTGCGCGGCGTCAATTCAGTGTCCGGGATAGTCGCGCTCGAAAGACGGCCAAGCTCTGTCATCAGAAGCGAAGCGACCTCAGCGCCCGATTCGTTCTTCGTCTGCGTGACGGCTATGAAAGGCCCTGAGCTACGGCGCACTTCCAGGGTGCTGCCTGCGCCGTAGCTCAAGCCGCGCTTGGTGCGAATCTCCTGATTGAGGCGCGAGGAATAACCCCCGCCAAGAACGGAGTTGGTCACAATCCCACGAAAGTAATCCGGGTCTGTGCGCTTCAATCCCGTGCGCGTCAATATCACTGCGGCCTGTCCAGCGTGCTCCATGTCTATGACTACGACTCGCTGCCCGCTCTTTCTTGTCGTCGCTTCCCTTTCGGTCGAAGCCGGAAGAGCCGTTGACGGTTTCGCCCAGTCACCGAAGTAGCGCTCGGCCAACTTGAAAGCATCGTCCGAGCGAAGGTCGCCGCCGATGACCAGGATGGCGTTGTCGGGTCTGTAATACGTGGAGTGAAGCCGCGCTATGTCTTCGCGCTTGATGAGTGCGAGCGATTCGGGCGTGCCGTTCAGAGGATGGCCGTAAGGCGAATCTCCGAAGACGACGCGCGAGGCCACGTAGCGCGCCAGTTGACCTGGGTCTGCGAGCATGAAGCTCAACTGGTCTATGCTCTGCTGTCGCTGGCGCTCAAGCTCGTCCTCTTTAAAGGTCGGGCGTCTGACAACATCCGAGAGAATTTCCACCGCAGGGTCAATCTTCGAAGACTCTACGCTCACGGTGACCTGCGAAGAGTCCCAGCGTGCGCCGTAATCAATCATGCCGCCGAGAGCTTCTACGGCTTCGGCTATCTGCGGCGCGCTTCGTTTAGCGGTTCCCTTCGTCAAAAGGCTGACCGTCATGTCGGCCAGCCCCGCAAGTTTGGGCGGGTCAATCTCGCCGCCGTTCTTGATTAACAACTGCGCCGTGGCGAGAGACGTTCCCGCGCGCTCAACGAAGATGACGCGCAGGCCGTTCGACAGAGTCTTCTCCACGGGCTTAGGGAAATTTACGGGACGCGGCGGCGCGGGCGGCGGAGGCGTCTCCTGCTGCCCGAAAGAATTTATAGGCATCATAAAAGCGGTGACGAATAAACAGCTGATGAATAAAGAGAGAAAGCTTTTGAATCTTTTTCCTGGCATCTTATCTTCCTCCCTCCGCTTGAACTGTCGGCGCTGAGTTTCCGCCCGCGCCCCACTCGTTCTTGCTCATCTTCATTTCACCGTCGGGCTGCGGGTTCCTTGGCAGGAAGTAGATGACTACGCGGTTTGTGCCCGTGAAATATTTTTTCATGACGCGCTGCACGTCCTGGGCTGTGACAGCCATCAAGCGTTCGTTGTCCGTGTTGACGCGATTGGCGTCGCCCAGCAGCACTGCCGCTTCGCCCAGCGCGAAGGCTTTACCGTTGCTCGTCTCGCGCGCCTTCAGGCGCTCCGTGATGACCTGGTTCTTGGCCTTCTCAAGCTCCGCAGCCGAAACCGTCTCCGTCTGCAAACGCTTCAACTCCGCAAGGAGCGCTTTCTCTCCCTCTTCAGCAGTCTTGCCCGAAGCCATCGTGGCTCTTAAAAGGAAGAGGCTGGTGTCTTCACGAAAATCGGTCTCGGCGTCGACCTGCGAGGCCAACTGCTGGCGGTAGATGAGCGACTGATAGAGCCTTGAAGATTCGCCCGCAGCCAGGATAGCGCCCGCCACTCTCAGCGCGAAGGCATCATCGCTCGCCTGCGGCGGGGCAAGATAAGAGATTGCCACAGCCGGAAGCGGCTCGTGCTCGCCGTACTCCACATAGCGCGCTTCCTTCGTGCGCTCAGGCTCTTTCACATTCACGCGCGGCAGTGGCGCGTTGGCTTTGGGTATGCGACCGAAATACTTATCAACCCACGCGTCCAGTTGCTTCTGGTCAAAGTCGCCCGCGACCACCAGCGTCGCATTGTCCGGGCGATAGAATGTCTGGTGAAAAGATTTCACGTCCGTCAAAGTCGCCGCGTTCAGTTCTTCAATATTGCCTATGCCCGGTCGCCTGTACGGATGTTTGGTGAATGACTTCTGCTGAATGAGCAACTCCAGCTTGCCGTATGGCCGCGACATGTAGGTCTCGCGGTACTCTTCCTTCACGACATCGCGCTCGGATTTGAAGTTCGCGTCGTCTATGTTGAGCGAGCCAAGGCGGTCTGCTTCGGCCCAGAGCAGAGTCTCAAGATAGTTCGACGGCACAACGTCGAAGTAAACGGTCACGTCGTCGGCTGTGAAAGCATTATTGAAGCCGCCCACGTCTTCCGTCAGCCTGTCCATCATCTCGGCCTTCATGTTCTTTGTGCTCTTGAACATCATGTGCTCGAAGAGATGCGCGAAGCCGCTACGACCATTGGGGTCGTCCTTAGAGCCTACGTGATACCAGACCTGTATGGAGACCGTAGGGCTGGAATGATCCTCAAGCGTGTAGACCTTCAAGCCGTTCGGGAGCGTGCGCTCGCGGTAATTTATCTTTGGCATCTTTTGCGTGAACGTCGGGGACGAATCCATTTTCGTGTTGGCTAAAACTGCGGTGCACATGACAATCAGTGCGACAAAGATACGAAGCATAGAGTTTCCTTCCAGAAAAGGTGATGACCGGGCCGTGGCCCGCCACGGTTAGCGGCAGCCGCCCGTTTTGATGCTCAAGGCCGGAAAAGCTGTTGCACGGCGATATTAATCAACGTCCATAGGGTTGATGAAGGGTTTGTCTTTATCCTTTTCGGCGCGCTTCATGGCCTCTTTGAACTTCTCTTCCAGAAGGCGCTCGCGGTCTTTGAGCGAGCCTAGCTCCTGCTGAAAAATCTGTTCGCGCTGCTGCTTCTGCTTGTCTAATCCCTTGAGCATCTCGTCGAACGAGGCGACGGGCTTTGACTTCTCTTCGTGAGAGATGATAGCGCCCGTTTGCGCGTCCAGGGTAATGGTGGCTTCACAACAGGGGCAAATAATTGTAAATCGGGAAGTGTCCGTCATGATCGCTCTCTCCTTAACACATGCAATAATCGCTCGCCTGAGTATAACATCAAAAGAGAGAGACCGATTCTTTTGAAGAAAGAGAGAGCAGCCGCCCCCTTCTGCGAAGCGACTGCTCATGATAGATTATGAAAATCTCTTTACCGTTAAGGCGTGACGGCGTTCTTGATAGACTTGCCAGCTTTCTTTGCGCCCTCGACGGTCTTTTCACCGGCTTTCTTGGTTCCCTCGACAGCCTTCTCGCCTACGGTCTTTGCGCCTTCGCCTACTTTCTCTGCTCCCTCTTTGCCCTTGTCAATGGCCTTCTCGCCGCCCTCTTTGACGGTCGAAGCGGCCTCTTTGGATTTGTCAGCGACGAAGCCAGCCGCATCCGCTATAGCGTCCGCCGAGCCGTTTATCACGCTCTCGACTTTGTCTTCGGGAATCTCGCGCGTCTCGCCCGTGCTGGAAGTAACCTTGGCGGTGCGCTTTCCGTTGCGCGTGGTGATTACGACCTTGGAGATGCGCGCGTTGTTCTTGTAGGTGCGCGTCTCCGTCTTGTCCCCATTCGGCTCGTTCGTCACGGTCGTCTCGTACTCACCCGTGGTTGAAGTGTTAGTGGCGGTCGTAGTGGTGGTGCTCGTATTGGTCGTAGTGGTTGTGTTGGCCGTGTTGGTGTTCGAAGCTGTATTGGCGTTGTCCGAGCTGCAACCAAACGCCAAAGCTCCTAGGATGAGCACACAGAGGCTCAGCAAAAGCTTGCTACGCACTGGTTTTATCCTCCTGTAAGATTTGCCTTCACGCTCCAAATCAGCAACGAGCGTGCCAGCAATTATCTCTTTGTAGTTTCAGGGATTGACCACGAGACCCAAAGGCGCAAAAGCATACGCCCCCGAAGAGAAACGTTTATTTACAATACGTGGGGAAGTCCGAAGCAGAAATCAATGGGAAGGATATAAGCGGGCGACGGGGCTTGAACCCGCGACCTCAGGTTTGGGAAACCTACGCTCTACCAACTGAGCTACGCCCGCAAATCTCTATTCGGACACGAGGCTAAAAGATAACTCTTAGCCCATCTTATTCTTTTACTCTGCCCGCTCAAAGGCGGGTCTAATCTCAGAGAAGCAACTGTATGTCCGACTTCCTCTACCGGAACTATATATACTTTCCCGGTTGCCGGATTAAGCACTGCGAATAAGTCTGCCAGACCTTTGTAGTCCCGCCTCGTTCCGGCGTTTCCTGAAAAGCTGCATGCGTTGAACATCAAACAGCCTTTACGAACTCTTCCAGTCTTACACTGGACTCTGTGAATATGCCGACCGTCATCAACTACCAGGTCGTATTTGTGTCCATCACCAAAAGGAAGAAGCACCAGATAACCAGCCTCAATGAACGCGGCCAGTATTTTAGCTTCAGTGCGATTCCTTTTTCTCTGGTCTCCACAAACCTCATCTGCTGCTCTTGTGTGATGCCTGCGCGGAGAAGCAAAGATGAAAGCAGCTAACGATGAGGTTAAAACTATCAACTCTACGCAAGACTCTCTTGTGACAATGAAGCAAAGATAATCAAGCGGAGCCGTGACTGTCAAATCTTATTTCAGCGCACGGGGTAACTTTCAGGAAGCATCGCTGCGGTCGACCAGGTTCTTTGCGATTTCAGCTAGGCGGGCTGTGTCTTCGGGTTTGCGAAGGCAGCCTTGTGCTCCTGCGCTCTGCGTCTCATGCTCGTCTATGAGGCTGTAGAAGGCCGTGTAAAAGAGTATGGGCGTTGTCTGGTCAAAGCGTCGTATCTCGCGGCACAGTTCAAGGCCGTCTTTATCGGGCAGGCCAATGTCCAGGAGTATGAGCGCGAAGTTTTTCGTGCGCGCCAAGTCAAGCCCCTCGTCCGCAGTCTCAGCCGTAGTCACATGGAAGCCTTCTCTTTCCAGAGAGAACTCTACCAGGCTGCGCGTGTCCGGCGTGTCTTCTACAAATAGAACCTGTCGCGCTTTTGTCTCCATTATGCTCACCCCTTTACTTGATATAGCGCCGCATCAAATCGTCCCAGTGTCCCTGGGCTTTCAATATCAACTCGCAGACTTCCCTGACGGCACCGAAGCCGCCCGGAAGTTGTGTCACGTAATGCGCCGCGCGGCGCGTCTCTTCCACTGCGTCTGCGACGGCGATTGAAAGTTCCGAGCGCTGCATGAGCGGGATGTCTGTGACATCGTCGCCTATGAACGCGACCTCTTCGTCTTCGACTCCGGCTTCGCGCAGGACTTCCTCGAACTCTTTAATCTTGTCCCAGGTTCCCTGCTTGACGTAATTCATGCCAAGCTCTCGCGCTCGACGCTCAACCAGAGTGGACGTGCGGCCAGAGATGATGCCGGAGCGAAGTCCCGCGCGATGAAGTAGAACTAGCCCGTGGCCGTCGCGCGTGTGAAAGCTCTTCTCTTCATCGCCGTCGCCTACGAGCGTGATGCGACCGTCCGTGAGCACGCCGTCGCAGTCCATCAGCAGCAGGCGTATGCGTAGAGCGCGTCGCTCGATATCGCGTATCTCTTGCATCAACTTTAGCGGACTTCCAGAAATTCTATTCCGGCAAGCTTCCAGGCACTTCCACCTGTGCGCGCCAGAATGAGAACGGCTGTGCCCGACTGGTCGCGTCCCATTTCTCGCACCATGAGCGCAACGTCAACCGCCAGGCGGCTCGCGTCCAGGCTTTCGGTTCTGACCACACGCGTCTGCCAAACCTCCGGGCGATTGCCTATGATGCCGCGCGAGAAGTTGGGCAACTCCCCTGGAACAATCAGGGCGTCAATGTCAGCCTTGCTTCCGGTCTTGATAGCCTGATCCAGTTGCGAGACGAAGCCGCGCACGCTCTCGTCAACGGCAGGCGAAGAGTTGGCGGCAGCCTCGGCCTTGATGCGGTTGAGCCGCGCCGCCAAAGTAGATGCATACTCGCCCTCGGCACGCGCCGCTTCGGTGAAACGACGCAGGGCTTCCGCAGACTGTCCCTTTCTCAAAGCCGCTTCGCCTAAACCCTCGCTGGCCCAGCCGAGCGCGACCGGCGAAGGCAGCGCGTCGTCCAGAACTATTTTGAACTCACGCTCGGCTTCATCAGCCCTGTTCGACGCGAGCAGGGCGCGACCCAGAAGGATTCGCGCCTCCTGTAGGCTCGGCGCAATCGAGAGTATCTCTCGCGCAGCCGCTTCCGCTTTGGCGGTCTCGCCGCGCGCCAGCGTTGCCCTTGCTTCCGTCAGAGCTTCGTCGATGGCCCGCACGCGCGGCGCTATGTCGTTTGAGTAATCAAGCTGAGGAAAGAGCTTTTCCGGGTCAATCTCAGCGCGCGTGATGCGTGCGGCTGTTTTGAACGTGACCTCTCCGAAGCTTCGAGCAAGTATGGTCGCCTCAGCCATGACTCGCTCGCCGCTCGCGGTCACGCCCATCACAGGAACGGTCACGTCGAACTCTGCCAAGTTCCTGAGCGCGGCGACCCACTGCGCCCCGCGTTGCTGCGGCAGCCCAACCATCAAATCCATCTCCGTAGGCTTGTCCAGCAACGCGTCCATCACATTTTTCAGCGCAGAGCCTCCGCGCCCGCTCAAGGCAGCGCGAAGCAGTTCAAGCGAAAGCTCTCCCTCGGCACCTTTTTGTATGAAGGAGCGCAGGGTGCCCATAAAAGCATCGCGCCCCATGATGCGCTCGGCCAGCCTCCAGACCATCGCGCCCTTGTTAGCCACGGAGATGTAATAGGTGTCGTCAAGCGGAGTAGTCCTAGCCAGAGGCGCGTCACGCTTGGAGACCGTGGCGTAAGCAAGACGCTGCCGCAATCTTTCCGCCTCCGCAACATCGCGCCCGTACTGCTTCTCAAGAAAAGCGTTCGCCAGATAGCGCGTCAGTCCTTCCGTGATGACGCCCACGCCTTCGCCGCGTACGGGCGTTGCGCCGCCAATCCAGAGGCGGGCCACGGCTTCTCCGATTTGAAGGGCTGTGGCCGAATCTACTTTCGAGCGACGAAAGGCCGCGACGGGAAGAAGTATTGTGCCGCCGTCGCTCGCGCCTCCGCCGCGCATGACTGCGACAAGGCGCACGGGCGCGTCCGGCGCTTGGCCCAGGAGGCCCGCGTAAAATGAGCGTGCCGCGCCTGCGAGTGCCAGAAGACTCTCGGCCTGCTTACGCTCGTCCCCGCCAGCGCCCTTCGGAAGATAAGCGCTCGCGCCGCGCGCCTCTCCAGCGCCTTCTACCACATCCCAGTTGCCTGTGATGAAAAAGGGCTGAGCATTGAGCGACTGATCAAAGCCAGCGCCGCTCGCTTTGCCGCTTGAGATAACCGTTTCGCCTGCCGCAGCACCCACCGTCAGTCGAAAGGGCGCAGTGTCCGCGCCGCGCAGAGAGTAGATTGTGTTAGGCGACGGATACCAGAACGAAGGCGGAAGAAACTGCGCGCCCAAAGCAGAGATAGCGCCAAGCCCGGTGTTCTCCGTAACGGGCAGTCGATATTCCACCGTCACGCTGACGGTGCCTTCGGGCTGAACCGGCGAAGGCAGATTAACCGTGAAGCGCTGAAGATTGCCGCGAGCTTCGGGCGTGGCGCGAAACGTAGCTTGCGCGCCGCCCACGGTCGCGCTCTTTATCTCGGCCCTGGAATTGATGCGAAGGGTGAGCGTGGAGCCTGAGCCGCGCCCAACGTTGCGCGCAGTTATGACCGCACGCGACGAGAGAGAGCGATCCGATTGGCCCACGTTCGCTGTAATCTCAAAGCGAGTGACCTGCCACGCGGCGCGCGGCTCGTCCTGAGCAGTCGCCACACGCGATGCGGTATTAAGAGTGGCTAAAAGACAAAGAACCAGCAGTAGTCTAAGCAATTTCATACGACACAGACGATGATTAAGATTTTAATAGACGGGGAATAATGTTCGCCGCGAGCCTCTTCTGTCAATCGCTTATGGCGTTTTCAGCGCGGCCCTGATTAATTAACGCGTGAACGTCTCTGAGCATCAGAAGCAGCGCTTCCATTCTGGACAGTGGGAGCATGTTCGGCCCGTCCGAAGGGGCGCGTTCGGGCGCGTCGTGCACTTCCATGAAGACAGCGTCGACTCCGCAGGCCACTCCGGCTCGTGCGAGAGGTTCGATGTATTGAGAAAGCCCGCCCGTTGCATGACCAAGCCCGCCCGGAAGCTGCAAAGAGTGCGTCACATCAAAGACCACTGGCACACCGAACTCC
>JACVRN010000295.1 GCA_014534425.1 Pyrinomonadaceae bacterium
TCAATCGAGCCGCGCGACGAATAAGGCGAAGGCATCATGACTGAAAGCACGTTTTCCGAACCCAGAGCCTCGCACGCAAGCGTCGCCACGACAGCCGAATCAATGCCGCCGGAGAGACCTATCACTGCGGTCGTGAAGCGATTCTTTCGCGCGTAATCGTGTATGCCAAGGACAAGCGCGCGGTGAACTGTTTCGATGTCGTTTCCGGGCAGGCAGTATGAATCGGCCACGCCGCACTCAAGGTCAACCGTGCCGAAGAACTCTTCAAACGGCGGCGCTTGCAGGATTATCTCGCCGCGACAATCGGCCACTATGCTCGCGCCGTCGAAGATTATACCGTCGTTCCCGCCGACCAGGTTAACGAAGACTATGGGGAGGCCCGCAAGTTTGGCCCTGTGCCTGACCATGTTGCAGCGCATGCCCATCTTGGCTTTATTGAAGGGCGAAGCGTTGATGGAAACCAGCACGCTCGCGCCCATCTCAATCAACTCGTCCGCAGGGTCGTGCGGGTAGAGCCTCTCTTTCCAGAAGGTCTTATCGTTCCAGAGGTCTTCGCAGACGGCAACGCCGAGCGATCCATTTTCAAGGCGGAACAGATGGCGCTCGCGTGAAGGCTCGAAATAGCGCGGGTCGTCAAAGACATCGTATTCGGGTAGCAGCGTCTTGTCCGCAAAGCCCAGGAGCTTGCGATTGCGAATCACTGCGGCAGAATTGTACAGGCGACGACCCGCAGGCGGCTCGGTCGGTCGCACAGTGCCCACGACAGCCGTCAAGCCGTCGGTCGCCTCTATGATTTTATCCAGAGGCCCGAGGGAGGCTCGCGCCACGTCGCGGTCAAGGAACCAATCGAATGACATGTAGCCCTGCACGGAAGTTTCCGGCAGCACCACCAAATCGCTCCTGTCCTCCTTCGCTCGTTCAATAGCGCGCAGGATGCTCGCAGTGTTGCCCTCGTAATCGCCGTTCGTAGTATTTATCTGTCCGATGGTGACGCGCATCTATTATTCACCTTTAGAATTGATATGCCCTTTTAAGCAGCATCAACATAACTGACATAGCTTGTAGGCTCAGGAATCGCCAGCCCGTCTTCTCGCATTCCTTTTAGATGAAACTCAATCGCTTCACGAATCTGCTGTTCAGTCTCTTCAATAGTTGCGCCCGTCGCCACGCAGCCCGGCAGGTCAGGGACGTAAGCCGAATAGTTCCCCTCAGCCTTTTCAATCACGAAAGCATAGCGCATATTTATTTGCTTCCTTTCAACTGAGCTTGCTTCAAAATACTGTTTAATGTGCCTGGAGCCAAATCGTCACCGGGTTTGCCCGGAATCGTAACTCGTCCCGTCTTCTTTTGATGCTTGTATTGTCTGTGACTTCCTTCAGTGCTGACAAGATACCAGCCATCTTTTTCAATCAGCTTAATCACATCGCGCACCTTCATCGCTGCTTTATCTCACTATAAGCAGAAAACCATTTTCCTCTCGCCCGCCGGTTCACACAAGTCGAATGTCCAGGCCGTAAATCTTGGCCGGGTCAATTCTGGTTTGCTCGCTTCGTGTAGAGTCAAGCATATCTTTTTCACGCAAAAATGTCCTGGCTCGCTCTAAATCAGAGACTTTGAAGACCAGAGCTTGAATAGCATCTTTTTCATCGTGAACCAGGCGTACGGCGGGGCCGTCTGCAATCTCCCAGAGTCCGGGCGCAACGGGCTGCACGGGCGAGAGGAGCTTCTCCCAGTTTCGATTAGCCTTCTCGTAATCTTTAACGCCTACGACAATTTCCTGCACGCTTTCGAGGCCGAGCGCGCCGCCCTGTGCCGCGCGCAA
>JACVRN010000271.1 GCA_014534425.1 Pyrinomonadaceae bacterium
GCCCGCGCTATTCCGTCGCGCACATGCGCCTGAAGTTTTTCAAGAAGGGCCACCGCCGGCAAACTGAGGTGACGGAAAGCTCGCTCCCGGACGCGGAGGGCTGAAACAAATCGGCCTCACGCAAAGCCGCAAAGGCGCAAAGAAAAGATTCGGGTTCTTCTTCGCGCCTTTGCGGCTTTGCGTGAGATTACTGTCTTATCGCAACGCCCGGAAGAAGGAGCGAATATCTTCGGCCAGCAGCTCCGGCTCCTCAAGGGCAGGGAAGTGGCCGCCGCGCGGCATACGCGTCCAGCGCTGCATGTTGTAGGATCGTTCAGCCCATTCGCGGGGCGGCTGGTCTATCTCTTTGGGAAAGAGAGCGACGGCTGAGGGAACCGTGATGTGCATTGCGGATTGATGAAAAGCGGCTTGCCTTTAATCCGCAATCCGAATTCCGCAATCCGCAATTTTTGTCTCCCGCCCGCTACCGTAGGCGGTGCTGACTACTTGATTTCAAAAATTGAATGGCCTGCTCCAGAGCCCGGTCGCGGCCTGCGCGCAGGTCGTTTATCTCAAGAGGAATTGTTTCGTCGGGCGCGAGACCTGTTCCTTCAAGGCGCATTCCATTAGCCGTGCGGTAGTCCATCTCGCTTACGTCCAGCTCTCCACCGTCGGGCAGGGCGTGGCGGCGTCGGATGGCGAGGACGCAGCCGCAGGTGGGAGTGCCGAGCGTGGTGGCACGTCGCGCCTCCTTCATGGCGGCGACGAATATCTCTGCCGCGCTTGACGTTCTTTCGCTCGTGAGGATGACGACCGGGGCATCAAAGCGTTTGATTGAATCGGCAGCCATCAGCATGGCGGCGCGCGTTTGCGGCTCTAAACGGATGCGCCCGGTGCGATCCGTGAAGCGGCCCAGGTTTCTTCCGGCGGGGAGGAAGGCGGATGCGACCTCGATCATCGCTTCGGCCTCGCCGCCGCCATTGTTACGCAGGTCTATGGCGAGGCCGCGCACGCCGCGTAAGTTATCTACCAGGGCGCGCATCAGGTCGAGCGTGATGGATTGCGTGAAAGCCTCGAACTCGACGACGCCGAAGCCTCCGCCGACGCGCCGCACACGCAGCGCGACCTCACGCTTTCGCCATTCACGCCGTAGACTCGCAAACTTCTCTTTCCCACTTGTGTCTATCCATCCGACTCTCACCGTGGAATCACACGCGCCGTCGAAAATGGTCGCCATCGCGCGAAGCCGCGCAGAGGCTTGGGTGGACGCGCCCGCCTGCTCGCTCAAGCGACGCGCGAACACGTCGAGCGCAGATTCATTGTCGAGGCTCTTGATGACGTGACCGGCGCGAAGCCCTGCGCGCTCAGCATCCGACCCGCGCTCAACACCTACGATGACCGCTTGACCGTCCACTTCGCGCACGGAAAGGCCGACGCTGATGAAGCGCGGGTGCTGCCAGTCGAACTTATCATCGGGCGCATAGACGCGCGTGTGAGCGTCATGCAACTGGCCGAGCATCCGGCGCAGAATCGCATAAAACTCCGCAGCGCTCCCGGCGTCTGCGGCGAGCGGGCGAAACCTCTCCCGCTCAGCCTCCCAATCTACGCCGTGAAGCGACGGGTCATAGTAGCGATCACGAATCGTCTCCCAGACATCATCGAACACAATCATGCGGCCTTCGCGCGTCGCCGTCGAAGCCAGGCTCGCGTCGCCGCGAGCAAAGGCAAAAGGTAGAAGGCAGAAGGCAATAATTAAGAGGGCGAGGGTTAAGACACTAGATCGGATGACAATTGGGCGTATCGAATGTCGAGATTCACCGCAGAGACGCAGAGGACGCAGAGGGGGCACAGAGGTGCTGCGTGCTTTTCTCTGCGCCTCCTCTGCGTCTCTGCGGTGAATTCCAGCTTGCCTATCACTCATTTGAGAGTTGCTCTAAAATCCAGGGCCAACAACTTTTACTTTTTGCCTTCTTTTGCCGGGCGGTGGAAGTTGTAGCGAAGCAGGGCGCGCATCGGGACGGGCACGCCGTCGCGCATGGCGGGCCGAAAATGCATCTGCTTGATCATCTTGACGCATTCTTCGTCGAGCCCGAAACCGGCCCAGCGCACCACCTCGACACGACCGATCTCGCCGCTTGCATCTATGTCTACCAGCACATCCACAGTCGCTTCCGCTTCGGCGCGCGCGGCTGTCTCCGGGTAAGGTGGACGAAGGCGACGATAAGGAGCGGGCGGACGCAGCCCCTTTGCGGCGGGGCTATCCTCTTCAGGCACCTCTTCGATGATGGGTGCGCCGTGCGCCGTCGAAAGCGC
>JACVRN010000030.1 GCA_014534425.1 Pyrinomonadaceae bacterium
CAAGCTCAAGGAGATTTCCTACATCCACGCCGAAGGCTACCCGGCCGGAGAGATGAAGCACGGGCCGAACGCCCTGATTGACGAGCGCCTCCCGGTGGTCATCATCAACCCGAAAGAGGAAGGCAATCAAGCGAGCGAGCTTCGTTACGAGAAGACGCACTCGAATATAGTAGAGGTCAAGGCGCGCGAAGGCGTCGTCATCTCCGTCCTCACGGAAGGCGATTCCATGTCTGCCGAGGTCTCAAACCATGTGATAGAGATTCCGCAATCGAGCGACCTGCTCTCGCCCATCCTGGCGATTATTCCCTTGCAGCTTCTGGCCTACCACATAGCCGTCAGACGCGGCTGCGACGTTGACCAGCCGAGGAACCTTGCTAAATCCGTCACAGTGGAATAGCAGAAAGCCAACTACGCCTGACGGGCGATAAATTGTAGGGGCAGGGCTTGTCCCTACCCCTACGGTTATTATGTGGGTTGCATCCTAATGAAAACCGTAATAATCAATCCGCCTGTTCGGGCAAGGCTTGAGTTGTGAGATTGTCTGTGCTGCGTCTTGCGCGCACGGATTGACGAAGAGATTGCGCCCGCCCGCGTAGCTAATCATCACGGGGCGGGCCTTGTCTTCATACATGGTGATGCCGGTCGGAATGCCGCTCTCTGTCTCGCGCAGCTTTGCGAGTAGCTGTTCTACGGAGAGGCGCGATGCATCCGTGGAAGGCGCTGCGACCGTGTAGCTGCGAGTGTCTGCCCAAACGGTGAGTTGCTTCTCAAAAGCCAGCAGCACGCCCGTCACAGACATGATGAAGATGATTATGCCCGCCAGTGTCCCCGCTATCAGGTGACACCAGAAAATAAGTTTACGAAATCGCTTCAAACGGGAATCCCCCTTGTCGGAATTTTAATCTTGTCGGATTTTCATTTTAGATTATCACGACTTCTACTTTGCAGTAGAGACGGATTTCGATTACTGTTGACGAAATCGCTCTCATGTTTTTAATCCAACCGGAAGGCTAAACGACTTAAGATGACGGAAGCAGATAAGCAGGAAGTCAGACATGTGGTGCAGGAGGAAATCCTGGCGATACTGGCCGACGCCAAAGCGCAGCTTGGCAGCAAAGACCCGACGGGGTTCGGCAAGAAGGCTCTGGACGGTCTAGCCAGCGTGATACGCCGCAGGCAAACCACGTCCGAAGGCGAGCATCAGTAAGGAGATGAGATGACTGTAAGAGAGAGAAGTATAGACTATGCTTTCAAACTCCTCTTCGTCTCTGTTCTTTTAATTTTCTCGGCGGGCGCTGCAAGCGCGCAGAGGCAGTTGGGCGTGCGGCCCACGGAGTCCGGCGGGCCGCTCATGCCGGAGCAGGCCGCTTATGACGTGAAGTCTTACGACCTGGCGCTAATGGTCAACCCTGTGGAGCAGTCAATCCGGGGCATGCTCACGGTCGAAGCGCGCATAGTTCATCCGACCGCCTGGTTCGTGCTGGATTTGGACGAGCCGCTAAAGGTTGAAGCCGTCTCGGATGTCTTTCAGGACACGCGGCCCATGCCAATGCAATTCGAACGGCGCGGCGGGAAAATCTGGATAGCCTTTCCCATGACCAAACAGCCGGGCGCGGAGGTTCGCCTGCGCGTGCAGTATCAGGGCAAGCCGCGCGTCGCGCCGCGCCCGCCCTGGGTCGGCGGCTTCGTCTGGTCACAGACTCCTTCGGGCGCGCCGTGGGTCGGAGTCGCTTGCCAGAACGACGGCGCGGACATCTGGTGGCCCTGCAAAGACCATCCGTCGGACGAGCCTGAGAAGATGTGGCTTCACATCACTGTGCCGCAGCCTTTGATTGTCGCGGCCAACGGAAAGCTGCAATCGGTCGTCAAGAACCCGGACAACACTCAGACCTTCAACTGGTTCATCTCGACTCCGATTAACAACTACGACGTTTCAATCAACATGGCCCCTTATCGCGCGGTCGAGGGCCAGTTCAAGAGCATCACGGGAGAGAACGTGCCCGTCTTCTTCTACGCCATCCCGGAAGATTACGAGAAGGCGCAGGCGCTCTTTCCGCAGTTTCTTGAGTACCTTCATTTTCTGGAAGAGCGCCTAGGGCCATATCCTTTTCGCGCGGACAAGATAGGCGTGGCCGAGACAACGTATCTGGGCATGGAGCACCAGACCATCACCGCTTACGGCAACCAGTTCAAGCTCAACGCCTACGGCTTCGACGGTCTTCTCTTTCACGAGATAGGCCATGAGTGGTGGGGAAATCTAGTGACGGCATCGGACTGGCGCGACATGTGGCTGCACGAAGGGTTTCAATCCTACATGGACGCGCTCTATGCCGGACAGATGAAGGGCGAGGAAGGATACAGGCAATATCTGGCCGGCATTCGGCGCGGCATAGGCAATTTTCAGCCGGTCGCGCCGCGTGAATCTCGCTCGACCACGCAGATATACTTTCGCGCGCCGGATTACGTGAACAGCGACGGCGACATCTACAGCAAGGGCGCTTGGATTCTGCACAGCCTGCGATACCTGATAGGCGACAAGGCGTTCTTCACCGCGCTCAGGCGCATGGCTTATCCGAACCCCGCCATGGAGAAGATTGAGGACGGCAGCCAGTGTCGCTTTGCCACCACGGACGATTTTCGTCGCATAGCTGAAGAAGCATCCGGCATGAAGCTCGACTGGTTCTTTGAAGTTTACCTGCGCCAGCCCGCGCTTCCACGCTTGGTCACGGAAACCAGTGGCAATCAGTTGGTGCTTCGCTGGGAGACGCCAAACGGTCTTCCCTTTCCCATGCCTGTTGAAGTACAGTTGGGCGCGAAGACAGAGCGCAGAGCGATGCCTAATAATACTGCCACCATTCCTCTTCAACCGGGACAGGTGCCGACCATAGACGGCAACAAACGAATTTTGATGGCAGAGTAATCAGGCTCTTTAATTAAGGCTCGACTTAAGCATCAAGTCTTCTCTAGGCGAAAATTTAGTCTCCCCTTACCCTTTTGACCGAGAAAGGAATCCTTCCGTCATGCACGCGTTCTCACGCCTGCTCTTAATCCTCTTTGCTCTCCTCTGTTTCTCTCTGTGCGCGCAGGCCGAGCCGACTCAAAAGTCCGGCACAGGCGTCATCACGGGACGCATCATGGTCGCGGACAAGCCAGCGCCGGGCGTTGTTGTGATAGCCGCTCCGGCTGAGCCTGGGCCTAACCGCAAAGAGGCTGGAAGGGCGACTACGGATTACGAGGGAAACTATCGCCTGATAGCTCTGCCCGCAGGGCGCTACAACATCATGCCGCTTGCGCCGACTCTGGTGTCGCTTTCCGAGGGCATGTACGGCGGCGTGGGCCGCTTCGTTCTCTTGGGCGAAGGCGAGACTGTGGAGAAGATTGATTTCTCTCTAGCACGCGCGGGCGTCATCACGGGCCGCATCACGGATGCCGACGGCAAGCCCGTCATAGAAGAGCGCGTTCAACTGAATGCTGCGGATAACAGCAGCAGTCCTCCTTACGGTCGCTACTCGAATCCTTTCATGTACCAGACGGATGACAGAGGCGTTTACAGGCTCTACGGCATCCCGCCGGGCCGTTACACCTTGAGCGTGGGCATCTCTCAGGACGAGGGCATGGTTCGCGTAGGCGCTGTCCGTCGCGGCTACTACCAGCGCACCTTCTATCCGGGCGAGACGGACGTTAAGAAGGCCGCCATCATAGAGGTCACGGAAGGCAGCGAAGTTAAGGACGTTGACATCAAGCTGGGGCGACCGGCTCAATCCTTCTCGGTCGCGGGCCGCGTGGTCGATGCCGAGACAGGACAGCCCGTGCCGAATCAAATCATAGGCTACGGCACTTACGACGCGCAGCGCAGGCAGATGAACGGCTTCGGCTACGGCGATACGCGCTCCGATGCGCGCGGAGAGTTTCGCCTGGAAGGAGTCGTGCCGGGCCGCTTCGCAGCCTTCGTCTGGAGCGAGAACAATGTCTACACAGACCCTGTTCTCTTCGAGGTGACGGAGGGTGATGTCACGGGGCTTGAGCTCAAGCTGAAGCGCGGGGCTTCAATCAGTGGCACGGTTCAACTGGAAGGCCCAGCCGATAAGAACGTGCTTGCCAGGTTGACGCGGCTCACGCTTTTCACAGTAGTTCAAACCAAGAACCTTAGCCCGCCGGAAAATCGACAGACTTCCATCAACGCAGACGGAAGCTTTCGCCTGACGGGATTGCCGCCGGGCCGCGTCTTCATACACCTTGCAGGCTCGCAGACGACGAAAGACTTCAGGCTCTTGCGCGTAGAGCGCGATGGAGCGCCGCAGCCTAGCGGCATTGATGTTGCGCCCGGTGCAGAGATAACAAACGTTCGCCTCGTCTTCGAATATGGTAGTGGAACTATTCGAGGGCAGGTGAGATTTGAGAACGGCGCGCTGCCCGAAGGCTCGCGCATCTTCGTCACGGCAGAGAGGCCGGGCGCGGGTGACGGCGGCGCTCAACCTGTAACCGTGCAGGCCCGGCCCCTTGCATATTCGCAGGCCGACGCGCGCGGTCGCTTTATCCTTGAGGGGCTTTCGGCGGGCGATTATCAGGTTGTAGTACGGGCGCAGTTTCCGCTCTCGAACGGAGGTGGAAAGCTCGTGACTGGAAAGCAGAGCGTGACAATCTCAAACGGGATGGAGACGGAGATTACTGTGACCCTGGATTTGGCGGATAAAGGGCCGGGGGTGCAGGAGTAATGAGAAATAGTCCCCTCGCACGCTTCTGGCAATGGCGCGCAACTTTCTTTCTTCTCTCTCTCCTTCTGCTGGCTTCCATGACTGCGCTTGGGCAGGAGCCTGCGCGAGCGTCGCGCGCCGGAGTCGAAGACTCCAATGCAGGCGGCGCTGCTTCCGGCTCAATCACGGGTCGCGTCGTCGGAGACGATGGCCGCCCCGTGGCTGATGCTCAGGTCTTCATCTTCCGCGCGTTCTCAAATTTTTCGGGGCGCGGCTCTGTGACCGATAGCGCCGGGCGCTTTCAATTCAAAGAGCTTTCGCCGGGCCTCTACTTGCTGCGCGCAGGCTCTGCGGGCTTTATAGAGTTGCCGGACGAGAACAGAAATCCTCTTGAGCCTAGATACTTCAGGTTGGGCGAAACGGCTCAACTGACGCTCGTCAAGGGCGGAGTCATTACGGGCACTGTGATGAACGCGCAGGGCGAGCCTATGACGGGAGCAATCGTGCGCGTCATACGCGTGCGTGACGCTCAGGGACGCAAGCTCACTCTGGAAGGAGGAGCGAGCGGCGCGCCGCGCATGACGGATGACAGGGGCGTCTATCGCATCTACGGCTTGCAGCCCGGCAGCTACATCGTCGTCGTAGGCGGCGGCAATCCTTATTTCCTCGGCACGATGGGTCTCTATGACGGCGACACGCCGACTTACTATCCTTCGTCCACGCGTGACACCGCCGTTGAGGTTATGGTGCGCGCCGGAGATGAAGCTACGGGCGTAGACATACGCTATAGAGGCGAGCGCGGCCACACCATTAGCGGCACCATTCTGGGATCGGCCACGGGCAATTTCAGCTATCTGGGCGTCGCGCTGACGCGAGTGACGACGGGCATTCTAGAAGCGCAAACATACTCGCCCTCGGTTGACGGCAAGCGCGTCTTCTCTTTGAACGGTGTGCCCGACGGCGAGTACGAGATAACGGCGCAGAACACTCTTGAGAAGGGCGAGACGCTGGCGTCCATGCCGCGCCGCGTCACCGTTCGCGGCACTGATGTCACGGGCCTAGAGCTTCAGCTTTCGCCCCTTGCGAGCATAAGCGGACGCGTGGTGCTTGAGCCTCTCCCGAAAGAGGCAGCGTGCGTGACGCAGACCAGCGCTCAGCTAGCCATGCAACAGACGCTTGTGACCGCACGGCGCGAAGAGCAGGATAAAGAGCGCATACAGGTCGCGCAGTTCTTTTCGGGCGGCAACGTCCCCGACGAGCAGGGAGAATTTTCGATACGCAATCTTTCGGACGGACTCTTTCGCGTTAGCGTTCGGCTGCCGGGCGACGATTGGTACGTGCGCGCTGCAACCTTTCCGACTCCCGCCCGCGCAACGACCGAGCCAGCCAGGCTGGCTGCTACGAAAGCAGCGCCCGCTACGAAAGCGCCGCCAGCGCCTTCATTAGCGCCCGGCACAGTTGCCACAAGGCGCGGCGAGCGCACGTCCGGCATCGTCATCAATCTGGCGCAGGGCGCGGCCACCTTGCGCGGGCGCGTCACAACGCAGGCAGAGGGCGCTACGCTTCCTGCGAACCTTCGCGTCTATCTCGTTCCGGCAGAGCGCGAGCGTGCAGACGACGTACTGCGCTACGCGGAGACGGCCCCCGCCGCAGACGGCTCCTTCGCGTTCACAAGCCTAGCGCCTGGCCGCTACCTGATAGCCGTGCTATCGGCCCCGCCGCCGACGGAATATTTGAGGCCCCCGCGCATGCTCGCCTGGGACGAAGAGAGTCGCAAGGCGCTGCGCCGCGAAGCCGAAGCAGCCAACAACGCCCTGGAATTAAAACCCTGCCAGCAGTTGAAGGACTACGCGCTAAGCTATGCTGCGAAATAAGTAACAGGATGAACAGGATAAAAGCAGAAGAAATTCTTTGTTCTTTATCCTGTCCATCCTGTTTGAATTCCGCTCTAAATTATCCAACTGGGCCAACCTTTCTTTCGCTTCTCTTCATCGTAGGCCCAAAGCTATAAGAGAGTCGGTGAACCGGGGAATCACTTTTATGCGAGCCTTCCTTTATACGACATGCGCCTTCGTCATCATCTTTATGTTAAGCGTGGGCGCGGCTGCTCAATCCGGTCGCTCCAAGCAGGCGGGCGAGGGCAAGAAGAACCCTTCCGACTCCGGCCAGTCGCGGCCTCAAAGCTCTGGCGAGCCGGAAAAGGAAGAGCCGCAGGAGACTGAGACCGTCAAGATAGAGACGAACCTCGTCACAGTGCCCGTCATAGCGAGCACTCGCGGCGGCATCTACGTCCCCGACATGCGGCAGGACGAGTTCACCATCTTCGAGGACGGAGTCCAGCAGGAAATCTCTTTCTTCGCCACCGTGACCGCGCCTTTCTCTGTCGTGCTGATGATTGACACAAGCGCGAGCACGGAAGAGAAGCTCTATCAAATACGGAAGGCGGCCACGGCTTTCGTCTCACAGCTTCAAGCGAGCGACCGCGTGAAGCTCATCTCCTTTGACGACCGCGTGCGCGAGTTCGGAGACTTCACCGGCGACCGCACGCTCTTGAGCGGCATGATAGGAGAGTTGCAGCCCGGACGCGGGACGAAGCTTTACGACGCGATGGACGTTGCGCTCAAATCTCTTGAGCGGATAAAGGGTCGCAAGGCAATCGTCATCTTCACGGACGGCGTTGACTGGCACAGCGACTCAAAAGACCACGCGGACAATTTTCGCGGGATTGAAGAATCGGGCATCATCATCTATCCCATACGCTACGACACGCGCGAAGAGACAGAGCGGCTGGCGCGGGCGCAGGCGCGCGGAGGACAGAGCGTTGACCTCGGCACAATCTTTGGCGGCGGAATCCCTCAAACCACTCCTCCCACATTTCCAGGCGGCACGACCGTTCCTACTGGCCGCACGGGCGGCGGCACGAGCACGCGCTTGCCCGGCCCCATAGTCGTCTCGCGCGACCCCGGCGGCACGAGCACGGGACGCACAGGCCCGGACGCCACCGCCCGTTACCCGGATCCTACTAACGAGCCTACGCGCCCGCCCACGACGCCGCAGCAAGCGGAAGACGCTGCCATCACACGCATGCTTGACTCCGCCTACGCCTGGGCCGACAGCTATCTCAACGACCTGGCAACCAAGTCCGGTGGCAAACTGATGCGCGCGGACACTCTCGGCAACCTACCGCAAGCCTTCTCGCAGATTGCCGCAGAGCTTCGCACGCAGTACAGCCTGGGCTACTATCCGCCTAAAAATTCCCGCGACGGCAAGCTGCACAAGATTCAGGTGCGCTCCACGCGCAAAGGCGTTCAGGTGCGCTCCCGCCCCGCCTACCGCTCAAAAAACAGTGCTGAGTGACGTGAAGAAGCTTTCAGCCGTCAGCATTCAGCTATCGGCAAAGCAAGCTCTTCTTCTTGCTGAATGCTGATGGCTGACGGCTGATTGCTTCTCTTTCTTGTAACTTGTCACTCGTCACTTGTCGCTGTAGTATCTTTCTATGCAGCACAAGAACACGCTTGATTTACAGCACACGGCGCTGGTCATCATAGACATGCAGGAGGCTTTCCGCTCTAAAATCTCGGACTTTGCGGAGACTGCGGCGCGCATAGCGCTTGTAGCGCACGCCGCACAGCTTTTGAGCCTGCCCGTCATCGTCACAGAGCAGTACCCGCGCGGACTGGGCCACACGGCTGACGAAATACGAGCGGTTCTGCCGCCCGCGCTCGAAGCCATAGAGAAGACCGCCTTCAGTTCCTGCGGCGCGCAGAGCTTTATTAACGAACTGGAACGCACGCGTGCGCGTCACATCATAGTCTGCGGCATAGAGGCTCACATCTGCGTCAATCAAACCACGCACGACCTGCTGGCGCGAGGGCTGACCGTGCATCTTCTGACCGACTGCATCACTGCGCGTTCACAGAACAACAAGCAGGTCGCGCTTAGTAAGATGCAGATGAGCGGCGCGATTCCCTCATCAACCGAAATGGCGCTCTTCGAGTTAATCCGTGACGCCAAGCACGAACAGTTCAAGGCTATT
Source organism: Pyrinomonadaceae bacterium (assembly GCA_014534425.1). Lineage (GTDB taxonomy): Bacteria > Acidobacteriota > Blastocatellia > Pyrinomonadales > Pyrinomonadaceae > JACVRN01. Next base: position 8,731 of record JACVRN010000030.1, read on the forward strand.
CAAAATCTTATCAAGTAGGGATTGATTCATTTGCTCAATGAACCGATGAATCAATGAATCAATGGAACAATTTTTAGAATCTCTTAATCCTCAACAGCGCGAGGCGGTGATTGAGACCGAGGGGCCGCTTCTTATCCTGGCGGGCGCAGGCTCCGGCAAGACGCGCGTTATCACCTTTCGCATCGCTTATCTAATCGCGGAGCGCGGTGTTCAGCCTTACAATATTCTGGCCGTGACGTTTACCAACAAGGCGGCGCAGGAGATGCGTAATCGCGTAGAGCAATTGCTGCGTGGCCGCATGATGGGCAGCGCCCCTCTCATCTCGACCTTCCACAGCCTCTGCGTTCGCATACTGCGCCAGGAGATTGAGAAGCTTCAGGAAGGCTACACGCGCTCGTTCACTATCTACGACCAGGACGATTCCGTTCGACTCGTCAAAGCGTGCATCAAGGATTTGGGTTACGACGAGAAGCAGTTGGGCCAGCGAGCAGTGCAGGCCGCAATCTCTTCGGCCAAGAACAGGGGCGAGGACGAAGAGTCTTACGCCGCTCGCGTCGAGTACGGCGACGAAAAACGCGGGGCCATCGCGCGCGTCTTTCGTCTTTATCAGGAGCGGCTGGTCAACAACAACGCGCTCGACTTCGATGACCTGTTGATAAAGACAGTGCAGCTACTGCGCCGCGTCGAAGAGGTGCGCGAGAAATATAACGAGCGCTTCCGCTATATACTCGTAGACGAATATCAGGACACCAACTCGCTCCAATTTGCGCTGATTAGATTTTTGACGGAGAAGCAGCAGAACGTCTGCGTCGTCGGCGACGAAGACCAGAGCATCTATCGCTGGCGCGGCGCGGACATCAGCAACATACTGAACTTCGAGGAGCATTACCCGAACGCGAAAGTGATTCGCCTTGAGCAGAACTATCGCTCTACGCAGAACATCTTGGACGTGGCGGGCGCGGTCGTTCGCAACAACACAGAGCGCAAAGGCAAGAGCCTCTGGACATCGAATCCTTCGGGCGAGCGCATACGTTATTATCAGGCGTTTGACGGCGACGCCGAGGCGCGTTTCGTCGCCTCTAAAATCGAAGAGCATCGCCGCGCAGACGCGGACATACGGGCGGCGGTGCTTTACCGCACCAACGCACAATCGCGCGTCTTTGAAGAGGCTCTGCGTCGGGTTGGCATTTCCTACAACATCGTCGGCGGCTTCTCTTTTTACGAGCGCGCGGAGGTGCGCGACATCATCAGCTATCTCAAGCTCGCTTTGAACCCGCATGACTCAATCGCGTTGCAGCGAGTCATTAACAGCCCGCCGCGCGGCATAGGCAAGCAGACCTTGGACGAGATTGCGCGCCGCGCCAAAGACTACGGCGTCTCTTACTGGGAGACGATTTCGATTATGACGGAGCAGCCCGAAGGAATAAATCCTCGCGCCGTCTCTGCGCTCAAAAGCTTTCAGAAGATAATAACTGCGCTTGTGAGCGCAGTTCAAAATGCAGCCTCATCCGAGTCGCCCGTTTCGGACGTGGTGAAGGCCGCCATTTTAGACACGGGTTACTCGAACGCGCTCAAGGCCGAGAACTCTGACGAGGCCGAGGCGCGGCTTGAGAACTTGCAGGAACTCGTCAACGCTGCGGTCGATTACGACAAGCAGGAGGGCGAGGGGCTTAGGGATTTCATAGACCACGCGGCGCTCGTGTCGGACACTGATCAGTACAAGCGCGATGCCGCAGTGACTTTGATGACTATGCACTCGGCAAAGGGATTGGAGTTTCCGCTTGTCTTTATAGTGGGGCTTGAGGATGGATTGTTCCCGCACTCGCGCGCAGCCGCAGACCCTTCGGAGATGGAAGAGGAGCGCAGACTTTGTTACGTGGCGATTACGCGTGCCGAAAGATTTCTTTACCTGACGCACGCCATGAAGCGGCGCGTGTACGGCGAAGAGATGGCTTCGGAGCCTTCGCAGTTTTTGAACGAGATGCCGCTCGATTTGATAGAAGACCTCTCGCGCGGCGCTTCCTGGCTCTCATTCGCGCGCAACTCATCCACGCTTGAGAACCGCCACGCGGCACGAGCGCTTCGCGGCGAAACACGCAGCGAGCAAAGAACCAGTTATTCGGGCAAGACCTACAACAGCATAGACTCCATAGCGGAGTTCTTCCGCCAGCGTGGGCAGAAGCTTGGCTCTTCAACGCCTAAGAGTCAAAGCGAGCCTGTCATCAAACGCCGCGCAGCCTCTGCAAGTCAGGGAGGACAATCAAGCGACGCGCAGGACACCGGCAGAGGCTTCACTCCGGGCACGCACGTTCGCCATCCAAAGTACGGGCGCGGCCTTGTCCTCAGGCGCGAAGGCTCCGGCGACTCCGCGAAGCTCACCGTCAGCTTCCCAGGCTTTGGTCAAAAGAAGCTGATTGAAAAGTACGCGGGGCTGGAGAAAGCCTGAGTTTCAACTTTAATCTTGCAATAGATTGGCGACCGAGAGCTTCTGGCCTCCGAGCGAGATGATGAAGCCGTAGACGGCCACTGCCATCAGCGTGAAGAGGATGAAGAAGGTGCTCCAGGCGTACCAGGTTGAGAAGTCTGACGTGATTGGCAGGAACCAGACGGTGTTGGTGAAGAAGAATAGAAAGCTGGTCGTCAGAAGGCCGAAGCGCACCAGCGCCGTCAGTATGATGGCTGCCGACAGCCCTGCGAAGAACCAGTCCACCGCGTAGTCATATCCGAAGAAGAAGAGGGCGACGGCCAGGAAAAGCCAGCCCGCGCCTACGGCCAGCCATTCCTTACGCAGCACTATATAGAGCAAGAGCAGCAGGAACATAAAGCCGAGCGATTGCAGTAGTCCTGTTAAAATGTTGTTTGAGAACTGGCTGATGAACCGGCGGAAGCCCAGGAGCGCGTCCGTGTCTATCCCCGATGGTTGATAAGGCGGACGGCCCAGCCACCCCGGTGTTAGATTCCATAGGTAAAAGGTTAGCACAAGCCCCAGCCCCAGAAGACCGCCTATCAGCAGGTCGCGTCCCACCAAGGGATCACGGAAGTCGCCCGCCAGAAAACGCGTCCACGAAATGATTCTTCCGGGCCAGCGTCGCCTGACCAGAGGCTCCAGCGCCAGGTACATCACCCAGCACAGCCCTACGAAGAGCATAGTGTCCGCTAGGCCGTCCATGAAGCTGTTGAACTCCGGGCCTAGGTCGGGTATGTGGTGCGTGCTCGTCACCCAGTTAAGCTCAGCCAGGATAAAGACGAAGAGCGCAAGCCTGGCCGCGCCGCGCCTATCGCCCCGCCCCAGCCGCACGTTATGCCAGGCCACAAGCGCGCCCGCAATCATGCCTACGATGATTGAGCCGAAGATTAGCCAGCTAATGACCTTGTCGCTAGTGCTGCGCGGAAAGAGCATCTGGCGGAACGGCTGATCCCAGGGCATGATGAGGTCGAAGTATGTGGGCTTGCCCTTGTAGCTTGCCGTCTCTACTTGAATACGAATCGGCGGCTCGCCCGGCAGCACACCCTCCCAAGCCCTGCGCTCGTCCGCGTACAGAGACGGAATCCACTTCGGCTGCGTTTCCTTGAAGTCGGCTATCTCAAGCCCCGCCTCCTTAAAGAGCGCAGACCAGTCGTAGGGCTGCACCTCTGCCTGCGAATCATCGAACTGCGGCGGGGTGGCAATAAAGAACGCCAACCGCCCCTGCATGTCAACGGATGCCCTAGCCATGCCTGTGATGTAGGGCGGGGGGTCTTCGGAGTTCACTATCTGGCGGTTAAAAGGCGCAAGGTAGCGCGGGCTTTGCCTGTACCAGAGATAGAGTATGGGCGGGTTTCCGCTCCTCAGCTTCTCCCAACGTGCGGGTGAGGCGTCCGTCTCCCTGACGATACGCAGATAGTTTGTGTCGTAGCCGAGTCCGTAATCACTGTCGAGCGCGGGCTGTGTGTAACCTGCCTTCTTGATTATCTCGCGCGTGCGTTCGCGCAGGACTTCGGGCGACTTTTCCAGTGGGATGAAGCGGTGAAGCTTCACCGGCCCCGAAAGAAAAACTACCAGCGCGAGGCCGACTAAAACAGACGCTAGACAAATGATGGCGAGCGCAGGTTTAAGCGTCCCCTCCTTTTTGGCTGCGGCGACCATTTCGGGCGAAGGAGTCTCGCCCGCCGCCAATGCAGCCGCCAGAGGGTCTCCGCCCGGAAGAGCCGCCGCGACCTGTATGGCCGAAGAAGGACGCCTTTCAGGCTCGCGCTCAAGGCAACGCTCAATGATGCGCTCGACGAGCGGGTCTATGTGTTTATTGAGGGTCGAAATGCTGGCGGGCGTAGAGTCCTTTTTTCTCAGGCGCAGCAGTTCCACGAGCGACGCCGCCTCGAAAGCCTTCTTGCCCGTAAAGATTTCGTAGAGCACAAGGCCCAGAGAGTATATGTCGCTCTGCGCGGTCAAATCCTTGCCCTCAAGCTGTTCGGGCGACATGTATTCAGGCGTGCCTTCTATGGCGCGTGCCTCGCGCAGTTCTTCTTCCAGCCCCGCCAGGCCGAAATCCATGATTCGCACATTCCCCTGCGCGTCAATCATGATGTTGGCGGGCTTCAAATCTCTGTGCAGCACTCCTATGTCGTGCGCGGCGGCTAGACCGGCGCAGAGTTGGCGGGCAATCTCAACGGCTTTATCCGACGGAAGACGACCTATGCGGCGAAGCAGCGAGGCCAGGTCTTCGCCTTTGACGAACTCCATAGAGAGAAAGTGCTCGCCGTCAACTTCGCCAATGTCGTACACGCGGCAGACGTTTCTATGAGTTATTTGGCGGGCTGTGCGTACCTCTCTGTGGAAGCGCGCGAGGGCGGCTCCGTCATCCAGTAAATTTTCGGGAAGGAATTTAAGAGCAACGGGCTGGCCGAGCTTCAAATCGTCAGCGCGATAAACTTCGCCCATGCCGCCGCGACCCAGGAGGCCGACGATGCGATAGCGCTCGGCAAAGATTGAGCCGGGAGCAAAGCGCGCGTCACGGTCGTAATCGGCGGTGAAGGAGGAATGAACCGAACCCTGTCGCGTGCGGCGGCTGGAGGGCGGCTGGCTGCGATGCACTGCGGCCTGGCGCTGCGAGTCCGTCAACTGCCGTGTCGGCGCGAACAGGTCTTCGAGCGAGGCTCCGCATGAAGGACACGCGTGATTCTCTTCCTTGACCTCAATCGAACATGAGGGACACTTAATCATGCGCGTTGGATTGTACCATCTTAAATTCAAACAGGGATAGACAGGATAAATAGGATAAGAAAAGCAATAATGCCGTTCTTATTTATCCTCTCTATCCTGTCTATCCCTGTTAATTTTTCTGCTCTAGCCCTTGGTCAATTCGTCGGCAATCTCGTTGGCGTTGAAAATCTTTCTCAGCACTTCGAGCATGCCGCGTGAATCGACGGAGATGGCACGGTTAACGGACTCGTCGTACATAAAGTCACCCACGAGCGATTGAATGTTGCCGTCAAAGATGAGTCCTACAAGCTCCGCTTTCTTGTTAATCGTGGGCGAGCCGGAGTTGCCGCCGATGATGTCGTTGGTCGAGACGAAGTTGAAGGGCGTCTTCAAATCAACGGCGGATTTTTTCTCCAGCCAGCGCGGCGGCAGGTTGTAGGGAAACTGCTGCTTGAACTTGTCCGCGCGCTCGTACAGACCGCCCAGGGTTGTGAAGGGCGCAATCTTCTGCCCGTTCTCCATGTAGCCCGCGACCTTTCCGTACGAAAGACGCAGAGTGAAGGTCGCGTCCGGGTAAAGCTTGGTGCCTTCCGTCTCGAAGAGAGCGCGAGCGATGCGCGCGTAGTTTGCGCGCTCTACGCCCGTGACCTCGGATTCATAACGCTTGCGAAGCTCGCGCGCCTTCGCGTCAATCGTGCGCGCCAGCACAATCATAGGGTCAGTCGAAGACTCAATCGCCTTCATCCCGCCCGCAGCCAGTTCCTTGCGATAGGCAGGGTCTTTGAGCTTCGTGCCGTCAATCAACTCGGAGGCCAAAGCTTCAGGCGTCTTGCCGCCGAGGATTTGCTTGACCATGGGATGGTCTGCTCCTAGAAGCTCTACCATGAAGCCCAGAGAGTCTGCGAGTTTCAGCTTCTCGAACTCGTCGTAGATGGGAGCGGGGCTGTAAAGCGCAAGCTCAAGCGAGGCGCGGCGCGCGTCCGTGTATTCCGGCAAGCGCTCCGCGTTGGGCTTCTGGTTCTCTGCCGCGAGGCGAACGAGCGTGCGCGCGAAACCGAAGAGCACGGAGTTGAAGCCTCCCGCCTGGTCAAAGATTCTGCGCTCCTTTATGTAAGTGGGAAGGTTCTTGTGCGCGTTGGCTATGGCGTCCCAGGCTTCGCCATACATCTTCTGCCGCTCTGGATTCGAGGCTATGGATTTTCTGAGCGCCGCTTCCGCCTTCATCTTTCTATCTATCAGCGCCTTGTCCTTTAAGCCCGCGAGTTGTCCGCGATAGACCTTGAGGCTGTTCTGCACACCGTTCAATTCGTTCTGCGCGCGGCGCGTCTGCTCTTCGCCGAGAGCCATATATTTTTTCAGCATAGCCTCGCGGCGCTCAAGAAGGCGTATGATGATGGGAATGCTCGTGTCGCGCAGTTGGTTGAGGTGCGCGACCGTGTCGAGCCTCGACGTAGAACCGGGATGGCCCGTGACGAAAACAAGCTCGCCGTCTTTCGCGCCCTCCTTTGACCACTTGAAATAGCTTTCGGGATGCACGGGCTGGCCGTTCTCGTAAACTCTCACGAGCGCCATGTCTATATTGAAGCGCGGGTAGTTGAAGTTGTCCGGGTCGCCGCCGAAGAACGCCGCCTGAAATTCCGGCACGAAGACCAGGCGAACGTCAGTATATTTTTTGTAGCGATAAAGATTGTACTGCCCGCCCTGATAAAGCGTGACGACATCGGAGCGCATGCCTGTGGCCTTCAGCGACTCGCCTTCTATGGCGGCGATTTCGGCGCGACGCGCTGTGAAGGCTTCGGCGTCGGACATTCCCTGCTTGACCGCGCCGTAGACGCGCGAGGTCACGTCCTCGATGCTTTGCAGCACGTTCAACTCAAGGCTCGGCGCTTTAATCTCTTCGGCGCGCGTGCGTGCGACAAAGCCCAGCTTGGCGTAATCTTTTTCGGGCGTGCTGACTTCGCCTACGATGTCTTCGACAATGTGATAGTTGGTCAGAACCAGCCCGTCCTGAGAGACGAAGGAGCCGGAGCCGCCGTTGTTAAAGCGCACGGAAGCCAACTGGACTTTCTTGAGCCACGCGTCTGTGACTTCGAATCCGTATTTTCGTTTAATCTCTTCGCGGGGCACGTTGTTGAAAGTCCACATGCCCTCGTCTGCCAAAACGCTCAGGCCGAAGCTGGACGACAGAAGCAGCGCGGCCAGAAGCGCGCACAAAGTTTTTCTTAATCTCATCTCTACCCTCAAAAAAATTTAGATTTGAACGGGGGAAGGTCACAAACAGACAGCGTTCATCTTTTGGATGCACGAAATAAGTAACGGTTGCAGGCATTAACTGTCAAGGCGAGGCGCGGGCATCGGGGAGGAATTCAAACAGGATGGACAGGATAGAGAGGATAAAGAAATAACAAGCTCTGCTTTTATCCTATCCTGTCCATCCTGTTAATTCTCTTCTTCTTCCTATAAAATGCGCGGCCATAATTATGAGATGCCAGTCATGCTCACAGGAGATTCCGGGCGAACGAGTCGTCTGCCCTTCGTGCGGGACAGCCGTCGCGGATAAGACCGCACCCACCGTCATGAAGAAGCCGCAGGGCGAGAACAAGAGCGGCAACGGTGAAGAGCGCCTCTCCAAGATTCCGACGCGCCCGGTTTCAACCTACGACTCCATAGACAACTCTCGCTTCGTCCCAGGAACAATCCTGGCCGCGCGTTACCGCATCGTCGGCCTCCTGGGTCGCGGCGGCATGGGCGAAGTCTATCGCGCCGACGATTTGAAGCTCGGCCAGCCCGTCGCCCTTAAATTCCTTCCCGAAAGACTGCTCAACGACGGCGCTGCGCTCGCGCGCTTCCACCGTGAGGTGAGGGTCGCTCGCCAAATCTCTCATCGCAACGTCTGCCGCGTGTACGACATTGGCGAAGTCGAAGGCCACCACTTTCTCTCTATGGAGTTCATAAAGGGAGAGGAGTTGGCGTCGCTCCTGAAACGCATAGGGCGTCTGCCATCGGATAAAGCCGTGGAGATTGCCCGCCAACTCTGCGCTGGGCTTGCCGCCGCGCACGCCAACAACGTCCTGCACAGAGACCTGAAGCCTTCGAACGTCATGATTGACGCAGACGGAAACGTGCGTATCACGGACTTCGGCCTCGCGGGCCTGGCCGAAGAGATTCGAGAAGAGGAGCGGCTCGCGGGCACGCCCGCTTACATGGCCCCGGAGCAGTTGAGCGGAGAGAGCGCGACCATTCGCAGCGACATATACAGCTTGGGCCTCGTGCTCTACGAAGTCTTCACGGGCCGCAGGGCTTTTGAAGCCGCATCGCTCACGGAACTGATTGAGCTTCGCAAGAGCGACACCACGCCCACGAATCCTTCGAGCCACGTCAAAGAGATTGACCCCGTGGTTGAGCGAGTCATACTGCGCTGCCTTGAGCGCGACCCGGGAAAACGTCCCGCCTCTGCCATACAGGTCGCGGCGGCACTGCCGGGCGGAGACCCTCTGGCCGCAGCCTTGGCCGCAGGCGAAACTCCTTCGCCCGAAATGGTCGCCGCAGCCATTAAGGAAGGCACTCTGCGGCCTGCGGTTGCGCTGGCTTGCCTGGCGGGCATCATTCTGGTGCTGGCCGCGCTGGTGATTGCTTCCAGCCGTTTGATGCTCATCAACAAAGTGCCTGCTGAGAAATCGCCGGAGGTGCTTAGCGAGCGGGCGCAGGAGATAGTCAGGAAACTTGGCTACACGGATGCGCCGCTAGACACAGACCGTGGCTTCTCTTACTACGAGAGCTATTTCAAGTACGCCGACGAGCAGCCGCCGTCTTCAAACAGTTGGGATAAGATTAAACAGGCGCGCCCTGCGATTCTATACTTCTGGTATCGTCAAGCCCCGCGTTATCTGGATAAGCTCGTACTTGCGGGCAGAAGTGTCCCTGACCCGCCTTTGAACATTTCGGGGCTGACGCATCTTTCGCTGGACACTCGCGGGCGGCTGGTAGAGTTCTACCGCGTGCCTCAACAGATTGAGACTCAAACCGCCGAAACGCCTGAACCCGACTGGACAGCGCTCTTCACTGCCGCCGAACTGGACGCCGCCAACTTTCAAAAGACGGACTCGCAATGGGTGCCGCCCGTGGCCTACGACACGCGCGCGGCCTGGGAAGGAAGGCTTCCAGAGCATCCCGAAATTCCTGTGCGCGTAGAGGCCGCGAGCTTTAAGACGAAGCCCGTTTACTTTCAACTCATCTATCCGTGGACGAAACCCGTCCGGCAGGAGGAGACGAGCTTTACGGGAAGAGAGTGGGCGGCGGTTGTCTTTTTCGGATTGGTGGTGGCGGCTGTGGCGATAGGAGCTCTTCTGCTGGCGCGCCGCAACCTTCGACTGGGCAGGGGCGACCGCAGGGGCGCGTTCAAGCTGGCCTTCTTCGCCTTTTCAGTCGGGCTGGTCAGCCAATTTCTGGCGGCAGACCATGTACCCTCGCCCGGCAAAGAGCTTTGGACGCTCTACGTCGCGGCACGCGATGCCCTGTTCCTGTCGGTCACACTCTGGCTGCCATATATCGCGCTTGAGCCGTACGTCCGCCGCTTCGCGCCGCGCCTGCTGATTTCGTGGAGCCGTCTGCTGGCGGGCGATTTCCGCGACCCCATGATAGGACGCGACGTGCTGGTGGGCGGCCTTCTGGGCCTGGGCCACACGGCGGCGATTTACCTTGGCTTCGGATTGAAGGAGCGATACGAAACGCCGGGTTACCCGCTCCTGTCAGTTAACCCGGATACCCTGCGCGGCTTTCGCGTAATGGTGATGGGCCTGCTCGGCAATAACCTACTGGGGGCCATCAACGCAGGGCTTGCTTATCTCTTCTTCCTTCTGCTGATGTACATCATCGTGCGAAAGCCAAAGCTTGCGGGCATATTGATGTGGGTGGTGATACTCATTCTTCAAGTGCTGTTCTTCGCCATCTCATGGCACTTGATTATCTCGAACCTGATTATCGCAACGCTTCTGACTGTGACGACCGCAAGGTTCGGGCTGCTGGCGGCCATCACCTGGCAATTCTTCTTTAGTCTTAGCTTTTTCTGGCCGATGACGACCAACTTTTCTGCTTGGTATTCGAGCGCCACTATCCTGTCTCTTGCCGTCATGATAGGTCTTGCCGTTTACGGCTTCTACACGTCGCTTGCGGGGCAGAAGCTTTTCGGCGAAGGGATACTGAAGGAGTGAGAGAAACGGCCAGTGCGTAATCTCATAAGCCGTCTTAGAAAGAGCATCAAGGGGAAGCGTATGGACAACGAAGCGATTGCCGAAAGGTTCAACCGCCTGGCAGACCTGATGGAGATACGCGGCGACGATCAATTTCGCATACGCTCTTATCGCAACGCCGCAGACATGATTGAGACCTGGCCCACGCCTATGGAAAGAATCGCGCGCGAAGGCGGAGCCAAGGGCTTGCAGGAGATTCCGGGCGTAGGCAAGGCCATTAGTGGAAAGATTATGGAGATGGTCGAAAAGGGAACCTTCGACGCGTGGGAAAAGCTGATAGAGGAAACGCCCGAGACCGTGCTAGACCTCTTAAAGGTCAGGGGCGTAGGACGAAAAACTGCCGCCGTGCTTCACCAGAAATTCAAGATCGCATCCATAGACGACCTGAAACGATTTGTCGCAGGCGGCGGGCTTGACCTCGTTGACGGGATAGGCGAAAAGAGCGCCGAGCGAATCCGTCAAAGCCTCAGAATCAGTGATGAGTGACAAGTGACGAGCGAGAAGATGTTTTATATTGTCACTCGTCACTTGTCACTGCTTGTCAGTCAGTTATATGAATCTGCTCTTCGACCCTCGGGTGACGCACGAAATATGCAACCACCGTGGCGCAGGCCACGGCGAAAGCCAGAATTGCGCCCCACAGGTATTTCAAGCCGTATGACATGTCCGGGAGTCTGGTGCCGGGATCAACGGCTGTTAAGAAGAGGATGAACAACCAGACAGCAATCGCCACGGCAGCCAGCCCGAGGATTCCGACTACTTTATCCGTCATGCTTTTCATGCTGCACCTCCCGCTTATGGTTTGCGGATGTGAATGCTTCTCTTTTTAGGTTTCAAGTTCTGCTCGAAAGATAGGTCGAGAGCTGATACGGCCTTGATGGTCGCCCCTCGGCCCGCTCTCTTCGGCTCGTGCCGTGCATTATATCAAAAATGCGCCCGGAAGCGAGAGGTCATGTTTCTTTCCAGGCCAGCGATTATTAGTCTAACAACTTTCGCTCCCCGGCCTCTCTTTCCTTTTGATTATTTTTCTCTTGCCGCAGGACTATTGACTTGGCAGGCGCGCTTGGCATATTTTTCCTGCACAGAAGGGAAACTCTCCACTGTGGTTGTTCCGACCGCAGCAAAAAACAGATCCTCGAAGGGAGGCGAAAGTAGTAATGCTTCGCAAAATAAATCCACGCTATCGTGTCAAAGAAGTTCTGTTATTGGTTGCTGCCTGTCTGTGCCTGAGCGCCTTCGGCACAATCGCCATGGCGCAGAAATCCACGGGCAAAGACGACGAGCCTTGCTTTAGCGAATACAGAGGCGTTCAGATAGGAATGAAGATTGACGATGCTCGCCTGAAGCTCGGCAAGCCGAAAGAGATGGCGGACGAACTGGACATCTACAGCTTCAGCGATAAAGAGTCAGCACAAATCTATTACGACAAGAATACGCAGAAGATTACGGCCATCTCGGTTGACTACCTGGGCGCAATCGGAGCGCCGGAGTGCAAGAAGGTCACAGGCACAGAGGCGGATGCAAAGGCCGACGGCTCGAAATTCAAACTCGTGCGCTATCCAAAAGCGGGCTACTGGGTCTCTTACAATCGCACGGCAGGCGCGACGCCCATTGTCACCGTGACGATGCAGAAGATTCAATAAAGCCTTTTCACGCACATGAAGCGAAAGCGCGTCTCACTCTTAATCTTTGTCGCTTTCGCGCTCCTGGTCTTGATTGCTCTGGCGTGGGTCGGCGCACGCCGTCTCACGCACGGAGTTCTTCTTGTAAGCGCTCGCATCTCGGACGCAGACGGTAGACGCGCGCCCGCAGGTTCCGCCACGCTCTACCTGCTGGACGAGGACATGATGAAGCTCTCTCTGTTCAAAGAGGGAGAGATGAGTCCTCTTCAGGAGAAGGTTTTCAGAGAGAATCCGAAGCTGCGTAATCTTGCGGGAATAATGAGCGCACGCAGGCGCGAGGCTTATTCGCTAGGCCCTGAGGTTCTGCAATTCGTGGAGCAATCAAGGCCGCTCTGGCAGCCGCATGTGCTTCAATCCAAGGAGACGGACGCCGAAGGACGCGCCACCTTCACAGACCTCAAGCCCGGAAGCTACTGGCTGATGGGACGCTTTGAGATGCGCGACGGCGGCGCGGCCTTCTGGAATCTCTTCGTCCCCGTCAAGCGAGGCGAAACGAGCCTCACGCTTGAACCAGCGAACGCCCTTCAATGCTCCGCCTGCCGTTAAAGAGAGAATTTATTTGGAGAACGAGAAGGTGGAGGCGCTTCCTTTGGCTTTCCATTCGCCGCTCATCTGCCTGCCGTTCGGAGCAATCACTCCGTTGCCCACGCCTAGAGGATAGCCGCTAGGGCCTTTCTTAACGTCCGTCTCGCGTATGATTATCTCGCGCGTCTTGAGGTCAACGACGCCCGCGATGGCTATTTGATACTCGCCGACGGTCTTCATCCCGCTAAAGGTGTCGCCCATGTGGCTGCTGATAATCAGCGTAGAAGGTTGCCCCGCAGACTGGCCTTCCCACTTGCCCACCAAATCTATGTAGCCCGAAGGAGCGGAAGCCTGAGAGGCGTTCGCGGCGTTAGAGTTTGCGCCCGCCGCGTTGCCGTTCGACGGCTGCTGCGCTGGCTGGCACGCAAGGATAAAGAGCGCGCACGCCATTAGAGCCGACAGACAGATTAAGCTCTTAAGAGAAAGTTTCTGCATAAGGGAACGTTTCATCCTGCTTGTGATGCATGTTGCGCCGCCAGTTGTTGCTCAAGGCACGCGCATCAAAATTTTTCTTACAGGCGCTTTTATCTTCCGCCCGTGGCGGCGACCGACATGCCTTCCGCCTGTCGTTTGACTATGACGAGCGTGATGTCGTCTGCGGCGGGCGTGCCCTGCGCCCACTTTGAGAGCGCAGCTTCTATGCGGTCGCGTATGCCCGAGGCAGAGGCGTCCAGGTTGCGCGCTATGACTTCGTATAGACGTTGCGCGCCGAACTCTTCGCCCTGCGGATTGACTGCCTCCGAGACTCCGTCCGAATAAGCGACCAGCACGTCGCCCGGCTGCAACTGCGTGTGACCTTCTCTATAAAAAGCCTCCGGCATAATTCCAAGCGGCAGCCCGCCCGACGCCAGATGCTCAACAGTGCCCGCCGCGTGCGCGATGATGGGCGGGTTATGGCCCGCGTTGAGAAACGAGAGATGGCCCGTCTTCGGGTCAAGCTCTGCATAAAAGAGCGTCACGAAGCGGTTGGTCGGAGTGTTTTCCGCCAAGTAGCGATTGACTTCCGAGATGGTTTCGACGATTGAGTTGTTCGAAGTTGCCTGCGCGTGTATGGCCGCGTGCAGGCTGGACATCAGAAGCGCTGCGGCGGTTCCCTTGCCCGAAACGTCGCCCAAAGCAATTACCATGTGACGGTCTTCGCGCTCTATGAAGTCGTAATAGTCGCCGCCAATCTCGTAACAGGGAAAGCTTATGCCCTGAAGCTCGTAGCCCGTTATCTGCGGCGGAGCCGTCGGCAGGAACCTCTGCTGAATCTCGCTCGCCAGTTGAAGCTCGTGCTCCATGCGCTCGCGCTTCATCTGCTCCTCAAGCAGCCGCGCGTTCTCGACACGTATGGCAGCGACGCTCGCAAGCGTAGTCAGCACCTTCAGGTGGTCTTCCGTAAATCGCCCTTCGGCTATGGGAGAATCCGCGTAGACGATTCCGAAGACGTTTTCGCCCACGCCCAGAGGCACGGCCAGGACGGAGCGTATGCCCTGAATCGTCATGGTGCTGGACATAAAGCGCGGGTCGTGCTGCGCGTCGGAGGTGAGCACGGATTTTCCCTTGCTCACGACCTCTTCCATAATAGTGCGGCTGATGCGAATCTCGCCTATCTCGCCTTCGCGGTCGCGCAGACGCGCTGCCGCCACCTTCAACTCCGTGCTTCCAACATCGCGCATCATGATGAGGCAACGGTCTGCGGGCACGGCCTCGAACACCAGGAGCGCGATCTGATTGAGCGTCTCGGAGAGCGTGGCAGAAGCCAGAAGCGTGACGCCCACTTTGCTAATGAGCGCGAGCAGGTCGCCCTGCTTGCTGGCCTGCTTCGGAGCATCCGGCGCGGGCTGTGTGCGCGCTCCCTCTATGGCTTCCAGCAGCCCAGACGTTGTGCGGTCGCTTGAGTTGAGCGCGATGGTGGCTTCCGGCACGGAATCGGTCGCCTCCGTAATCATGGTCGCGCCCATAGTCGAAAGCGTGCCGTCGTTGAAGACTATCTCGGTCTCGCCGATTTGAATTCGCCCGCCCGGATTGAGCGAGATGGTGCCGTCAACGGTCACTCCGTTATAGAGCGTGCCGTTGGCCGAGCCTAAGTCCTGTAGAAAATATTGGTCGCCCTCGCGGCGCACTTCGGCGTGAACGCGCGAGGCGAACGGGTCAGGGATGCACAGGTCGTTGCGCGCAGAGCGCCCTATGGTGATGCGTAGTCGCCCCAGAGGAAAAGTGTCCGGCGAACGATCAGGATATTTAACAATCAACTCTGCCATATCTGATATAGAAACTCTGAATGAAACCGAGCGCCCAATAATAACAAAAGCGAGTTAGAAGTCAGAACGCAGACTGCTAAACGTTCGTGATGAGGTAAAAGTTTAATTTACTGCTTGCGCTTGCGGCGCTCGAATAATTCTTTATCAAGCTCGCGCAGGTGACGGTTGGCGTCCGCAGAGTTCGGCCCCGTTTGCGCGTACTGGAAAAGCTCGTAGGCGCGTATCAACTCCGCCCGGTTCATCTTCCTGATGTCTTTGCCTTCGATAATCTTCATGGCCGTGTTGTAGCTTGCGACGGGGTCATTCTTGGAGCGCGCAGCGCCCGTCCCGTTGTTGTTGGTCGTGGGCGGGGCCACGCTCGTTCGTGTTGAGTTAGATGAAGGCAGAGCGTTGTTCGCTCCCGTCTCTTCCGTGCGAGTCGGCGTGCGCGCTTCGCCCTCCGCGTCATTCACAACAGGCTGTGTAGGCTCTGTCCCGATTGAGGCCAACTGTTCTTTGGCTGTGCGCGAGACATCTTCCGAAGAGGAGGCGGATAGCTTCTGATAGATTTCGCGCGCCTCTTCTGTGCGGCCCACGCGCCTCAGAGCATCAGCGTAGCGAAGCTGCGTCTCTTCGTTGTTCGGGTCGTACTGCACAGCCGCTCTGTATTCGTCAATCGCTTCGTTGACCGCGCCCGTTCTTTCCAAAGCTTCCGCAAGCAGCCGGTGCGCGCGTGGATTCGTCGGCTCAAGACGAAGGGCCGAGCGCAGGCGCGCAATCGCGTCCGTCGTCTTCCCTTCGGCCAAAAGCTTCTCGGCCTCCGACAGCCTATCTTCCACAGAGCGTCGCCGGTCTTCATTAGAGCCGCTCGCGGCGCTGCCATCTTCATCCGTCGTAGCCGCGCGCCGCGAATAGTAGAGGGCCAGAGTGCCAGCGCCTACGGCCAGTACGACCAGCCCCACTCCTGCCAGAAAGAATCGGCGCGGGCGCGAGCTTCTTTGCTTCGGAACGGAAGAGGCGGCGCTGCCGCTCCCGGCGGCAGAACCGTTCACGCTCGCCTTCTCTTCCTGAGCGCCTTTCGCTTCGACAGACTTTACCGAATCCTCCGCGCGCTCTTTGCCTGTGCCGGAAGCGAGCGCGGTGGTCACGGGCGCAGGAGTGCTTTCGTCATCTGCGAAGGGCTGCGAGTTCTTTGTCTCTGGAAGGGACGAGGGTGTAGGAGCAGAGCGGCGCAGTATGCTCTCCATCTCGGCGCGCTTGACCCTTGCGGTCTCAGGTGCGGAGGCGCTTCCGTCTTCGCTGGGGAAGCCGTGCGTGGTACGTCCTTCGTCCGAGAGCGGAGCGGTCTTTGCGCTGGGGCTGACGGGCGCGTCCGGCGAGCCGGGCGCTCTGAGCGGCGTACCGCACAGGCGACAGAAGCGAGCTTCAGGCGCGCACGCGGTTCCACAGTTGGGACATCGTCGGGACATTGCCACCTTCTAATTCCAAGCGAAGGTCTTCTAGGGTTGTCGCGCTCTGACTTCTCGCGCAGTCGAAGCAGTCCGCGACCTCAAATCACGCACGACCACTGTGCCTGCTATCAGGTCATGTAGAGCGCGGCCCTGCGCGTTGAATATTGCGACCAGAAAGCCCAGGCCGCCCGTGAGGAGCGAGAGCGGGTATCCGACCAGATGACGAACGAGCGCACGCAGCACGCTCAAATCCCTTCCGTCCATCTGCTCTATGCGAAGCCCTGTGGCCCACTTGCCTATGGTCTGCCCGCGCCAGGCCGTCAGCAGGACAAAGTTAAGGATAGTAAATCCGGCGGCAATCATGAAACCCATAGTCTCTATGGTTCCGCCCGCGAGCCGAGCGCCACCGCCGAAGAAGCGGGCTATGAGCGTGCTGAAGGCCACTATGCCAGCTAGAACTATGTAATCAATCAGGAGCGCGCCGCAGCGCAAGCTGAAGGGAGCGCGAAATCTCTCAACGTGCGCCTCTATGCGCGCCCGCGCGGCTTCCGTTCTTTTAGGCAATGGCCTGCTTTCGACGTTTGCAGTCATAAAAAAATAGCGTTCAGCACGTCAGCTTTCAGCTTTCAGCCAGAGGACACCAGCTTTTAGTTCTCTTTGCTGATAGCTGACGTGCTGAACGCTGAATGCTGTTTACTTGTTTCATCCGACAAGGAAATGGAGCGTGGTTTCGCCCAGGCGCAGTTTGTCGCCTGATTCCAGCACGCGCGGCTGGTGCGGCGCAAGACGTACGGCGTCGTTTATCACCGTCCCGTTCACCGAATTCAGGTCTTCGATGAGAAACGTCTCGCCCTGACGCCAGATGCGCGCGTGACGGCGCGAAACCTTAGTTTCGGGGTCGAAGCGGGAAAGGTCAACTTCCGGGAAAATATTCGAGTGCGGGTCAGAGCGGCCTACAAGATTAGTCTCCTTCTGCAACTGGAACTGCGCGTCCAACTCGGTCGTTCCCGTGACGATGAGCTTGGCGGTCGCACGAGCCTGACGCAGAGCCGCAGAGCCTACGCCTACCAAGGGCTGACGCTGGCCGCAGTGCGCGCAGTAAACATCGTCCGCAGCTATGCGCCCGCCGCAGAAGCCGCAAAAGACCATCTCGGTCTGAATCGTCTCGCCGCCAAGCTCTGCGGCAGGAGCAGCGCCGTAAGAGACCTGTCCAGAGCGCAGCTTCTCCAGGTGAGCAATCAACGTGTCGCGCATCTCTGCCGCCGAGCGGAAGCGATTCTCAGGCTTGTACTCGACCGCTCGCATCAGTATGCGCTCCATCTCCGTGGACATCGCAGGGTTAATCTGGCGCGGCCTGGGGTTCTTCGTAAAGTCGAAGATGAGAAGCGGATTGTCCTGCGGGTCTGAGCCTGTCAGCAGATGAAACATGGTCGCGCCCAGAGAATAAATGTCCGAGCGCGGTTCTACCTTGCCACTGAAAAGCTCAGGCGGCGCGTAACCCATAGTGCCTACAGCCGTGACGCCCTTCTCTTCCTGCTTGACCCAGCGCGCAATCCCGAAGTCAATCAGCATCACACGGCCAGAGTTCCCGTCAATCATCAGGTTCGCTGGCTTCAGGTCACGGTAGATAATCGGCGGCCTGTGGTTGTGCAGGTAATCCAAAACGTCCGCTACCTGTATGGCCCAGTCCGTGATGGTCTTTTCGTCTATGCGACCATTGGGCGAGTTTCTGAGCCTCCCTGCAAAGTCGCCGCCGGAGATGTACTTCATGACCAGATAAAAGCGCGCGGCCTTTTCGTCGTAGAAGTAATCGTAGATGGTCGGAATCGAAGGATGCTCAAGCGAAGTCAGCAGCAGCGACTCGCGGCGGAAATCGTTGATGGCCTTCTCGTGCTGCGCGTCGTCAATGTGGGATTCGACCATCTCTTTGACGGCGCGCGGAGCATCGCCCAGATGCTGATCTTTGGCAAGGTAAACAGCGCCCATGCCGCCCCCGCCGATTCTTCGCACTATCTCGTAGCGACCGTTCAAGAGAAAGCCAGGCTCAAGCTGTTTAGAGCCGCTCTTTCGTCCACCAGTAGAGCCTGCGCGCTGTGTGTGCGGAACGTCCGCGCGACGAGGCTCTTCGTCTATCTCGCCTGTGTCTCTTGCGGGCGCGGGCTTCGCCGCAGACGAAGCGGAGGCTTCGCCGGGCGCGTACGTCTTCTCCAGTTGACTGTCGTTTGCCGAGCGGGCGTCGCTGCTCTGAGGTAAAGGTTCAAGGTCTGGAGATTCGGTTGTATCCAGGAGCGACCTTGCGGCTTCTTCAGGGGTCTCCGTATCGTCAAGGCTTGCGCTCGCAGCCTCAGCTTCAGAGCTTTTTGCTTCGGGGCTTTCTGTAACGTCCAACTGCGAGGCGGGCATGGCTTCCTGTTCGGAGCCGTTTTCGTTGGAGTTATTACTGCTGCTACTGCTCACAGCACTGCTTGCGGCAGGCGCAAGCGAGAGGCGAGCGCTGTTCTCTTCCGGCGCTGTAGAGCGCAAGGGCTGAGCCACGCCGCAGTTGCCGCAGAATGGATCTTTGGGCGCAATCTTCGCGCCGCATTCATGACAGAAGGACATCCCTGTAGGACTCTCGACCATCGGTGCAAGAATTTTCGACCTGCGATTTACTTGACTATATGGAAACGTAAAAACGTCTTGCCGACGATTATCTCGTCGCCGTCTCGCAAGGGGTGACGGTCGCCCGGGAGAAGCCGTCGCCCGCGATTAATAAAGGTTCCGTTAGTGGAACCCAAATCTTCAATGTAATACTGGCCGTTCCTGCGTATGATGCGAGCATGACGACGCGAGACTTTGGCTTCCGGGTCGTCGGCATCAAGGTCAACGTCCGGGAAGATGCCGCCGTCGGCGTCCCAGCGCCCAATCTGCGACTCGTCATCGCTCAAGGGGAACTGTTTCCCTGCCGAGCGCCCGCGCTCTATGACCAGCTTGGCGTGCATGGCTTCAATCGAGCCGATTGCGCCCGAAGCGGCGGCGAAGGCCGCTACCTTTGCCACCTTCGTGGCCTCCGACTGCGGCTCGGCTTCCGGCGCGCTGGCTGCCGCCAGCGCGGACGCCGCAGCTTCGGGCTTCTTGCCGTTGGTCTCGCCGCCCGTGTCGCCCGTCAGCGAAGACTTCTTCCCGCGCGCTGCGGCACCGAGCGGTGCGCCACACTCGTCGCAGTACTGTGAGCCGTCCAGATTTTCCGTCTTGCACCTCTCGCAGGTGGTCATAAACTTTCCTCTTTGCAGTTCGAGTGGGAGAAACCGAGCGCGCCCTTTTTCTTCGTGGCCCGTCGAGTCGGCCCCGCACGCTCCGTGCGAGAAACTGAAGCGTATTGTAGCGCGAAACGAAAATAGGCGGCAACCAACATTGCCCAAGCAATTGACAGAAGATGCGCGGCATCTTCAACCTTTCTGTTAATTTATTCTCCTTCAAATCGTTTATAAGTTTTGGCTGGGACTGTAAATGCGGGGCTGTCGCCTCGCAGGCTTCTGCTTATTTTGCTTATAATGAAACTGTTTACGAATTTTCAGCGTAAAAGCTTTGCTGACACAAAGCGGGTTGGCCCGACCGAGTCTCAAACCTCCAGACGGAAAAGGAACAGAGAAACACAATGGCCCTGAGCCGTAAGAAAAAGATTATTATCGCCGCCTCCGCCGGCATAGTCCTGATACTGATTATCGTCATCAGCATCTTCGCCAGCCGCAAGGACGAGCCTGAAGTCACGGTCGTCAAGGTCGAAGTCCGACCCGAGCTTCGCGCCACCGTCACGGCTTCGGGCGAAGTCAGGCCCGTGCGCTTCATTAACCTGACGAGCGAAGTCGCAGGGCGCATAGAGGAGATTTACGTCAACCCCGGACAGCTTGTGACCACGGGCCAAGAGCTTGTGCGCCTTGACCCGACGCAATTGCAGTCCAGCCAGGAAGCGCAGGCCGCAGGCGTACAGGTCGCAATCTCCGACGTGCAGAACGCGCGCACCCAAGTTATGGCCGCTCAGAACGCAGTCGCTCAGGCTCAGCAAGCTTTGACGGTCGCGGAAGCCTCCGTCGCTCAGGCACGCCAGCAGGTGGTCTCGGCTCAGACCAACGTTGACCGCGCGCAGGTCGATGTCAACACGGCTGCGCGCGAGCTTAAACGCACGACCGAGCTTGTAGAATCCGGCGTCTCTTCGCGTGCGGAGTATGACGCGGCCCGCGACCGCTATGACCAGGCGCAGGTCGCGCTTCGCACGGCGAAGGCTAATCTGGAAGCGCAGAAGATAGCCGTGCAGGAGGCAGTCGCACGCGCCAACCAGCAGCGAGTCGCAGTGCGTGACGCGCGCACCGGAGTCCAGAGAGCGGAAGCAAGCGTCGCGGCCTCTGAGGCACGCGCCAACCAGCAACAGGCATTGCTGCGCGGACAGTCCAGCCAGAGGTCAAAGGCTCTGCAACGCTCGCCCTTGAACGGAGTGGTCGCCGACATCCCCGCCAAGGTCGGACAGTTCGCCATAGCCAACCTTAGCTCAACTCCCCTGATGACCATCGCCGACATGTCCACGATTAACGTCGAGGTCAACGTGGACGAGACGGAAATCGCCACGGTCGAACCGGGCCAGCCCGTGAAAGTTAAAGTCGATGCGATGGGCGAGCGCGAGCTTGAAGGCGTAGTCATGCAGAAGAATCCTCTCGCCGTCGGCAAGTCGGACACAACAGGCTCCGGCGGAATCTCAAACCGCGTGAATGTTCAGGAGGCCAAAGAGTTCAAGGTCGTGATAGAGCTTCGCAACATGCCGGACGACGTACGCAACGCTCTTCGACCGGGCATGACCGCTACGGCCACCATCACCACCAAGGTCGTGCCGAATGTTATAGCCGTGCCGCTTCAGGCTATAGTAGAGAAGCCCGCGACCGCACAGCCCGCACCGACAGTTCAAGGCTCTGTGCCGCAGCCCAGCCCGCAGGGTGGTAAGCCCAAAGACATCAAGGGCGTCTACGTGCTTCAGGGCAACAAGGTGAAGTTCGTAGAAGTCCAGACGGGCATCACAGGAGAATCCGACATACAGATTACCGAAGGCTTGCAGGCCGGAGTGGAAATCGTCACAGGCCCGAGCCGCGTGCTGAAGTCACTCAAGGACGGCGCGACCGTCAAACGGCAGACGCGCAAACCCGGCGCTAACACGAACTCAAACGAGGGCAAGTAATGTCTGATGCTACATTGATGGAAACTCTTCCCGAAGGAGTGCAGGAGCGAGGCGAGCTTCTGGCGCAGCACGCCGTTCCGGCTGCGCTCATATCCATGCGCGACATCTGGAAGACCTACGAGATGGGTTCCGAGAAAGTGCACGCCCTGCACGGCGTCTCCTTCGACGTGCAGAAGGGCGAGTACCTAGCCATCATAGGCCCATCGGGTTCCGGCAAATCAACGCTCATGAACCTGATTGGCTGTCTGGACACGCCGACCAGTGGCGAGTACTGGATTAACGGCAAGAACGTCTCGGAGATGGACGACGACGAGCTTGCGCGCATACGCAACAAAGAGGTCGGCTTCGTCTTTCAGACCTTCAACCTCTTGGCACGCGCCACGGCGCTGCACAACGTAGAGCTTCCATTAATCTACGCTGGCATGAGTTCGGGCGAGCGTCACGAAAAGGCCAAGGCTTCTCTGGCCGCCGTAGAGCTTGCAGACCGCATGATGCACCGCCCGAACGAACTCTCCGGCGGACAGCGCCAGAGAGTCGCCATCGCACGCGCCCTGGTGAATCATCCTTCCATCCTTCTGGCAGACGAGCCTACGGGCGCGCTCGACACGCACACATCCTACGAGATAATGAATCTCTTCGAGAAGCTGCACGCCGAAGGCAACACCATCATCCTTGTGACGCACGAACCGGACATAGCCGCACGCGCGCACCGCGTCATCTCCATACGTGACGGCATGATAGAAAAAGACGAGCGCATCAGATAAAAACGGCGCTTCAATCAAACAGGGATAGACAGGATAAGCAGGATAAAGAAGACTTTCTCTTTTATCCTGCTTATCCTGTCTATCCCTGTTAATTTCTTTCTCCTTCATTAGTCAACAAAAGTCTACACGCTGGCCTTCTGTTGTCCTCACTCGTAGACATCTCTCCACTGCGTCAAGATAAAAGCTGTGGATTGCGGCTTGAATTGTTTATGGCGAGCAAGGCTTGAGGGCTGGCATGTGGATTGCGACCTTGAGGGCATTATGAATCCTCAGGTGTATTGCTGATGAAGATTCATTAGCGCCTCGCGTCCGAAGCCTCTAGCAGTCGTTTCTGCCGACCTCTGTTAGCGATTCCGCATACGGCAGCCAGGTCAATCAACTTAACCCGCCATCGGGTTATCTCACGAACGGAGAAATAGTCATGCCAAACAAAAGTGAATCAACCGACACAGGGATAAAGGCGAAGGCCGATGCCAAACAGGTTCCAGGCCCCGCCGTAGAACTGTTCGGGCACGTCACGTTGGTAGAAGGTTACGCGCTTCCGCAGTTTCAAGGCTGTCATGCGCTGGTTACGCTGCGCGACAAGCCCGGCGGAACAGTAGCAGTTTTGACGAGCGCGCATAATCTGCAAACCCTGCTCGAAACGGCGCTCTCGACCGGCAACCTGATAGCCTTCCGAGGCAGCAAGCCTGCCAACCCGCCGACTCCTCTTGGCGGTACATGGATTGTCGATGTCTACCTGATAGACAGCGCGATACTCTACAGCTTCAGATAAGCATCAAGCCTTAACGGGCAAGAGCAGTAAATTGAAAGTAAAAGCGGCGAGACTATTTCTAATCTCGCCGCTTGCTCACGTTTAACCCTTCTACGTTCATAGGAGGCGCGCTCACTGTACTCACACCAGCAAGCGCTAGATGAATACATTCAGCATTCATCCGATTGCCCCACCTTATACCTTAAGCCGTGATTAATTTCAAGCTTTTTATATAAACCTGGCGGCCATTAATTGCGTATAAATTTAGTCACCTCGCGCGCCTGAAAGATTTATCTTTGTCTATTCAGTATTTGCGCTTTACCATTTACGAGCCATGCCATTCGCTGCACTGTGGGAATCGTTTCGAGTCGCAGTCATGAGCCTGCGAACGAATAAGCTACGCACGGGCCTGACGCTCATAGGCATAGTCGTAGGCGTGTCGGCTGTGATAGCCGTCGTGACCATCATCAAGGGCCTGGATCAAACGGTCGCCACCACCTTTTCGTCGCAAGGCTCGACGGTCTTCACCGTCAGCAAGCGCCCCATGGTGATTACCTCGCGCGAGGACTTCGTCAAGTTCAACCGCCGCAAGGATGTCACCAAAGAGGATGCTGAGGCGGTGATGCGTCTCTGCACCTCCTGCTGGCGAACGGGCGTCGCCGCCAACGCTCCAGCCGAAACCATCAAGCGCGGGGATCAAAAGATGGAGGCGGTGCTTGTGCGCGGCACTACGCTCTCCGTGCTGGACATGGACAACAGAACAATCGCTGCGGGCCGCGCCTGGTCTGAGCCTGAAGGGACGGGCGCGAGCGAGGTCTGCGTCATAGGCACGGACTTGATAGACAATCTCTTTGGTGGTGCCTCGCCCGATAAAGTCGTGGGCCAGCAGATACGCATCAGTGGCCGCCCCTTTCAAATCGTGGGAGTGGTGGAGCCTCTGGGCAAAATCTTCGGCATCTCGCGCGACAATGTCGTCTATATTCCTTTCGAGACTTACCAGAAGATTTACGGCGCGCACGATTCACTTATCATCTTCATACAGGCGCAATCGGCAGACCAACTGGAATTGGTAGAAGACCAGGTCAGAACCATCATGCGTAATCGTCGCGGCAAGACTTTTAAGGATGAAGACGACGGCTTCGCGCTTGAGACGCAGGATGTCTTCCTAGACCTCTACGGCAAAGCGACCTCCAACATCTACATCGTCACCATAGGCGTGGCCGCAATCTCTCTTGTAGTCGGCGGCATAGTCGTAATGAATATCATGCTCGTCTCCGTGACCGAGAGGACGAAAGAGATTGGCATACGAAAGGCCGTTGGCGCGCGACGCCAAGATATATTGATGCAGTTTTTAATTGAGGCCGTCACGGTCACGGCCATAGGAGGCGCGCTCGGCGTCCTTTTAGGCTTCGGCTTGGCCTACGTCATAGCGCTGCTGATAGGTTTTCCGCTACTGGTGAGCGTAGGCTCGGCTGTGCTAGGCGTCGGCGTCTCTTCAATCGTGGGCATCGTCAGTGGTCTCTGGCCCGCGTGGAGCGCCGCCAAGCTCGATCCGATTGAAGCTTTAAGAGCAGAATAGCCATCAGCTATCAGCAGTCAGCTATCAGCAAAGACAAAAGCTGACTGCTGATAGCTGATAGCTGATAGCTTAATTATGAAAAAGCGGGTTGTCATTATTCTTAGCATAGTGGTGGCGCTCTTTGCGCTTGAGGTCGGGCGCGAATATCTGGTCTATCGCATGGCTTCAAACCGCCTTGAAGGCGGCTACTGGAAATTGCAGGGGCGCGCGGGGCTAAGCAAAGAAGAGGTTCGCGCCATCGCAGGAGAACCCGACCAGGTAGAGCAGAGCGCTACGGATGAGAACTGGTACTGGTACGCGCGCAATTCGCGCGGCCCCCTGTGGAAGATAATCAACCGCAGCCGTGGCTACGAACTCAACGTGCAGTTTGATAAAACTGGCCGCATGCTGGACGTTTACAGCAAGGTGAATTGAAGTGAGATTCGATGATGTTAAAGAGTCGGCCTTGATGGCTGTGGACACTTTGCGGGCGAATAAGCTTCGCTCGTCGCTCACTATCCTGGGCGTGAGCATAGGCGTCATCACCATCATCTTCATGGTCTCTATCATTCAGGGACTCAACCGCGCCTTCGCAGAGCAGATTGAAGCCCTGGGGTCGAACACCATCTTCATCACCAAGTATGATCCGGGTTTCGGACGCCCGCCAGAGATGCGCTCTATGGAGGAGCGCCAGCGCAAGGAGTTGACGATTGAGGACGCGGACGCAATCCGCCGCGAGTGCGACGCAGCCGCCAGCGTCTCGCCGCTTCATCGCAACATAGCCGCCACCGTGCGCTATGCAGACCGTCAGACGGACACGCCCATTCTGATAGGCGTCACGCCCTACTACGAGTTTACTCATTCGGCTTACGTCGGGCGTGGCCGCTTCATAGGCGACATAGACATGCAGGAGCGCTCGAACGTAGCAGTGCTGGCGAAGGACGTGGTCAACGCTCTCTTTCCCAATGAAGAGCCGCTAGGCAAAGAGATAAAGATTAACGGCACGCCCTTTCTGGTCATAGGAGTGATGGAGCCGATGGGCAACTTCTTCGGCCAGTCGCGCGACAACGCGGTCTACATACCGATTGCGACCTTCGACAAGTATTACCCGGATTACACCGTGCCGGGCACGCTCTTCGCCATCGTCGTGCGTCCTAAATCGCGCGCCCATGTCAAAGATGCCGTTAACGAGATTACGGACATACTGCGGCGCCGCAGGCGTGTGCCGCCGGGCGCGCCCAATAACTTCGGCATCTCTACGCAGGACTCTCTGCTGGACATCTACAATCAACTGACGGGCGCAACCGCGCTAGTGCTGACGGCAATCTCTTTCGTCGCGCTCATGATTGGAGGCATAGGCGTGATGAATATCATGCTCGTCTCCGTGACGGAGAGGACGAAGGAGATTGGCATACGTAAGGCCGTTGGCGCGACGCGCTTTAATATCCTCACGCAGTTTTTGATAGAGGCCGTGGCGCTCACAGCCATAGGAGGCTTTGCCGGTTTGGCCGTGGGCGAAGTCTTCAGCCTTTTGATGAACAAGTATTCGCCGCTTCTGGCCTTTGTGCCCCTGTGGGCTATTGCCGTAGGCATAGGCATCTCCGCCATGGTCGGCATCATCTTCGGCCTCTGGCCCGCCTGGAAAGCCGCACGCCTAGACCCCATTGAAGCTTTGCGTTACGAGTAACTGAAGCGTGAAGTCGGAACAGAATTGGCACAGAAATGCCAGCCCACTTGGTGTAACATAGGCGCATCCAATTAGTTCTTGTAACCAAACTCCCCCGCCGTGCGTAGAAACTAGTAGTGAAATTTGTAGAGACCCTAAAACTTGCGATTGCGGCCATCTGGGCGCACAAGCTGCGCTCCGTCCTGACGCTCCTTGGAATGATTATAGGCGTGACGGCGGTCGTCGTGGTCGTCTCTCTCATACAGGGCTTTAACACCTACATAGACGAGAAGATTGCAGGCATTGGCTCGAAATCCTTTACCGTTCAGCGCTTCGCCTTCGAGGATTTCAAAGACATAGACACCATCAACGCCGCGCAGCGCCGCAATAAAGAGTTGACGCTCGAAGATTACGAGTACCTGCGCGCCCGCGCGACCCTGATTGACAAGATAGGCGTTAAGGCGAACGCCACACGCGCTCAGGTCAAGCGCGGCTCGGAGATTCTGGATGAGGTTCCTGTGAGCGGCACTACGCCGAACATAGCCGACATAGAGAACCTGGACATAGCCGACGGTCGCTATTTCACCGAAACCGAGAACGACTCTGCGGCGCGCGTCGCTTACATAGGCGCGGACGTGGCCTCCAAGCTTTTCCCTGGCGGCAATGCTCTGGGACAGGAAATAACCATCTCCGGCATTCCCTATAGAGTCATCGGCGTTGCGCCCGTCAAGGGCACGGTCTTCGGCGTGCCGCAGGACAACTTCGTGCGGCTGCCCTTGAAGACCTACGGCAACAACTTCGGCGGCTTCACGCGCAACCGCATGCTCGCCTTCGTCGCCACGTCCAAGACGGATCAGACCTTCAACGATGCAGTCGAAGAGGCGCGCTTTCTGATGCGAACGCGCCGCAAGCTTGATCCGGGCGAGCGGGACAACTTCGGGGTAATCACGCCCGACGCCATCACGGGCATACGCGACCGCATCTTCGGCACGGTCTCGATTGTAGCCATAGCCGTCCCGTCAATCGCGCTCGTCGTCGGCGGCATAGTCATCATGAACATCATGCTCGTCTCCGTGACCGAAAGGACGAAGGAGATTGGCATACGAAAATCCCTGGGCGCGCGTCGCGTGGATATTCTCAAGCAGTTTCTGGTAGAGGCCATCACGCTCTCGGCCATAGGCGGCGCAATCGGCGTCACCATCGCCTGGATAGTCGGCAGAGTTCTGACAGCCGTCTTTTTCCCGACCTACCTTTCCATAGCCGCCGTCATCGTCGCCGTCACCGTCAGCGCAGGCATAGGAATTCTCTCCGGCATCTTCCCCGCCTGGAAGGCCGCGAGACTAGACCCGATTGAAGCTTTAAGAGCAGATTAGCAATCAGCAATCAGCAATCAGCAGTCAGCTTTCAGCCACCCGTCTTAAAGCTGACTGCTGATTGCTGACAGCTTAATTATGAAGCTTATTCGCAGTGACATTTATGAGAATCTGAAGATGGCGCTTGATACTCTGCGCGCCAATAAGCTGCGCTCGCTTTTGACGGTGGTGGGCGTGGTGATTGGCGTGTGGACTGTGATGGCTATAGCTTCAATCATCAGTGGCATTGACGAGACCGTAAAGCGCGAGATTGAATCCTTCGGCACGCGCTCAATCTACATCACGAAATTCAATCCGGGCATACACGTCGGACGACTCTCGCGCGAAGAGCGCATGAGGAAAGAGTTGACCTACGACGACGCGATAGCCATAGCCAATCTTCCCGCCGTAGAAATATCGGTTCCCTTCCTAGATATAACCAATAACTTTTTCGGCCAGAAGGTTCTGGTCTCGCGCGAAGGCAAGACCAGCGCGGCTGTCGCCCTGCAAGGGACGCTGCCGGATTTCGAGCGCGCGGGCGTTCAGATAATCAGCGAAGGGCGCTTCTTTTCACAGTTCGAGAACGACACCAACCAGGAAGTCTGCGTCATAGGCTCTAAGGTCGCGGACGATTTCTTTCCTTATTCATCTCCCATAGGCAACACGATAGACATAGGGGGCCGAGAGTTTCGCGTCGTCGGAGTCCTGCAAAAGCGTGAGCAGTTTTTGACGGGCGGAGGCAGTGACGACGCGAACAACGTTGTCTACGTCCCCTTCAACGTCGCGCGTAAGTTGAAGCCTAGCGAAGACGAGATTTATATACTTGCCGTGGGCCGCATGGGGCAGATGCAGGAAGCCCAGGATCAGATTACAGACCTCCTGCGCGTGCGTCGCCAGGTTCCATTCGGCAAGCCTAACAACTTCGGGCTTCAGACTGCGGACGCGCTGCTCGAAAATTTCCGCGCCATCACGGCGGGCGTTGCTATAGCGATGGTCGTCATCTCTTCCGTAGGACTGATGGTCGGCGGCATAGGCGTGATGAATATCATGCTCGTCTCCGTGACCGAAAGAACGCGCGAGATAGGTGTTCGCAAAGCCATAGGCGCACGCCGCTCCGACATCCTCATGCAGTTTTTGATTGAAGCCATGACGCTGACAGGCATAGGCGGTCTCATAGGCTTAGGGATAGGCTGGCTGACAACCCTTCTTATACGCCTGGTAGTTCCCTCTTACGTTCCGCTCTGGGCACCCATTGGCGGCTTCGTAGCCTCTGTCGGCATAGGTCTCATCTTCGGCCTCTGGCCCGCCTGGAAGGCCGCACGCCTAGACCCTATTGAAGCGCTCAGGTACGAGTAAGAAAATAGAAAAGGCAGGACGAAGAAGAGCTTCTCTTTCTTCACTCCTGCCTTTTCTATTTTTACTTTTGCTTTATCTCATCCCATGGCGTTGCCTGTGATGAGCGCCCAGGCGATGGCTACGACCACTCCTATGAGCCAGATTGCGAGGACGACCGTCCAGGCCGCGCCGGATTTCAGCTTGGCTACTTTCTGCAAGCCCAGAGAAGCCAGGAACAGTCCGTAGAACTTGAAGACATCGAAGGCTCCGAGCAGCGTCGAAAGCACAGGATGGCCCTTTGAGTCTACAAGGAAGCTCAGGTTCGCGTGCACAAGCCCGCGCCCTAGTTGCGCCATGTCCATCTCGTCCGGCGACTTTATGAAGAGCAGCGCGAAGTTCGCCAGCATCGACAGCAGAAACGGCGGCAGCGATGAATATGTCCACACTGCCAGAGTGCGCGAATAGGTCGTTGATTTACCCATAGCCATCACGCCCAGCAGGTAAAGCGCTGCGCCCGCCGCGAAAAAGGTAGCCATGTTGAAGATGGGCGAGATGTAGGTAATGGCTTTGACAATCGGGTTGCGATAAATGTCGAGCGCACGCTCCTTCTGCTCTTCGGTCATCTGGTCTGCGCGCGGGCTGTTCTCTATGGCGGAGCGCATGATGTTCTCGTAGCCCACGCGCTGAAAGAAGCTGATGGTAAAGATGAGCATCAGCACCGTGATGATAATGGCCGCCACCAGAAATCTAGGGCGCACGCGAAAAGATTCGAAGACGCGTGCCGGATCAAAGAAGATGCCGGAGAGCGTCTCTCCGGTTGAGAGCACAGGCCCTGTGGGCTGGTCATCATGCGGGAAAGCGGGCGGCGGTGGCGGCACAAAGCCTTGAGCATCCTGCCCAAAGCCGGGGCTGTTCTGTTCACTCATGATTTTCCTCCAGGCGTCTTAATCCTAAAGAGCGGCGGGTGATAATTCTATCCTCTAGAGACCGGCGCGTAAATCCACCTCACGCGCCGGAGGGTTTGTACGCAACCGATAGAGGAGATGTTTCAGCCTGTACTAACCTTCGCGTTGTTAAGCCGCCGTGGGCGCTTCGGCCCAGCCGGGGACGCGTATGCAGGCGACCGTGTGGCCCGGCTCTACTTCGCGCAGGTCAGGGTCAATCTGCGCGCATTCGGGAATCGCCATCGGACAGCGCGTGCGAAAGCGGCAGCCGGAAGGGGGATTAATCGGCGTGGGCACGTCGCCCTGCAAGACTATGCGCTCGCGTTGGCGGCGCGGGTCGGGCACGGGGATGGCCGACAGTAGCGCCTTCGTGTAAGGATGAAGCGGGGCGGAATAAAGCTCTGCCGCGCTCGCAATCTCGACTATGCGCCCCAGGTACATGACGGCCACGCGCGTAGAGATGTGTTCGACCACGGCCAGCCCGTGCGAGATGAAGAGATAAGTCAGCCCCAACTCGTTCTGTAAATCCTGCAAGAGATTCACGACCTGCGCCTGGACGGAAACGTCCAGCGCCGAAACAGGCTCGTCCGCGACTATCAGCTTCGGGTTCAGCGCAAGCGCCCGCGCAATGCCTATTCTCTGTCGCTGGCCGCCCGAAAACTCGTGCGGGTAGCGATTCATGTAATCCGGGTCAAGACCTACGCGGCTGAGAAGCTCTGCCACGCGCCGACGCCTCTCTTCACGATTGCCTATCCCGTGAATCACCAGAGGCTCTGCTATGATGTCGCGCACTCGCACGCGCGGATTGAGGCTCGCGTACGGGTCTTGAAAGATAATCTGCATCTCGCGGCGCAACTCCCTCAACTCGCGCCCGCCCGTAGCCAGCACGTCGCGCCCTTCAAACTTCACCTCGCCGCTCGTAGGCTCAATCAATCTGAGCAGGCAGCGACCGACAGTGGATTTCCCGCAGCCGGACTCTCCCACCAGCCCCAGGGTTTCGCCTTTAAGGATTTCAAAGGTCACGCCGTCGACTGCGCGCACAACATCGCGGCTTCCCTCTACAGGAAAATGCTTGACGAGAGCGCGCACGCGCACAAGCTCATCCGCATCCTGTTGCAAGGCATCAGCCGCGCGTGCAGCGTTTGCTTCACGCTCCGGCACGCTCGCGGCTTCCGGCCTCAAATCGAAATTCAATCCTTCACTCACCCGCCCCGGCCCTTTCCTCTCTGTGGTCTGCTTCGACGGCTGCGGCCAAATCATAAAGCACGCAACGGACAGAGACCTCGCCTTCCAGTTCATAAAGCGGAATCGTGCCTTCTGTGCAGCGCGGCATGCGATGCGGGCAGCGCGGCGCGAAATGGCATCCCGTAGGCAACGCCGTGGGGCTAGGCACCATTCCCTCAATCGTCTCCAGCCGCTTCTTCTTCTCCACGTCCTCAATCGTCAGCTTAGGCACGGAGCGCAGCAAGCCTTCCGTGTAAGGATGTTTGGGCCGCGCGAACAATTCTTCGACCGGAGACTCTTCAACGATGCGGCCCGTGTACATCACCGCCACGCGGTCTGCGACTTCCGCGACCACGCCCAGGTCGTGCGTGATGAGCAGCACGGCCAACTCTCTTGTTCTTCTAAGCTCGTTCAGGAGTTCAAGAATCTGCGCCTGAATCGTCACGTCGAGCGCCGTCGTAGGCTCGTCCGCGATTAAAAGCTTGGGATCGCAGGCCAGCGCCATCGCAATCATCACGCGCTGTCGCATGCCGCC
Source organism: Pyrinomonadaceae bacterium (assembly GCA_014534425.1). Lineage (GTDB taxonomy): Bacteria > Acidobacteriota > Blastocatellia > Pyrinomonadales > Pyrinomonadaceae > JACVRN01. Next base: position 40,437 of record JACVRN010000030.1, read on the forward strand.
CGACAACTGATGCGGGTAATCGTCCACGCGTCTCGCAGGGTCAGGGATCGCCACCTCTCGCATGGCCTCGATGGTTGCGCGCCGCGCGTCCTGCTTTGATAGTTTCCGATGAAGACGAAGCGCCTCGCCAATCTGCTCGCAATGGTGAAGACTGGATTGAGCGAGGTCATGGGGTCTTGAAAAATCATGGCTATGTCGTCGCCGCGTATCTCGCGCATGCGCTCATCCGAGAGCTTCAGCAACTCTTCGCCGTCGAAGGTGATGCTGCCGCCGACAATCTTTCCCGGAGGAGCAATCAGGCGCATGACCGAGAGAGCCGTGATGGATTTCCCGCAGCCGGATTCCCCCACCAGCCCCAGCAATTCGCCCTTGTCCAGATAAAAGCTCACGCCGTCAACCGCGCGCACCAGCCCCGCGCGCGTAGGAAATTGCGTCCGCAAGTCTCTGACTTCAAGTAAGTGCGACATATTTTTCGGAATCAACCTTCAGCCGATTGTAAACGAAAAGCGTAACGAAGGAAATTAACAGGATGGACAGGATAAAGAGGAAATAAATGTTTATGCTTTTATCCTGTCCATCCTGTTAATTTATTTCTTGACGAGCTTTCACGCTCTTGGAAATTCTTCGGCGGCCATTACTCTTTCGGCTTGGAGAAAGTGTCTGCGCTCGTGTGTGATTAGTATTCGGTAGCCGTCCAGGAGGCTGTAGGTGACGACGGGCGAGACAGCAGAGGTGATGATTATCTTCTCAAGCTCAAGCCCTTCCGTAGCCTTCATCAGTCGCATGAGATTATCCTGATGCTGCGCGAACTGGCTGATGATTTGACCGTCGACTTCGCTCGCTGCCGGAACGAAGGCGGGCCGCGCTTTCACCTTTCGAGTCGATTCAGGCTTGACCGCGCCGAGCACCAATTTTCCAAAGAGGCCCGGCAAGACCGGCACGCGCTCCCACAGCGTTCGCCTGTGCTCGCCCGCGATGATTTTTTCAAAGAGCGGGAAGTACGGCCTGTTCGTCAGTATCAGATGGTCGAAGCACTGGCCTACGCTCCACTCTTCGGCGCTGCGTTTCCAGTTAAGCTGCGCGGGCGAGAGGCTTCCGAAGGTAGCGCCCGCTTCGTCTCTAATCTTTCCGGCCTCGGTAATCAAACCGGAAAGACTGCTCTTCTCAGGATTGCTGCTCATTTCTATAACGTCACGGCCTCGTGGTATTCGCCCCAGACGCGGCGCAGGCGGTGGCTGATTTCGCCGACTGTCACGAACACTTCGACGCATTCCAGGATGTGCGGCAAAAGATTTTCCGTGCCGCGCGCGGCCTCTTCAAGCCGCACGAGCGCGGTCTCGGCTCTCTCCGAGTCGCGGCGTGCGCGAAGGGCGCGAACGCGCTCGACCTGCGACTGCTCGATTGAGGCATCCAAGCGAAGCGTGGGGATGTCTGATTCCTCTTCCACCTGAAAGCGATTGACGCCCACGACTACAGCGTCGCCGGTCTCCACAGCCTTCTGATATTTGTAGGCCGCCTCCTGAATCTCTCGCTGCACATAGCCGCTCTCAATCGCGCGCAGCATTCCGCCCATAGTGTCTATCTTCTCTATGTAATCACGTGCGCGGCGCTCTATCTCACCGGTCAGTTGCTCTATGGCGTAAGAGCCTGCGAGCGGGTCAACGGTGTCGGCCACGCCGGATTCAAAGGCTATGACCTGCTGCGTGCGAAGGGCGAGGCGCGCCGCGTCTTCGGTCGGAAGCGCCAGCGCTTCATCCATAGAGTTCGTGTGAAGCGATTGCGTTCCGCCCAGCACTGCGGCGAGCGCCTGAATCGTGGTGCGTACTACGTTGACATCCGGTTGCTGCGCCGTGAGCGTAGAGCCTGCGGTCTGCGTGTGGAACCTCAGCATAAGTGAGCGCGGGTCGCGCGCAGAGAATCGCTCGCGCATGATTCTGGCCCAGAGCCTGCGGGCGGCGCGGAACTTCGCAATCTCTTCCAGAAGATTATTGTGCGCGTTGAAGAAGAAAGAGAGACGAGGCGCGAAATCGTCAATCCTAAGACCCGTCGAAAGCGCGGCTTCAACGTAGGCTATGGCGTCCGCGAGCGTGAAGGCGACTTCCTGCACGGCTGTTGAGCCAGCTTCGCGTATGTGATAACCGCTAATCGAAATAGTGTTCCAGTTCGGCACCTCTCGCGCGCAGAAGGCGAAGGTGTCAGTTACTAATCTTAATGAAGGTGCGGGCGGATAGATGTAAGTGCCGCGCGCTATGTACTCCTTCAGGATGTCGTTCTGAATCGTGCCGTTGACTTTATCGAACGTGACCGATTGCTTCCTTGCCACGGCCAGATAGAGACAGAGCAGGGTGGAAGCGGTCGCGTTGATGGTCATGGAGGTTGAGACGGTGTCTAGCGGTATGCCGTCGAAGAGCCGCAGCATGTCTTCCAGAGAATCAATCGCCACGCCGACCTTGCCCACTTCGCCCACGGCCAGAGGGTCGTCCGAATCAAGTCCAATCTGCGTCGGAAGGTCAAAAGCCACGGACAAGCCCGTGGTGCCTTGTGCGAGAAGATACTTGTAACGCGCGTTGGATTCTTCGGCGGTCGCATAGCCAGCGTACTGGCGCATAGTCCAGAAGCGCCCGCGATACATGTTCGGACGAATGCCGCGCGTGTACGGATATTCGCCGGGCGCGGCTAAATCGCGCTCGTAATCAACCGCGTCCACGTTCGACGGATTGAAGTCCGTGGGCAGTTCTATGCCGGAGCTTGTCTCAAAATGCTCGCGCCGCTCGGCACTCGTCTTCGTTGCCATAATTCACTGAAGAAAAGTTATGCGTTCTAAGAGCGAAAGCGTAGCACAGTGGAATAGCGGGAGCAATAAACCCTAATCATTATCATCTCGTGTTGACCGCGCGTGCTTTGCTCGCTTAGCATCAGCCGGGTAAGCAGCACGAAACTCATTCTCTTTTAAAGCCAAGAGGGTTATTGCAGGTGGATATTAACGACGAAGCCAAACAGATTGTCGAAGAGTTGGGCGCGGCCATCAACTCTGCGGTCGAAAAATCTTCGGAGGTCGCGGTCGCCATAGGACGTTTGCGCGACGTGGGCTACGAGCTTGAGTTGACCCTGCGCCTGGAAATCGGGCTGCGCCATCTTGGAGAGCAGGATGAAGAGGCTAACAAAGACGTGACGCTGGAATTGACGGACGACGACATGCGAACCCTCAGGCGCATGAAGATTCGCATTGACGAGACGGAAACGGAATAGACTTTCAGCGCGCAGCTTTCAGCAGAAAGAGCAGGGGGCGCGAAATGATAGAACTCTACTTCCTGATTTATCGCATTCCAAAGATGATGTCGGCCCTGGCAAGAGAGCGAAACCGCAGCGCTCTGGCCTGGAGCCTGATTGGCGTGGGTGCCTGGCTCGCTGGCGAGTTCATAGTGATTTTCGGCTTCAGTATTATTTACGGAATCGGAATAGCAGCCTTCGGATGGCCCGAGGATTTACCTGGAGGACTGAGGCTCATCATGTACATCGCTGCCATCGCTGCCGCGATTGGAGGTGTGACGATTGCACGCCGCATACTGGCCGCCAAGTCCCGCGATAACTCTTTCCCCCTGCCGCCCCCGCCGCCGCAGTTTTAGACGGTGGCACACGCTACACACAAATCGCTCGCGCTTTGCCTTCGGTTTAAGCGATGTGTTATCTTTTCAGGCTTCAGTTTACTTCAAATTTTTGCTTATTGGACGCTACTTAAAGAGGAGTCGAGCTAAAAGAGTATGGTTACGCCTAATGGAAGCTTCAGCGAAGGGCAGGCCACCGGACGCGTGGTGCAGATTATTGGCCCTGTCGTTGACGTAGAATTTGACGAACATCACCTGCCGCCTATTTATCAGGCGCTGCGTGTCACGTCCGAAGGTTTCGACGTGCCGACGCCCATCAATGTCGTCTGCGAAGTGCAGCAGCACCTGGGCGAAGGCCGCGTGCGAACCGTCTCCATGCTGCCCACGGACGGCATGGTGCGCGGCATGAAGGTCATTGACACGGGCGGGCCTATCACAGTCCCCGTGGGCGAAGGCACCTTAGGCCGCGTGCTCAACGTCATAGGCGAGCCTGTGGACAACTTGGGGCCTGTCAAAGCCGAGCAGCGCTATCCGATTCATCGTCACGCGCCGGACTTTGACGAACAGGCTACAGAGCTTCAGATGTTCGAGACGGGCATCAAGGTCATAGACCTCATACAGCCCTTCCTTCGCGGCGGCAAGATTGGACTGTTCGGCGGCGCGGGCGTAGGCAAGACCGTGCTCATCATGGAACTGATTAACAACATCGCCAAGGCTCGTTCCGGCTTTTCGGTCTTCGCAGGCGTAGGCGAAAGAACGCGTGAGGGCAACGACCTCCTGCGCGAGATGGTCGAGTCAAAGGTTATAGACTTCGGCGACAGCTTCTACAACAACCTGGAAGAGACCGGCGAGTTCGACATGACCAAGGTGGACATGGAGGCCATAGAGAAATCCAAGGTCGCGCTCATCTACGGTCAGATGACGGAGCCGCCGGGCGCACGCCTGCGCGTTGCACTGTCGGGCCTCACCGTCGCAGAATACTTCCGCGACCAGGGCATGGACGTGCTGCTCTTCGTTGACAACATCTTCCGCTTCACGCAGGCGGGTTCCGAAGTGTCCGCGCTTCTGGGGCGCATGCCTTCTGCCGTGGGATACCAGCCGAACCTCGCGACCGAAATGGGCGAGATGCAGGAGCGCATCACTTCCACCAAGACGGGCGCTATCACTTCGATTCAGGCCGTCTATGTTCCAGCGGACGAGTACACGGACCCAGCGACCGCCACACCGTTCGCGCATCTCGACGCCGTCACTGCGCTCTCTCGCCAGATCGTCGAGATC
>JACVRN010000118.1 GCA_014534425.1 Pyrinomonadaceae bacterium
GCCCCTTGCCGAGCGCAAACGTTCCAGCCATTTTACTCGCAGGCTCGAAATATATATCGCCGCGCGCACGCACTTTCTCCAACTCCGCCTCTGGCGCTCCCGGCGCAAAGATGCGCGCGAAATCTACTACGGGGATGGAAAACCCTGTGCCCACTTTGTGCCCCGCGTGCATGCGCGCTATGAGTTCCATAGCCACGCCGCGCATCTCCGGCCACTTTAGGCAGTTGAATAAAGACATAACCGCACGATTCAATATAAAATCGGTAACGCATAGATTGTAGCCTGTCATATGGGAAGAGGGCCAATGCGTATAGAGAGAATCAACCATGTACAGATAAGCGTTCCCCTGGGGAGCGAAGATGAAGTCAGGCGCTTTTATTGCGGCGTGCTGAAATTGACGGAAGTGCCAAAGCCGGACGCTCTGCGCGGTCGCGGCGGCTTGTGGCTGACGGTAGGCGACCAAGCAATACACTTCGGCACGGAAGAGGTTGCAGACCGCGCGGCCTCTAAAAGACACGTCGCGTTTGAAGTCGAGGATTTAGATGCCGCGCGTGTGGAGCTTGAGCGCGCGGGCGTGAAAATCCTTGAGGGCATCCCGATTCCCGATTACGACCGCTTCGAGTTCCGAGACCCCTTCGGCAATCGCGTAGAGCTTATGCAGCGCAAGAGCGCGAGGCAGCGCGCCCATTGAGTTTCATCCTGAGCCGGTGTGTGTTAAATTCTTCCGCCGGACGGACGAGCCAAGGGTTTAATACTCTCCCTTTAACTTCACGACACCAGAGCGGACGCTTCTCAAGTTATGCAACTATCTTTGAGCCTGCTGGCAATCTTAAGTCTTTTCGGCGCTGCTCAGGGAGTGCTTCTGGCGCTAGCGCTGTTGAGCGTCAGGCGCAGCCGTCCCGTAGTCAACAGGATTCTCGCGGCCTTCGTCATAGCCGTCTCCATCTTTCTCTTCGGCGCGGTCTTGAGAACCAGCAACTACGTTCTGCTCTTCCCGCACCTCAGCCGCCTGCACGACCCCTTCTCTCTGCTTGTTGGCCCGCTACTTTTTCTTTATCTCAAAGCCCTGACCTCAAGAAGACCCGTCTTCAGGCGCAGGGACACACTGCACTTCATCCCGTTCGCGCTCTGCGTACTTTACCTGCTGCCCTATTATCTTCAGAGCCGCGAGGCGAAACTCGCCAGCCTGATTGCGGAATATAATCAGGCGGACATGGGCCAGTGGTATTACGTCAGGTCTACCGTCGTCATCACCCAGTTTCTAATCTACCTCGTGCTCGCAATAGCACTGATGGTCGATTATTCAAGAAGGCTCAAGCGTCAGGATTCTTCCCTTAATCCTGGGGCACTCTTTCAGGTCAGATTCCTGACGGGCGCAAGCCTGGTGCTGTGGATTCTGGCGGCGCTGAGATTTGTTTTAGACCACACGGCTGCGACGAATCTCGTCGTTCCCTTCGGCGCATCCGTCATCGTTTACGCGCTCGGCTACATGGGACTCAGGAAGCCGGATGCGCTTGTGGGCGCTGACGAGGAACCGTTGGCAGGCGTCGCGGAGCAGGGGACAAAGTACGAGCGCTCGCGGCTTACGCCCGAAAGGTCTGAGAGGTATTTGAAGAAGCTGGTCGAGGCCATGGAGACGGAGAAGCTTTACAGGGACGGAGAGCTTACCTTGCAGAAACTCTCCGAGCGTCTATCCATTCCGGCGCAGCATCTATCGCAGACCATCAACGGTCGCCTGAACCAGACCTTCACGGAATTCGTCAACGCCTACCGCATAGAAGAGGCCAAGCGCAGACTGCTTGACCCGACATTGAAGCACTACTCCGTGCTTGCGATTGCCGAAGACGTAGGCTTCAACTCCAAATCCTCCTTCAACGCCGTCTTCAAGAAGCACGTCCACATGACCCCCTCCGAATTCCGCAAAGCCTCGAACGGCAACGGCGCACATTAAAACTCAAAACAGATTTGTCCAGAAACCCGTTTCTGGACGTGCAGATTTCCGGTTCAGGACGACATGACGGGCGGGAATCTCCTAAATGAGAGCGATGCTTTGGCGATTCTCAAAGCTGACCTCGAAACTTTAAGGAGAATTCCTATGAGAAGATTAATTGTTGTGTCCGCTCTGGTCGTGCTCTTTTATCTGCCTGCCGCGCGGGCGCAGGAAGTTGAGACGCCGAAGGCCGAACTGTTCGGCGGCTATTCTTATGGCGGGAGCGGCACGCATGGCTGGAACGTGTCTGTGGCGGGAAACGTCAATAGCTGGTTCGGGCTGGTCGCGGACTTCAACGGCTTTCGCACGCGCTTGCGGGAACAGGACTCGGATGAAAAGATTCGCTCCTACTCTTACCTGTTCGGCCCGCAGTTTTCCTTGCGCCGAAGCCGAGCCGTGCGGCCCTTCGTGCATGCTCTTTTCGGCGGGGCCAGGACTAGAAACACAGTGACAGAGGCGGGGCAGAACTTTGTCTTCACGGACACGACCTTCGCAATGGCCCTGGGCGGCGGGTTGGACGTGCGCGTCAATGATGCGGTTGCGATAAGAGTCATACAGGCCAATTACCTTCGCACGGGCTTTTTCGGCGAGACGCAGAACAAGGGGCGCATCTCCGCAGGGCTGGTCATACGCTTCGGAAAGAAATAGCCGAAGCTTAACTCTCCCCTGTAAAAAGATTCCTGGGCGCTAATACTTTTCCTTTGCGCTTCTTCAAACTTTCGACGCGCGCTCCAGTCGCGCCGCGACGGTCATGCTGAGCGCAATCAACACAATCAGCAGCATGCCGTAGGCGGCGGCAGTTCCCAGATTAAAGTCTCGCATCTCCGCCGCGATGGCGATTGAGACGGGACGATTGGCTGGCACGTAAACCAGGACGCTCGCAACGTATTCGCCGAGCGCTATGACGAAGGCCAGCAGAGTTCCCGCGAGCGCTCCGGGCCAGATAAGAGGCAAGCGCACGCGCAGGAAGCGCCGCCACCCGCGAGCGCCAAGGCTCGCCGCAGCCTCTTCCAAACTCGGATCCATCTGCTCAAGGCTCGCCTGAACGGCGCGCACCACCAGGGGCATGAAGCGCAGAAAGTATATGACGGGCAGAATCCAGAAGGTGCCTACGAGTATGAAAGAGCCTGTCAGAGGGTTGGGCTGCCCGTAGCTTTCGGCAATCGAGACGGCCACGACCGTTCCGGGCAAAGCCCACGGCACAAGCACCAGGAGCGAGATGATTCTTCGCCCGCGAAGCTTTCTGCGCGAAACAAGGCTCGCCACGCAGAGGCTCCACAGGAGGGCAAAGATTGCGGCCAGCGCGGACATCTTCAGGCTATTGAAGAGAACCGAGAGCGCGTCCTCTTCCGTCAGTATGCGCGAGTAGTTCTCAAAGGTATAAGCTGAAGGCAGCGCTTCCGTAGTCCAGCTTCCCTGCCGCGCGAAACTCACAAGCAGCAGCGTTATGACGGGCAGCGCGAGCATGATTGTGAAGATTGCGCCGCAGAGAGCCGCAATCACGCGGGCCGCGCCGCTTCTGATGGGTTGACGCCTTCGCGGCGCGCCCTTCATGGCCGCAGCGACGAAGCGGCGCGTTCCCTCGTAGCGCTGGAAAAAAATGAGCGCGCCGAGCGAAATCACGGCCAGCACGACTGTCTCCGTCAGTGCCAATGGCGCATCGCTGCGCTGCCGCGCGTTGAAAATCTCCAGCGTCAAAACGCGCACGCCACCTCCGAAGAAGAGCGGCGCGCTGAACGATGCCATAGAGGTCATGAAGGTCAGAAGCGCTGCGGCCAGAAGCGACGGCGTCAACTGCGGCAGCACAACACGGAACAGCACTCTGGCTGGCCGCGCTCCCAAACTTCGCGCGGCCTCTCCCAATCCCGCATCAATGCGGCGCAGGCCCGCTCCCGTCAACACGTAAAAGAACGGGTACATTGTGTAAGTGTGAAAGAGCAGCAGCGCTCCCCAACCGCGCAGAGACCAGGGCGCAGACTTCAGATTGAGAAGGTGCTGGACAGCGCGGGCCAGTATCCCGGACTCTCCGCAGAGAAAGATAAAGGCCACGGTTCCGACAAGCGGAGGCAGAACAAGTGGCAGCGACGCCATGACGGAAAAGATGCGCCGCGCGGGAAACTCGTAACGCTCGAAGAGAAACGCGAGCGGCACACCCACCAAAGCGCAGAAGAGAACAGTCAGGACTGAAAGCCACACGCTGTAGAAAGTCGCCTCCAGGATAGCGCGCTCTCGCAGGACTTCTACGTAATTGAGAAGCGTCCACGCGCCGCCCCGCTCAAGCGAAGCCAGGAGCAAGCGCAGGCTCGGATAGATGACCCCGTAAAGCAGCACTACGCCTACGACGAGAGCTAGGATGAGGGACGAAGGATGAAGGATGAAGGCGCGTGAATGTTTGCTGATGGTCTTCATCGCTTTTCACTTTAAGATGATGATGCGCTCTGGCGGAAGACGGACTGTGACGCTTGCGCCCGAAGCGAAGCCTTCGGGTTGAAGAAGCAGGGCTTCCAAAGCAAGTCCATCGGCATCAAGCTTGATTGTAGTCGTCGCGCCCGCGAAGCTCACGGAAGTAATCCTGGCCGACAGTTCATTCTCGGTCGTCGCGCGCTCATTTGATTCTCTGTAGAGTTGAATGTGTTCGGGGCGAATCGCAAGCTGACAGGGTTTGTTGAGGGGGAGATTAGCGCCGACGTGAGTGGCTACGCGCAGAGTGTGGCTGCCTTCGACGGTGCGAAACATGGAGGCTTCGGCGTGGCTTGCGCTCAGGCGTACGGCCTCAATCAGATTGTTGCGCCCCAGAAAGCGCGCCACGCGTATCTCTTCCGGCTGCTCGTAAAGCCCGCGCGGCGTTCCCGTCTGAAGAATTCTGCCTTCGCTCATGACGCTGATGCGGTCGCAGAGCGCAAACGCCTCCTCCTGGTCGTGCGTGACGTAAAGCGCTGTAAGCTCCAGCCGCTTGACCAACTCGCGCAACTCTGTGCGTGTCTCTTCGCGCAGGGCCACGTCCAGATTCGAAAGCGGCTCGTCGAAGAGCAGAAGCCTCGGTTCTATAGAGATTGCGCGTGCGATAGCCACTCTCTGCTGCTGGCCCCCGGATAGCTCGTCAACGCCGCGCCGCTCGTAACCGTTGAGGCTGACCATAGAGAGCGCTTCCGCGACTCTGCGCGCAATCTCCTTCTGTGATAGATGTCGTGCGCGAAGGCCGAAGGCCACGTTCTCGAAGACGTTCAGGTGAGGGAAGAGCGCGTAGGATTGAAAGACCATGCCGAAGCCCCTACGGTCTGCCGCAAGCCGCGTGATGTCCCGACCGTCCAGCATAATGCTTCCGCTATCGGGCGCTTCAAGCCCCGCCACCATCCTGAGCGTAGTCGTCTTGCCGCAACCCGACGGGCCGAGCAGCCCGAAGAACTCGCCCCGCTCCACCTCAAGCGACACGTCCACGACCGCGCGCGTCGCGCCGTACCTCTTAGATATATTTTGAAGGGAGAGAAAAGACATCAGCAGAGCGCAGAAGAAATTGATACATTGAATCATCGGTTCATTGATTCAATGAAGAAATGAATAAATGAATCAATTTCTTTGCCTTCCTCTAATCTCGGCGTCCCAGTAGCGTAGCCACTCGCCGCCTTCGCGGCGCAGCAAATCCCAGTTCATGTCCATCTGCTTGAAAGGCTCGTTCATCCAGGCGGGCAGTTGATTACGGTCTATGTCTGTGCGAATCGGCAGGCGGTAATATTTCTGCGCCGCGTACGTGAGGCTTTCGACGCTTGTCACGAACTCGTAGAAGCGTCGGGCCTCTTCTTCATTCGGTGCGCCGCGCACGACAGCTATCCCGTCCGTGATAACCAGCGTGCCGCTAGAAGGAAACGCGTAGGCCAGTTGCGTCAAGCCCTTCTGCTCTTTGTAGACCCACACGTCCGGCATGTTCCACAGGCTGATTGCGCCCTCGCCTCGCGCCAGTTTTTGCATCAGCAGCGCGCCGTCAACCGTGTACTCGTGAACGTTCGCGTCCAGCCTGCGGAGCCAGTCGTAGCCGCCCGCCGCCGAGTTGGTATCTTTATAGTAGCGCCAGATCATAGCGCCGAAGATTGCGCGCATGGAGTCCGAAGGGTTCGGATTGCGAATCAGAATCTTGTCTCGCCAGCGCGCGTCCAGCACATCGTCCCAATCACGCGGCGCATCTTCGGGCCGCACAAGCTGCGTGTTGTAGACAATGACTTCAGGAGTTTGATAAGTGCCGTACCACCTGTCCTGCGCGTCGCGCGAGGCGGCAGGAATCTTGTCCGCCCACGTAGGCCGGTACGCAGAGAGAAGATTTTCGTCCGCCGCCGTTTGAAAAGTCAGGTGCGAGGCTCCCCACCAGAGGTCTGCCTGCGGGCGATTGCGCTCGGCCCGAAGACGCGCCAGCACCTCCTGCGAACCCATGTCCAGAAACTGCACGTTCACTTCCGGGTGCACGCTGCGATAACGCGCCACGAAATCCTTCAACATGTCCTGGCCGTGCGGCGTGTAGATGGTAAGCTTTCGCTCCGCGCTTCCACCGCCGCCGCCTTTGCACGCGAAGGAGAGCAGAAAGGCGCTGGACAAAATAAGCAGTAAAGCCGTACGTACGCTTTTCGAGTACATTCTTGTGACTGAAACTTTAACTAAATATTTTTAGAGCGCGTTTATCCTAGCATACTCCATCTGCGCTACGTACCGCATCAAAGGGAAGCGGTTGGTTTAAGCCGACGGGCGATTTACGGAAGGAAAAGGGCTATGGCGAATATTAAGATGTACACTACCGCGTGGTGCGGTGATTGTCGGACGGCTAAGCGTTACCTGCGCGAGCTTGGGTTGGAGTTCGACGAGATAAATATAGAGGAGAACGAGCGGGCTGCGGAGTTCGTACTTAAGGCGAACGAGGGCAAACGAAAGGTGCCTACGTTCGAGGTTGACGGTCGCACTTTTAATCTCTCCCCCTTTGACGCGAGGAAACTTCGCACGGAGCTTGGCTTAAGCTGAAAGGGGAGGGAAGAACCGATTATGACTGCGAGTGTGAGAAGAAGATTATTTCGCGCGGGCGGCTGGGGTTTGGCTAAGAGAATCGTCAAGCCGATTCCGGTCGTCGGAACGGTCGTGGCGGTGGGGCTTGCCGGTTACGAGATAAAGAAGAAGGGGCTGATTCCGGGCGCAATCCACGTCGGCCTCGATGTCACGCCCATCCTTGGCACGGCCAAAGGCATCATTGAAGTCTTCACAGGCGATTGGATTCCAGACAAGAATCAGCGACGACAGCGTTCAAGGTAAGAAGAAAAATAGGTTAACCACGAATCCACACGCCTGCCTTTAACTCGTGCTGTCGCTGAGCGCGCTCACGCGAGGGCGTTCAAGCAGAGGATGCTTGCTTTCGTAAGCGTGCGCCAGATTGAGCAGCCCCGCCTCGTCCCAGTGGCGTGACATCAGTTGCAGTCCCACGGGCAAACCATCCTTAGACAGACCGCACGGAACGGAGATTCCCGGCACGCCCACCAGATTAGCCGTGCAGGTGTAGATGTCATTCAAGTACATGGAGAGCGGGTCATCAACCTTTTCGCCTATCAGGAATGCGGGCGTGGGCGTGGTCGGCGTCAGGATTGCGTCGCAGACTCCGAAGGCGTGCTCGAAATCTATCTTCAGAAGAGTTCGCACCTGCTGCGCCTTGCGATAGTAGGCGTCGTAGTAGCCGGAAGAGAGGACGAAAGTGCCTAGCATGATGCGCCGTTTGACCTCCGCGCCGAAGCCTTCATCCCTGGTGCGGCGATACATCTCGCGCAGGTTCTTCGCCTCCTCCGCGCGAAAGCCGTAGCGCACGCCGTCAAAGCGCGCAAGGTTGGACGAAGCCTCTGCGGTGGCTATGACGTAGTAGACCGCTATGCAGTACTTCGCGTGCGGCAACTCTATGTCTATGACTTCGGCTCCCAACTCTCTATAAGCCTCAATCGCCGCTTCAATGCGCTCGCTCACGTCCGCATCAAGCCCTTCGCTCAAGAGAGCGCGCGGCACGCCTATACGCACGCCTTTGATGTCCGTGGTCAGCGCCGCCTTGTAGTCGGGCACGTCCACGTCCGCGCTCGTGGCATCTAGCGGGTCGCGTCCCGCAGCGACCTGTAAGACTTCCGCAACGTCGCGCACGTTGCGGCCAAAGATTGAGATATGGTCAAGCGAAGAAGCGAAGGCCACCAGGCCGTAGCGCGACAAGCGCCCGTAGGTCGGCTTCAGTCCGACGATGCCGCAAAGCGCTGCGGGCTGTCGAACGGAGCCGCCTGTCTCGGAGCCTAGAGCGACCGGAACAATCCCTGCCGCGACAGCCGCCGCAGAGCCGCCACTTGAGCCGCCGGGCACGCGCTCCGTGTCCCAGGGGTTCCTCACCACGCCGAACGCGGAGTTCTCGTTGGATGAACCCATAGCGAACTCGTCCAAGTTCGTCTTGCCCACGACGACTGCGCCCGCAGCTTGCAGACGCTCTACGACAGTGGCGCTGTAGGGCGGGTGATACGGCCCTAAGATTCGTGAGCCGCAGGATGCCTGAAGGCCGCGCACGCAGATGTTGTCTTTGACCGCTAAGGGTACGCCCGCAAGCGGGAGACCCGATTCACCGGCTTGCTGATTAGCGCTCAACTCTTCTGCGCGAGCGAGCGCTCCCTTGCGGTCAATCTCAAGAAAGGCGTTGAGCTTTTCGTTAAGCCGCTCGGCTGCGTCAAGAGAGCGATTAACAGTATCGCGCAAGCTCTCTTCGCCGGAAGCTATGCGGCTGCGAATTGATTCGACGTTGTATTCGGATAAAGGCATAAGCAAGCTGTCAGCAATCAGCCGTCAGCAGTCAGCAAAGCCCTTTGGCTGATAGCTGGCGGCTGACGGCTGAAAGCTTTTAAAGGACTTTGGGAACTCGGAAGTGGCCGCTCGCAGGGTCTGGAGCCTGGTCGAGCGCCAGCTTTTGGCCTAGCGAAGGCCGGACAGCATCTTCGCGCGATGCGTCCGCGCGCTCGTGCTCAGGAGTTAAGCCGCCCGTGGCCGGTTCAATCAGGCTCGTGTCCAACTCGTTGAGCTGTTCGACGTAGGCCACAATCTCGGCTATCTGAGGCGTAAAGGCCCGTCGCTCTTCCGGCGTAATCTCAAGATGAGCCAGTTCTGCAATCTTCGCTATGTCGGATTCTGTAATAGGCATAATGAAATTTTCGATTGGCGATTTTAGATTTAACCAACGACAAATCGCAAATCTAAAATCCCTTCTCTCTTTCCTGCCGGTCTATGTAACTGCCTGCCGCCAGTAGGAAGCGGCGGCGAAGCTCCTCGTCCTGAATCGCGCAGGCCGCGTCCGTCAGATCGCCCTTCGCGCGAACGAGTGCGCGCCGCTCCTGCTCTTCACGCGCGGCCTCATCTTGTTGAGTGGCGTTGCGAGCAGCTTCAACCGTCTTCGGGTCAAGGCGAAACTCTATGTAGGTGACGACGGCCTGGCCCAGCAGCGAGTTGAGCCGAAAGAGAAGCTGGCCGCTCATGGCCTCCAACTGCTTCTGCCAGGTTGAGTCCGCGACCGCGACTATCAGCGTCTTGCGATAAAGCCTGAAGGGCACAGCCTGCCTGGATAGCTCGCTTCCGGCCACACGTCGCCATGCGACCAGCGCTGCGGCCTCCAGAACCTCTTCGGTCTCTCCGGCGGCGCGCAGCAGTTTCGGCAGCGCTCGAATCAAATCATCCATAGCAGATTTGCGATTTGTGACTTTCAATCTAAAATCGAAAGTCTAAAATTCGTGTTGAGTGTAGTTAAAAAGCGCGGGCGCTACAAGCCAAGCGAGAGAACAGAATGCAAAGCGAAGAGCTTTTCAAAGAGAGATTGCTGCTGGCTTCTCAAAGCCCAAGGCGGGCGGAGATTCTGCGCGCGGTCGGCTGGCCGTTCGAAGCCTTCTCGGTGGAGATTGACGAAAGCACTCGCGCGGGAGAAAGCCCTGCGAGCTACGTAGAGCGGCTGGCGCTCGGAAAGGCCGAAGCGGCGGCTGAGATAAAACGCGCCCCACTAGTGCTCGGCGCTGACACCACGGTCGTAATCGACGGCGAAATTCTTGGCAAGCCTGAATCCGAAAGTGATGCTAGACGCATGCTGCGGCAACTGAGCGGCAGGTGGCACGAGGTCTTGACGGGCGTGGCGCTCTTGATGAGAGGCGATGGGATAAAAGAGAGCGCGCGGCGAAGGGTCGCGCATGAGAGGACGCGCGTGCGCTTTGGCCCCATGACCGAGCGGGAGATTGACTGGTACGTGAAGACGGGCGAGCCTGCGGACAAGGCCGGAGCCTACGCCGTGCAGGGCCACGCAGCGCTCTTCATAGAGGGCATAGAAGGCGATTACTGGAACGTCGTCGGCCTGCCCATTCGATTGGTCTACGAACTGGCGAACGAGCTTTAGAGAAATTCGTCTTTAAAAATAAGAGAGCGTCTTCGAGTTGAAGACGCTCTCTTAACTTTGTGCTTCTACTTTGCGTTCTTACTTGAGCAGTTCGTTCAGAGGCTCTGCCAGTTGCTCGGAGAGATTGCCTTCGGGGTCAAGACCGACGATGGGCGAGCGGAAAACGCGGCCCGTTCTGTCTAGGATAATTATGGCCGGAAGCTGGTCTACGCCCATCTGCTTGACGACCGCCGCGTCCGGGTCTCTGAGCACTGTGATGTTCAGGTCGTGACGGCGGGCGAACGCTTTCAACTGCTCGTCCGAGGCGTAGTTCTTGGACTTGGGCGATTCTGAATCGGTGCTCACCCAGTAGACGACCACGCCGCGCTTGCCGTACTCGTTCGCAAGCTTGCGTATGTTCTGACCCTGCTTGCGCGACAGAGGCAGCCAGCTTGCGCCGACGGCCAGCACGACGACCTGCCCGCGCACTTCGTCCGTGCCTATGGCCTGCCCGTCAATCGAGCGCAGGCTGAAATTGACGCGCTCCTGTTGGGCCTGGGCCACTCTTTGCGGCGTCAAAACGACCAGGGAGAGCGCCATTAAAAATAAAAAGGTCGCGGCAACCAGTGACCTGCGACTCGTTGAAATCATCTGTAGTCTCCTTCGCGTCCGGCCCCTTAAGGGACCCATCACGCAGTTACTTTGATGAGCTTTACTGTCGTTCAGTTGGATGCGCGACTTTTAATTAACTGCTTTCAGGCCGCAGGCGGATTGCTTGCGGGCGGCTCCCTGCGAAAGACCTCAAGGTAGAGAGCGCGGTAATCATCCCACGTATCCATATCGCGCGCAATGTAAGGCGACTCGACAGGGACGCGCGAGACTTCTTCTCTGTGCTTATCAAAGAGCGCTCGCAAGCTTCTCTGCCTGTCAAGGTTCAACAGTTCCGGGCGCAAGGTAGCATCCAACAAGACCGGATGGCCGCCGCGCCCCGCATATTCAGGCACGAGTAGGCGCGCTCTGGTTCGTCTCCATTCCTCAATCAAAGCTTGAGGCACTTCGGGCGGGATAGCAGGTTGGTCTACGAGCGCTATCAGAATAGCATCAGTTTCATCAGGCAACTCCGCGACGCCGCGCTTGATGGATTCTCCCATCTCGCTCTCGGCTTCCGCGTTGAGGGCAAAGCTTACGGGAAGATGCTGTAGAGCGCGGCGCACCTCTTCACTTCGATGGCCTGTGACGACTAAGACTTCCTCAGCGCCGCCTTCTCTGAGATAGCGCACGCAGCGCTCCGCAACGGTTTCATCTCCGAAGGGAAGAAGCGGCTTGAACGCGCCCATACGTCGGCTCTGCCCTGCGGCTAAGAGAATGGCTGCAACGCTCATCACTGCATTTTGAGTTCTTCTAGGGCGCGGAGGACGAAGGGACGCGCCATAGCTTTGCGCCAGTACATCAGAAAGTCCGTGTTGTCGAGGGGCCGCGCCTTCGTGTAACAAGCCTCGGCGGCACGCTCCATTCTCTCCGCGTCTAGCTGTCCGCCTATGAGAGCGCTTTGCGCCTCCTTGACCTCCATAGGCGCGGGTGCGACGCCGCCCATCACCAGCTTCGCATCACGAACCGTTCCGCTCTCGTCCAAATCAACGCGCGCCGCAATCCCCAGCACGGGAAAGTCGAAAGCCCCGCGCCGCCGCAGCTTCTTGTAGGTCGCGCGCCAGCCGTTCACGGGCGGCAAGTGAATATCAACCAGCAACTCTTCGGGCCGCTTGTGCAGGTAATCAATCCCGTCGTCATTGTAAAGACCCGCCGCCGTCACCATGCGCTCGCCCAGGGTGGAGGCAAGCCGAACGCGAGCGCCTATGGCTACCATGAGCGGCACGAGGTCTGAAGACTGAACGGCCCAGCACTTCTTGCTTCCGGGCGCGACCCAGCAAATCTCGCCATCCTTCTTCATGCAGAAGTTGATGCCTTTTCGCCACTCGTAATTCTGGTCGTAATAGTTGCAGCGCGTATCCAGCAGCAGATTCCCTCCAATCGTCCCCATGTTACGAAGAAGCGGAGTTGAGATAGTCCTTGCCGCCGCAGACACAAACGGATAATCACGATTAATCACGGGATGCTCGCACACGTCCGTCAAAGAAACCGAAGCGCCTATGGTCAAGCCCGTCCGACCGTCGCCCGTAATCTGAGTAAGCTCCCTGAGGCGCGTCACGGAAATCACAGTCTTAGGCGTCTGCTGCCGCCGCTTCATATTCGGATACAGGTCAGTGCCCCCGGCCACAAACTGACCCTGCGGCCCCGCATCCGCCATCATCTTCACCGCCTCCCTAATCTCAGAGGGCACGCGATACGTAAACTTCGGAAGTCTCATCATAACGGTCTAACTATCCCTTCACTTCTCATGAATGCACTGCGACGCGGCGCATCTCGTAATTTCTTTAAAGCATCAGGCAGCTTCATCCTTGCGAAAATAGAGTTTCATCAGCTTGTCTGCGGGCACGGCCACAAAGGCGTAAGCAACTCCTTTATCGTCGCTGAACTCAACCTCAAAGACGCCGTCATGCCATTTTTCAACAACTGTCCCGACCTCGCCACGTCTTAATTGCAATCCTTCTAATTGTAGATTCTCTGTCAGCGCTACTACGTCAAGCACTTTGATTTCATCCATCTTCTAAAATCTCCTTTACAGGATGTAGCAACTCGTCAGGCGCGGGAAATCTTCATCATTCTTAATTATCCATGCAGTGCGTATTACTTTCGATGCCGCTACATACTTATCAAATGACGTGGCCTGAAAATCCACGACAAATCTTTTTCCGTAACGGCTAGATGGGCGTTCTTCAGCTTCCGACGTCAATATCGCTTCCAGTATCAACTCTCGTAAGCGCGCTGCATCATCTACCTTCAAACCTAATGCTGCAAGGAATACCCGCGCTTTGTGCTTACCCACCGGGTGATTCAGATTTAAGCTGTAATCACGTAGCTTTTCAATATCAACAACCGCGCGATCAGCATTAGGCAGTCTCATCTATAAACTTTACCTCACGAATGCACTGCGACGCGTGGCATCTCGCGTCCGTCGCCGCCTTCGTCGGGTGTTAAGACCTTGAGCGGTTGGGGCCATTCTATGTCAGGCACGCTCTTAGGGCCGTAGCGCGCTGTCTTGCCTTTGGCTTTGTCGCGCAACGCTGCGAGAATCTTTTCGGGAGTGATGGGCACTTCGTCGACTCGCACGCCTACGGCGTCATAGACGGCATTGGCGATGGATGGAGGCACGGGAAGGAGCGGCCCCTGGCCTACTTCCTTCGCGCCGAAAGGGCCGTTGGGGTCTGCATCTTCGACCAGATAAGTCACAACGTCGCACATCTCCAGCGTAGTGGGACTCTTATATTCCAGCAGGCTTGGGGACTTGTGCACGACGTTTCGATTGGCGCGGTAAATCATCTCCTCCATAAGGGCTTCGCCTAGGCCCATGTAGACGGAGCCTTCCACCTGTCCCATGACGAGCGCGGGATTGATGGAGCGGCCTATGTCGTGGCCTATCCAGATGCGTTCGACTGTGACGATTCCCGTCTCCGGGTCAACGTCGACTTCCGCGACCGCAGCCGAGTAGCTGTAGGCGGGCGAAGGGCCGACGCCAGCGCCCTTGTAACGACCGGGTGAGCGCGGCGGAGTGTAAGAGCCTACGGTGCCTATGGTGCCGAACTTCGATTCCGCCAGCACGACCGCTTCGGCGAACGTGACGCCCGTTTCAGGATTCTCAACGTCGAAGACTCTGCGCTCCGCGAACGAAAGATTCTCAATCGGCACAGAGAGCTTTTCTGCGACCGCTATGGTCAGAAGCTCTCGCGCACGCTCTGCGGCCTGAAGCGCCGCGTTGCCCGTCATAAGCGTAACGCGGCTCGAATAGCTGCCGAGGTCTACGGGCGTCAAATCCGTGTCGGCTGTGACGACGCGTATATCGAAGGGGTCTATGCCTAAAACTTCCGCGACGATGTAGGCGAGTATGGAATCGGAGCCTTGGCCTATGTCGGTCGAGCCGCATTGCACGCAGACGCCGCCCTGTCTATCAAGGCGAAGCTGCACGCCGGAGTGCGGCATGTTGTTCCAGTAAATGGGAAGCCCCGCGCCGCAGATGTAAGAACTGCATGCCAGCCCGATGCCCTTGCCTGCGGGAAGCTTTCTGTTCTCTTTATCCCAGCCGGAAAACTTGTTCTTCCAGTCAGAGCCTTCAACGACCTTCTCAATGCACTTGCCCAGGCCCATAGAGCCTATGCGAAGGTAGTTGGCCGTGACGGAATAGGGCGGGGCCAGGTGCTTCAATCTTATCTCTGCGGGGTCAAGACGGAGTTCTTCGGCTATCTTGTCCAGGTGAACTTCCAATGCAAAGCGCGGCTGCGGCGTGCCGTGCCCGCGCTTTGGGCCACAAGGCGGCTTGTTGGTAAAGACGCGCGCCCCTCTGAACTTGTAGCGCGGCACGTTGTAAGTCACAGTCTGAAGCGCGCCGGTATAAAAAGTTGAGGCCACGCCGTAAGAGCCGTACGCACCGCCGTCCAGAAACGACTGGAAGTCCATAGCCGTAATCGCGCCGTCCCTTTTGACGCCCGTGCGGACTTTCATCAGGACAGGATGACGACCGCGATGACAATAGAAGACCTCTTCGCGCGTCAGACAAGTCTTCACGGGCCGCCCCGTGATCATCGAAAGCTTTGAGACGACTATCTCGTGATTGAAGGGATCGGATTTTCCGCCGAAGCCGCCGCCGTTGGGCGTGGCGATGACGCGGATGTGCGCGGCCGGCATCCCTAAGGTCTTCGCCAGCGCTCGGTGGACGTAGTGGGGCGTCTGCGTCGAGGTCCAGAGCGTGA
>JACVRN010000217.1 GCA_014534425.1 Pyrinomonadaceae bacterium
AAATTATGCGAATCAGGAGTAGAGAGTAAGCAATAAACAGGCAACAGCGAGTTTGCCATAACAGTGCACCTTCAACCCCTGAGTTGAACGAACGCGCGAAGCGTTCTGTAAATCCGTTCTTTGAATCAGCCAGTTGAACAGACTCTCAAGCGGCTGGCGAATCGCCGAGACGAAACGATTGAAAAGCGTCGGGACATTTCCTTCCGGCTCGTGCCGGTGACGCTTGTAGGCGGCGACCAGAAAGAAGCCGCGCCCGCTGCAATCCCTTTGAGTCTGGTCATGGAAATAGGCTTTGTCGGCGAACAGGCCGCAGCCCGCTGGCAAATTCGGCCTCATTTCGCGCAACGCCTGAAGGTCAGGCATTGCAGCCTGCGAGAGATGAATCTTCTCCGGTAGGGGTAACTCTTTGACGCGGCGCGCGGCAACAAAGTGGAGCTTGACGCCACGGTAATGTTGCTGTTTGGTGGCGCAGAAGCCGGTGTCGGCTAACTCGGCGGCGACCCGCGAGCGGTTGGCACGAGTGCCGCGCGCGAGCATGACGGGGACAGAATCAATGAGCCGGGCGTCACGAGCCAGAACGGGCCCTGCACCGCTGCTAAGCAGTTCTTCGATCAGCAGTTCAAAAGCCGGCACGAGTTCATTCAAGCGGCAGTTGATGCTTTGGTACGAGGGCAAGGAAGGAAACCACGCGCGCCAGTGCTGGCGGATGTAATCATAAATCCGGCGTTGCGTGGTGTGCCCTTGCATGTGCCCGAACAGGTAGATGGTCAAGAGTTCTTCGTCCGAAAACAACGGCGCATGATTATTACTCAAGCGTTGCTGTTTCAGGACAGGTCTCGTATTGTAGAGGCGGCAGATGAGCAGGTAGAGTTCGATAAGTTTAGTTTCCACAAAACCATCTTATCAACTCATTGCTCATCTGCTTTTTCTACTCCTGATTCGCATAGATTATTCAGCGATACTGAAAACGTGCCACGCGCATTAGATCCGGCGCAAATGCACAACGCACAATAAGGCCGCAATCGCCTCCGTTTGATTGAACAGCAGAGGCCTAACCCGTCTCTAGTCGATCTTTACGACATATGGAGGAGCAGTGGAAAGGGCAAAACAGCTGTTCGAAGTCAACGCGCCCGGGAAATTAGTCGCGCGCGTGCGACGCGCGGATTGAAGCATCGAATAAGGTGAAGGAAGTCTTTCTGCGGGCCCGCTCGAAGTTTACGCTTTCGGGCAACGACTACCTCAGTGAGAACGGGCCCGCTCGCGCGCGCTCCTGATCCAAGCCGAGCGCTTCATCGTCTTGCTCTGCTCCACGAGCTGGGAAAGGTCGGATGACCTGAGACGCGGAATAGCCTTACTTACCTCTGACTCGACGTAATCCCCCTCCTGCAGCAGCCGGATCGTGACCTCCTTCCCGTCATAGAGCCAGACCTCAGGCACGTTCATCCTAGCGTAGATCGGGAACTTCTTGAGAGCTGGGCTGGTCATCTCGACCTCGATTACCACGTCCGGCGGCGGGTGAATGGCCAAGTCAATCCTCCTGACCCCGCTGATACTCTCGACCGATTGAATGTAGAAGCACGAGTCCGGCTCGAACCCGCTCTCCACATCTCGGCGTCTGAAGGTGGTGCGTCCGAAGTTGCGATACTCGAAGCCCCACTCTTCGGCGAAGATGTAAACCAGCTGCGTGATGATCTCGGTCAGTTCCTCGTGTTCGGAAGATGGGCTCATGATCTCCAGCACTCCTCGGTCGTAGGCAAAGCGCGGGCTGCTGCTGTCAACGTAGTTTGCGAGCAACTGCTCGTAGGTCTCCCAGTTGACGTCGTGCAGGACGAATCTTTCTTCCGCAGGAATCGTCGCCTCTGGCGTGTTCAGCACTGTAGCCATAATCCATTCTCCGGCGAATAATCATAACACGATCAGCCACATTAGGACGGTTGGAATTACCTCCTGCTGAGGAGTGGATTATGCGGGAAACAAGCTCGTGCAGTGGCCCACTTCAGGTGGTCACTTTGGGGAGACGGAGTGGTCACTTTGGGGAGACGCAAAGAAGAAAAAATCTTCACCATCTACTGAAAAGTAGTATCTTTAGCGCGCGGCCAGCTGTTCGTAGACTGTATTTAGACTTTCTATAAGTAAACAACAACAGCCCCTTTGTTGTTGCTTCCAGAAAATCTTGATGAGCCAAGAGCCTGAGAACGCCCAACTCCTACCGCTCAACACCATCCGCACCGAAACTGTCCTTTCTCGCTTCCCAATCCACCGGCTGGCGAAGCGCGGGGAGATCAGCATCTAGATTAAAGAAGCACTGCTTGGCGGAGAGGTTAAGACCAACTGGGAAGTGGACTACCCTAAAAATTTGGGCCAGCCCGGGCCGTGCGCCTACAAAGTCGACACCCTCATCATCAACCGGAGACTCGACGAGGCGGGCAGACCCGTGCCGAAGATCATCAAGCTCGGCAGCTTGCACGACATCTGCCGCGAGCTGGGCTGAGCGAAGGCAAGAGTAAGAACGACGTCAAGCGGGCGCTCAAACAAAACGCCGGTGCCTTCATCACCGCCAGACGGAGCTTCAGGGGAGTCGATGGGACGGAACTGACGGCCGAGCTCTCGGATACGCGCTACGGAGTTGTCTTCACCGGCGAGAAGTTTCCGGACGGCAGGCGCGCCGACGCCGTCTACATTCTGCTCCACGATTCTTACCGGGATGTGCTCAACGCGGCACCCACGCGCCCCCTCGATTACGACTACCTGAGAGAGCTCTCGCCCGGGGCGCAGCGCTTCTACGAGTTGCTGAGCTACCAGATATTCGCCGCACTAAGAAACGACCGGCCCCGCGCGCGTATGCTCTACTCTTACTACTGCACGCACGCGCCACAGACTCGGTACGACGTGTACGAGCGCGTCAAAAAGCAGATGTACAAGCTGCACGCGCCGCATAAGCAGTCAGGTTATATCTCCGCGGTAGAGCTCAGGGAGACGGCCGACGGGGCAGGGCAGTCGGACTGGGAGATGCTCTACACCCCGGGGCGTAAAGCCCGGGCCGAGTTCCGGGCTTCATCCAAGCGAATGGCCCGGACTATCGACGTCATGCCCACCACGCGTGAACTCAATCAGGGGCAGTTGGAGCTATCTCCCATCCGTGAGCCACAGCTTAGGTCAGGGCCAGCACCTGAACACGAAGCGTTGGTCAAGAAGCTGATGAGCTTCAAAGTGTCGGAGAAGAAAGCCAGAGAGTTGGTACTAACTAAACCGGAGGCAGTCAGGCTGCACATTCTAGCCATCCCATATTTACCTGAGGGGCAGGGTAAGAAGAACTTCGCGGGCCGGCTGGTCACGGCGATTGAGAATGACTACGAGCTACCTCAGGCGCTCGTCGAGACCTTGGAAAGGGAACGGCGGGAGAGAGAATCAAGCGCGCGTGAGGCCAAGGCTAAGGCGTGCCCGTATTGCCAGGAGTTACATGTAATAGTCAGAACTTGATCTGACACTCGTGACTTATCCGACAGCCTGTGCGCCGCCATTCTCTGCGGCGCTCACGACCGGCAACATATCAAGCATCTTTTGATCTGCCAACTTCTTTGACGCCTGCAAGGTCTCCATC
>JACVRN010000161.1 GCA_014534425.1 Pyrinomonadaceae bacterium
CATGGAGAAGGTCTCTTTGATGGCGACTATGGAGGAAAGGCGGCGGTCTATGGCTTCGTAGACTGCGCCCATGCCGCCTTGACCTAAGCGTCTGACTATTCGATAGCGGTTTTGCAGGACATCATCCGGTATCAGCATTGGAACTCAACAATCTGTTTTCTCGCGGCAGATGTGGGAAAAGTTATGGCAAATAGCTCCACCGGTCAAGAATTTAATAAGAGGCGAAACTCTCATCAAAGTAGGCTACATAAAAAGACAAACAAAAGAGATAAAAATTGTTTTGCCACTTTTGTTTATTTTGTTATAATCGAGCTTCCCCCGATGCAGAAATAATAGATGCTCCTTGTTATCGAATCTGGTTTCAATTCCCGGCTGGCCATAAATTATTGATAACACTCTAGTTGCTCTTCCAAAAGGATAAAAGAGATGAGAAAAATAGCTCCTGCCATGTGGCTTGCCTTGCTGCTGGCGCTCTCCTTCAGTGCAGGTATGCTAATCACGGATAGGACTCATGCCCAATCACTTACCGGTTTAATATCAAAGAATAAAGCCTCTTCCGGGTTGATTCGGAAGGCTGTCGAAGGGCTGGGCACTGAGCGGGTGCGCGTAATCATTCAGCCGAACGGTGCCTGGAGCGACGAGTTGAGCTACGCCGTAATGTTGCAGGGCGGGACAGAGTCTCGCCAATTCCAGAACTTCAATTTTCGTGTAGTCAGCCTGCCTGCCGGTGCCGCCGCGACGCTGGCTCAGCGAACGGACGTGGCCTTCGTCTCGCTCAATTATGAGGTAAAGACTCTGGGACATGTCTCTTTGACATCCGGCGCTGACGCCGTGCGTAGCCAGAATGGCACAACAACCGGTGGCTTGGACGGCACAGGCATAGGTATAGCCGTCTTTGATTCCGGCATGGACGCGACGCACAAAGCCTTTCTGGATAAAAGCAATAATCTTCGCATAGTTGCCAGCCAGGACTTTACGGGAGAGAACCGCACGGACGACCCTTACGGCCACGGCACGCACGTAGCCTCCATCCTGGCGGGAAATGGCCGCATCTCGAACGCCACGTACACGGGGATTGCGCCGAACGCCAATCTCATAAACCTGCGTGTGTTGAATTCGCAGGGAGTCGGCTCGGCTTCGCAGTTGTTGAGGGCCATAGACTGGGTCATGACGAACCGCGCACGCTTTAACATACGCGTCGTCAACATGAGCCTGGGGATGCCCGCTATTGAGACTTATAAAAACGATCCTGTGTGCAGGGCTGTGCGGGCCATGGTTGATGCGGGGATAGTGGTCGTGGCTGCTGCCGGTAACAACGGCAAAGACAGCGACGGAAATAAGATTTATGGAAGGATTCACTCGCCCGGAAACGAACCCTCTGCGATTACGGTCGGCGCTAGCAACACTTTCGGGACGGATGCGCGCAACGATGACGGCGTGGCCTCTTATAGCTCGCGCGGGCCTACCAGAAGCTACTATACGGATTCGAATGGCGTCAGGCATTACGACAATCTGATTAAGCCCGACATAGTCGCGCCCGGCAACAAGGTGGTAAACGCGGAGGCTGTGAACAACAATCTGGTCGCTCAGAACCCTTCGTTGGATGCGGGCGTCAGCCCGGTTGATAATCGTAAGCAGATGTACCTGAACGGCACCTCTATGGCGACGCCAGTGGCTGCCGGAGCCGCAGCCCTCATGTTGCAGGCGAATCCGAATTTGACGCCCAACATGGTCAAGGCCATCTTGATGTACACGGCGCAGCCGCTCGCGGGCGCAAACATGCTGGAGCAGGGAACGGGCGAGCTTAATGTTGAAGGCGCGGTGCGGCTTGGCAAATTAGTGCGAACTGATTTGAGCAACAGCACGCCGCTAGGCGACCCGCTTCTGAACAACTCCACGCTCCCAGCGCAGCAGACGACCATCGCCGGATACACTTTCCCCTGGGCGCAGGGAATCATACTCAATCACACTTACGCCACAGGCTCTAACCTCATAAGTAAATATCAGAAGATTTATGGAACGGGTCTGCTGCTTGGCGACGGAGTCATAACAGGCGACGGAGTGATTACGGGCGACTCTACCATGATGACGGATGGAGTGATTACGGGCGACAGCATCATGACGAGCAACGGCGTCATCACGGGCGACGGCGCATGGTTTCTGGGGGTAGGAATACTGCTGGGCGACGGCACGCGCCTGAGCGACGGTTATCTTGTGAGCGACGGTGTGATTACGGGGGACGGCGTGATTACAGGGGACGGCGTAATCACAGGAGACTTGTACATTCAGTCGCAGTCTGCGGCGATTAATGGTGACGAAACAACTTCTATGCCGGTTGAGGTAGATGATGGAATGGATTATTTGGACTACTAGTTCACTGTCGATACAGTAAAGGAGTCGAGATGGCGGAATCGTTGACCTTAGGGAGCGAGCAATTAGGTCGCAGGGCTGCCAGGTTCGCGCAAGACCTGTCGCAGTTGGAAGCTGGCGAAACTTGCGGAGACATCGTCAACAAGCAGCAGTTCACCAAGCCGTTCATGTGGACTATCGTTGCTATAGGCGCGGCGGTTCTTCTCTTTTCCATCTACCGCCTGCGCTGGGCGCAGCTAGACCTGAAGTTCCTGATACTCGCTTTGATGGTCGTCATTTGCTCGCGCGTAGCCGTTCCGATTCCGCGCGTGAGCGGGCGCATCACCGTCTCAGACACCTTAATCTTCCTGACGATGTTGCTCTATGGCGGCGAGGCGGCCATCCTGCTTGCGGCTACCGAAGGCGTCTGCTCAAGCCTTTGGATTAGCAAGAAGACGATTACGATTATCTTCAACTCGGCGGTTCTGGCCTTCTCGACTTTCATGACGGTCTGGGCTTTGCGTTTTCTGTTCGGGCCGATAGTTGAGATGACGGTCGCGGGCTACACTGCGAACTTTCTGGTCGCGCTCTGTGTCATGGCCTTAGTCCAGTACGTGACAAACACCGCGCTGATAGCCGTGGAGAAATCCTGCAAGCTGAATCAGTCGTTCTGGAGAACGTGGAAGACCTATTATCTGTGGACTTCCATAACCTTCTTTGCGGGCGCGTCGCTGGCTGGAATCACTGCCCATCTGATTTACACTTTCGGGTTCTACGCAGTCCTGGCTACGGTTCCGATTGTCGTTATAATCTTTTTCACCTACCAGACCTACTTGAAGAATCTGGAAGCGACAACCGCGCACGCCGAGCAGGCGGAGCGTCATGTTGAAGAGCTTTCGCGTTACATCAACGAGTTGAAGCGCAGCGAAGAGGAGCGCGAGAAGATTTTGCTGCGCGAGCAGGCGGCGCGCTCTGAAGCGGAGGCGGCCAACCGCATCAAGGACGAGTTTCTCGCCACGCTTTCGCACGAGTTGCGTACGCCTTTGACAGCCATAGTCGGGTGGGCCGGACTCTTGCGTACGGGCGATTTTGAAGGCGAGCTTAAAGAGCAGGCGCTCGAAACCGTGGAGCGCAACGCCAGAGTCCAGGCGCAACTGATAGACGATCTGCTGGACGTTTCGCGCATAGTCTCAGGCAAGCTCCTTCTGGACGTAAAAGAGGTTGAGCTTGATGAAGTGATTGCGAGCGCGATTGACGTGGTTCGGCCCGCAGCCAAAGCTAAAGGCATAAGTGTTACTTATGACAGAGGCTCGGAGAGGGGAATAATTTCGGGCGACGCAGCGCGCCTGCAACAGATTGCATGGAACCTGCTCTCGAACGCTATCAAGTTCACGCATGAGGGCGGGCAAGTGCACGTCAGCCTTGAGCGCGTAGCTACTCACATAAAGTTATCTGTCAGGGACACCGGCAAGGGAATCTCGCGGGAATTCCTTCCGCACGTCTTCGACCGCTTCCGTCAGGCCGATAGCTCAAGCACAAGGTCGCACGGCGGCCTCGGCCTGGGGCTTGCGATTGTGCGCCATCTGGTTGAGCTTCACGGCGGGACGGTTGATGTTACGAGCGCGGGCGATGGGTTGGGCGCGACCTTCTCTGCAACTTTCCCGCTCCTGGCGGTCAGCAACGCGACTGCCGCAAACAGGCCTGCAGCTTCCAGCAGCAAAGATAAACAGTCCTTCAGCCAGCAGTTCAGGCTTGAGGGTTTGAGGGTGCTGGTCGTTGACGACGAGCCGGACACGCGAAAGGTTATCAGCGCTTTGATTGAAAAATCGGGGGCGGAAGTCAGAACCTGCGCCTCTGCCCACGAAGCGCTTGAGACTTTGACCGCTTGGAAGCCGGACGTGTTGATGAGCGACATAGGAATGCCAGGCGAAGACGGCTACTCTTTAATAAAGAAGGTGCGCTCGCTTTCAGCCGAAAGCGGCGGGCGCATTCCGGCTGCGGCTCTGACGGCTTATGCTAGGGAAGAAGACCGCCAGCGCGTTCTGGCCGCAGGCTACCAGATGCACGTAGCCAAGCCCGTAGGCTCCAGAGAGTTGATAGCCACCATTGCCAGCCTCGCGGGGCGAACAGCATAAGTAAGCGATAGACAAGACTCACTCATAAGAAAAGCGCAGGTGATTTTGCCTGCGCTTTTTACTTTCATAAATTCCCTATCGAATTCTAAACGACCGGAAACGCGAATCTGTACGTCCAGTTTCACGTTTCTGGCCGATTGCCCGCGTGAAATAACGTCTTACTACACAGAGCGACTCTTAAGCTTTTCAACAACCGCAGATTCTTTGTAGGAAGGAATTGTTATGAGAAAGAATAGTGGCCTTGCTCTGCTTTTAACCCTGCTCGTAGTAGTGGCTGCGACGCAGTTGGCTCAATCTCAAACGCGCGCACGACGCATTGAGACGACGACTGCAAACGCCACCCCGTCGCCCACACCGGCGCAGGACGGGCAGGAGATTGGCGAAGGCGAGGTGTTGCGTATCAACACGACTCTGGTGACGGTGCCTGTGAGCGTCACAGACCGTAACGGGCGCTACATCGCAGATCTGGAGAAGGAGGACTTTCGTCTCTACGAGGATGGAGTAGAGCAGCAGGTGGCCTACTTTGCCACGGTCGAAAAGCCTTTCACGGTCGTCCTCATGCTGGACACCAGCGCCTCCACCTGGTCTAAATTATCTCAGATAAAAGAGGCAGCCCTTGCCTTCGTAGACCAACTGCGCCCCGAAGACCAGGTGATGGTAGTCACCTTTGCCAGAGGCTTCACTCTCAAATGCCAGCCGACAAACGACAGACAGAAAATCCGCGCGGCCATTCAGAGTACGGGCCGTGGCATGAGCACACATCTATACGACGCTATGGAGCGGCTCATGCGTAAGGAGCTTGCAGGCATACAGGGGCGCAAAGCTGTAGTGCTCTTTACGGACGGCGTTGATGCCAGCAGTAACGACGCCACCTACGAAAGCACCGTTCAACTCGCAGAAGAACTGGATGCGCTCATCTATCCCATACGCTATGACACCTACGACCCTGCGAGCGACACGGGCAGCACGTCTTTGCCCGCGCCGCAAACAAACTCTCGCCTGCCTTCTATCTTACGCAAGATACCTCTGCCTCTGCCCGGCCCCACGATTACCATAGGCGGCGGAAGCGGCGGCAGCAACGGGTCAAGCCGAGCGGACTACGAGCGAGGCGAGCGTTACTTGCATGATTTGGCAGAGCTAACCGGTGGCCGCGTCTACGAAGCAAGCCGTGACCTGCGCTATTTACAGGACGCTTTCAGCCGCATAGCCGAAGAGTTGCGCCGCCAGTACAGTCTTGGCTACTACCCTGATCAGTCGGGACAATCAGGCGAGAGACGGAGAATCAAAGTGAGCGTCAACAGAGCGGACGTTGCGGTGCGCGCCCGCGTCAGCTATATATACAAAGGGCCTGCGGCCACGCCGGAGACTCCGCCTTCGACCACGAAGGACAAAGAGCGCTCCGCGCCCGTACTTCAAAAGAAGCCTTTTGTCAGTTATGGATATTAAGATAGACGACCTGAGCGGGCCGGAGATACGCGCGCTCTTGCTGGCGCATCGCCAGAGTATGTTTCAGCACTCGCCGCCTGAGAGCGTGCATGCCCTGGACATAGAGGCATTGCGCCGACCGGAGATTACGTTCTGGAGCGTGTGGGAAAACGGCGAGCTACTCGGCTGCGGCGCGCTCAAGGAACTGGACTCTCGACACGCCGAAATCAAATCTATGCGGACGGTCGCGCCGCACCTCAGAAAGGGCGTTGCCAGGACTCTTCTGGGCCACATAATCGAAGAAGCAAGACGACGCGGCTACAGCCGCTTAAGCTTGGAGACCGGCTCGGCTGAAGCCTTCGAGCCTGCACGCAGGCTGTACGCTAACTTTGGCTTCACCTATTGCGGGCCGTTCGCGGATTATGTTGAAGACCCGTACAGCGTCTTTATGACCAGAGAGCTTTAATTACACACAGCGCGTCTCACGCTCTTCGCTTAAGGCAATAGAGCGGCTGCCAAGATAAGAAGGATTATAATCAATGCCAGCGACAATCCACGCAGCTTCCAGAGAATCTTATACTTTTGGAGCAGGCCGTCTATTCTCTCGTCCAAACTATCATCGAATACATTCATTAAACGCTGCCTTGCGTTTCGCTCCAGCAATATCCAGGAGGCGGCTGCCACAGTCAACGACGCTAGGAACACCCACAGACCTATCATCTCGCGCAAGCCTGTGAAGTGACTGACCATGAAAACCGCAATCGGCAGCAACACGCTTATAAGCACGGCTAGACCTATACGCGTCAGGAACAATTTTTCCAGCCCGGAGCGCACGGAGCTTTTTGCCTGCTCCACATAGTCTCGCGTGACTATGTTCTCGCGCGTCCACCTGGGGTCATCAATTTGTACGTTGACTTCCGAAGCGAGAAATAATCTCGTGGCGTCGAGTAATGTTCTGGGGAGACCCCATAACCTGCGAGGCGTATTGGAAACCTCCTGCTGTAGCGTCTCAAGGTCAGATTGAAGCAGGTCAGAGACTATGGCCTTGTAGTCGAATATATGCGCCTTGGGGCCGAACCCGACTAACTCTCGATTCTGCTCTGCCACCTTCAATCTTATTTCCGTGATGATGCATTCGACATTGTATTCTCTCTTGACGACGTTGTTCTGCACGGTCGGAGGCAACTGCGTAACGTCTGCCAATTCGCGCAAACCCTCCAGGTCTCTATTCATTAATTGCCGGGTCACTTCCGACTTCACATCATTGACCACCACGTTGAATGAATCGGAAACGGTGCAATCGACTATGCGTAGAGAATGAAGCCAGCCAGTGCTGGCGCAGTCCGTGCATGGCACTCTGCCTGTGGTCTCGCAGGTAGGGCAGGGAATATTGCCTGCGCCGTGGCATTTGTCACAGACCACGGTTTTATCGCCGCCGCAAGTGGAACAGACGAACCTCTTTTGCCCGCCGCAGGTTTTACACGTCTGCCCGTCCTTCTTGCCGGAGCCGCCACATCCCTTGCAATCCACGTAACCTTTGCTTGTGCCCCAAATATTTTTGCACTTCGAACAATCAATTCGCCCTTTGTGTTTGTCGGGACACTTCGGGCAAGCGACGTAGCCCTTGTGCTCTTTCGGGCAATTAGGACAGATGACCCAACCTCTGGCTCCGCATGTCTTACATTCGCGCTCGTAGCCGAAGGTCTGCGGCCCTGTGAAGCAACTATCCGGCTCCAGCTTTCTATCCGTGCGCGCATTCGACTGTAGCCAGGACTGCAAGCGATTCGGCAAAGCATCCCACGCAGAGCTTAACGTCTGTTGAGCCACCGCGTTGAGTTGCTCTAAATTATCGGTTTGCTCAATGTAGCCAGGCAGCCGTCCGGTCTGCTCTTCATTCTTGATGAAGATATTAGGATCAAAGCGCCAATAAGCTTTCCCGGCTGTGACACGTACGCAATCGGATTCCTGCTTGAGAGAATCTCTGTCGAAGCGTGTGAGCGGTTCTATTTTCCCTATGATTTGATCCAGCGCGAGGGCAACCTGTTTATCCATCAAGACCACCTTCGTGTGAAGAACACTTCGCCTAGCGAGGATTAGATACTAGCCTCAAACGAAAAGGGTAGAGATTAAGATTTGAGGCGCGAGGGTTATACATCGAATTGTTA
>JACVRN010000261.1 GCA_014534425.1 Pyrinomonadaceae bacterium
CGAAATGTTTGACGGAACAGCTGGCGTGTGTGGCCGGCCCCTTACATCCGAGCTTGTAGAGACAGTAGCCGAGCCTGTGACCTTCATCTCCGAAGGTCTGCGCGAAACGGCCGGCATCGAAGTGAGGCCGCCGCGTGCAATGTTCGTGGATCGTGCGGCTGTAGGCGAAGAGCGGTCGTCCCTTGTCGTCCAGTTCGGGCAGCTTGCCTAGCGTGGCGTATTGCAGCACGGTGCCCAGTAGAATATATGGATTTGCTGGGCAGCCCGGAAGATTTACGATGGGCTTGCCTTTGACTATCTCCGAGACTCCGACTGCTCCCGTCGGATTCGGGTCGGCCGAAGGAATTCCGCCCCACGATGCACAGGAGCCTATGGCGATGATGGCGGCCGCTTTTTCCGCCGCCTGACGTGTCAGCTCCATCGCCGTGTGGCCCGCCACCATGCAATAGATACCGTTATCCTTGGTCGGTATGGCGCCCTCTATGACACACACATACTTGCCCGCATTCAGCTGCATGGCGGCGTTGAGAGCCTCCTCGGCCTGATGTCCGGCTGCTGCGAAGAGAGATTCGTGATAATCAAGCGAAATCAGATCGAATATAAGTTCGGATAAATCGGGATGCGAGGGGCGCAGCAGTGACATCGAACAACCCGTACATTCCTGGAAGTGAAGCCAGATCACAGAAGGTCTCGGTCCTTTGGTGGCGGCTTCAACGACGCGCGCAGCGGCCGACCCCGTAAGGCCGACAGCGGCGGCAGCCATCATGCACGCGCGCACGAAGTCGCGCCGGGAAACGAAAGCAGGTTCGCGTGAACCTCCCTCATGGATATATGCTGACTCTTTGCGTCTCATATCTTGTCTCTCCTTTGCGGCTCTACGTCTTCAAGGTGGCGAGGTGCTTATGCGTGAAAGTGGCCAGCATGCGCAGTCACTTCTGTTTTCAGTGCCCTCTCTGCTTCAAGCCATTCCAGCCATAGTTCGAGCCCTTCTCCTGTTCGCGCCGAAAGAGGAATCATAGTAGGGTGAGGCATCACTCGCGCCAGAGCATCCTCTATGGCCGCTATTCGAACATCGGGCAGAAAGGGCAGCAGATCAATCTTGGTGAGAAGTACGAGGTCTGCCTTTCTGAACATGACCGGGTATTTGAGCGGCTTGTCTTCGCCTTCCGTGACAGAGAGTGCGACGACATTGACCGCCTGGCCCAGATCATAGATGGCCGGACAGACCAGATTTCCAACATTCTCTATAAAAAGATAGTCCAACTGTTGCCACGGGAAATTATGTAGGGCGTGATGAACCATCGACGCATCCAGATGGCAGGCTGAGCCCGTGGTAATAGCCGTGGCCGAGATACCGGCCGCGCGCAGGCGGTCGGCGTCGCGCTCGGTTTCAAGGTCACCAGCCACGGCTCCCAGCCTTCGTTCTTTAAGCGCACGCGCCGTCGCCTCAAGAACCGCAGTCTTGCCCGCGCCGGGCGATCCCATCAGATTTACGGTGTAGAGTCCGCGCTCGACAAAATGCTCTCGATTGTGCCGGGCAGTACGATTATTTCCGGCGAGGATATTTTCATGCACTTCCACGGCTACGATCTCCGCGTCTCCGCAACCACATGTGTCACACATTAAGCTATCTCCATCTCAATTTGTTTGAGGACGATCTCATCACCCGTCACGAGCCGCGCCGGCGCGCCGCAGTCCGGGCAGGATAAGACTTCGCCCTGTGCTACATCTCGACCGCAAACCCTACAGGCCCATTTCGCCTGCACATAATCAATATCCAGTTCCGCCTTCTCGCAGATAGTCCCGCGACGACAGAGGTCATAGGCGGAAGCAAAGAGGTGTCGTTCCACCCCGGCCACCTGCCCTATGCATACCGAAAGGCGATGGACTGCAATGGCATTTGTCGCCTGCGCTTCGGTCTCAACACGCCTGAGCAAGGCCTGTATGAGCGAAAACTCGTGCATAAACAGCTCCTTTTCTCTATCCTCAACAGAGCTGAGGGGTCTCCTCCCACCAGACTTGCGGAGTGCGAACTGGTGAGCGCTGAAGAGCGATAACGCCCAGAGCTTCCAGTTCACGAACGACCGCTTCTGTGGCTTCCGGAAGAACTCTCTGCACGGGAGAGCTGAGCCCCACACCCGTTGAGGTATCGGCCGGAATGACTCCGATCAGGCATGCCTCAAGCGGGCCGCTTCCATCAAACTCGGCGATTAATAAAGCCTCTTTCAGTCCGGGCTCGTGCGCGTCTGTACGAGGCTGTAGAGGCTGCTTGAGAAGTTCGTCACGGCGATAGATGCGAAGTTCACCCGGCTGCCCTTCTGCGCGAACTGCATCGAGAATGATCAACGCGTCCATTCCTCTAATATGAGCCACGAGGTCCAGGCTCGGCGTGCCGAGGTCGAGCAGGGCAACGCTTTGCGGGAAGCAATAGCGAGCGTCAAGAAGCTGAATCATGTATGGACCGAAGGCATCATCTCCCATGAGAACATTACCGATTCCTATGAC
>JACVRN010000231.1 GCA_014534425.1 Pyrinomonadaceae bacterium
GTGTGGCCGGGCGTGAAATGAGCCGTCAGTTGTATGTCACCGACTCTTAGGGTCTGGCCGTCACGCAGGATGGTAGCCCTGGGGATTGATGATTTCTTGTGCGCATAAACTCAACCTTGTTGATGCTGCTCGATCCGGGTTGTCTCCCTGAAATAAATGTGCAAAGCCTCATCAGTCTTATGTGACTATCATCCTAGAATATTACAGTGATATTTAACTAAACACATACATCCATTTCTTGATAATTATCATCACTACCAAGATGTCACGCAGGACGCTTAGTTCGAGACTTCTGCATTTGCGCGCCTTAGTTATCCTCGGCGTGCTGGTCTCACTGTGCATCTCAAATAACGTGGGGCCGCGCCTGCTGCCGCTACCTTCACTTTCCGAAGATGCAGGGGTTGCCAGGCAGGTAAATCGCTATACCACGGCATCAAATCTGCCCACTTCGGATGTAACAGATGCCTTCCGCGTGGCGATTGCGGCACCGGCGAATAAGAGGGCCGGGACTGACACTAAGACCCCACCCCCTGCGACGCAGGCCCCGCAGAGGGGCTTTGTGCCACCCGGTGTCGTCGGTAATCCAGGGCGGTTCTTCTACTCATCACATCTTATAACTTCCCCGTCGGTGTCACGGCCACAGGGCCGCGCCCCGCCTCTCTTCGTCTAGTCGAGCATTAACAGGATTAAGCGGTCAACTCCTTCCGGCATGGGCGCAGTGTGTCTTCATGCCCTGAAGAAGTGTCGGCCATTCCAGAAAGCATGTCGGACTTGGACTCCGGGAGGCATTATGAATTCAGGAATCATATTCGCGCTCGTGCTCGCGGCAATTTTCTTCGGCGGCATCATTTGGCTTGTCATACATGCGCGGCGACAGGAGAGGCAAGCTGTTCCCGTGAGAGACGAAGCAGCCGAAGAGGAAAGGCCAGATGGCTCTGCCCATCCAACGCGCCAGCCTTCGTTGCGCGTAGCTGCCGGGGCAGGAACCGGAGCGCGTCACTCCAAGCGGGCTAAACTTCGCTGATTTTGAGCAAGACTCTCCTGCGTCGTATGAACGCCCGCTTGTTTCGGAAGATAAAAATGTCAGCTCAAGAATTATTGAATTCGGAGAGGCGGTTGAAAGGTTTGACCGTCCGCTGTCCAGGGTGCGGGAGGATGTGGCTCGCACCCGGTATCAAGAATGGCGACACCTATGTTTGTAGAGAGTGCGGTCTCAGCTTTGTTGTCAGCAGGTCGCCGGGACAGACACTAGAAGCTGTTCCTAATCCGGGCAACCAGCCTGAGGCCGATTCACAGGATAGAAACTGAGATGTTGGAGCGAGTCAGCCTCAGAGATACGGATAACGCAATGGCGCGGTATGGCTTCGCGGTGCTTTCGGTTCTAACGGCGCTGCTGGTCACACAGCTTCTCTGGACATGGGTCGAGCCGCATCCCACGTCGCTCTTCCTGGCTGCCGTAACCGTCAGTGCGTGGTACGGCGGCTTAGGCCCCAGTTTTCTTGCGACCATCATGGCGGCTCTGGCAGTAGATTATTTCTTCATCGCTCCGGTCTATCAGCTAGAACTTTCACTGGACAACACGGTTCGCACCTCTGTCTTCGTGCTGGTCGCGCTGCTTATCAGTTGGGTTGACGCGGCCCGCAAACGCGCGATTAAGGAGCGAGACGAAATGCTGGTTCGCGAGCAAGAGGCGCGTCGCACGGCTGAAGCCGCCAGCCGCACGAAGGACGAGTTTCTGGCGATGGTGACTCACGAGCTGCGCACGCCCCTGAGCGTCATTACGGGCTGGGCCGGGATTCTGCTCGACGGCGGAGTGGAGGGAGAGGCTTCAAGGGTCGCGCTTGAAACAATTAAACGTAACGCCGAGCTTCAAAGACATTTGATTGATGACCTGCTCGACATCTCGCGCATCACGAGCGGTAAACTGCGCGTGGATGCGAAGGAGACAGACCTTGTCTTTGTCTTAGAGGAGGCCATCTCGGTCGTCGCGCTGTCCGCACAGGCCAAAGGCATACGCCTTCATGCCGAGTACGATTGGGCCGCCGGAACTGTCGTCGGCGACGAGCAGCGGCTGCAACAGGTCTTCTGGAATCTACTCTCTAACGCCATCAAATTCACCCCCGACGGCGGTCGCATTGACGTGCGGCTGGAAGACGTTGATTCATTCGCGCGGATAACCGTCCGTGACACAGGCAGGGGTATCGACCCGGAGTTTCTGCCATTCGTTTTCGACCGCTTCAGCCAGGAGAATGGCGCAGCCTCAAAAAGGATGGGCGGGTTGGGTTTGGGTCTATCTATTGTTCGGCACCTGGTGGAGATGCACGGGGGCACTGTTAAGGCAGAAAGCAGAGGTGAAGGTGCCGGGGCGACCTTTACCGTCCTCCTGCCATTGCGAGCGGATAAAGAACCTGTTGTGCAGGAACGCGCAATAGAGGATAGACTGCTGGCAAAGGGGTAGGATTTAGAAACGTATAGTCGCCAGACAGAGGGCAGAGTGTAATGGGCGTCTTCAAAAGAAGATTATCGAAGACCTTCAAAAACTTCTTCGACTCGGAAAAGTCCGGCGGCATTCTGCTCATCATCTGCACGGCGGTTTCGCTGCTGCTCGCCAATTCAAAGATGGGCGCAAGTTACCTGGACCTGTGGCATACGTCTGTCGGCGGGCTGAGCATCGAGCACTGGATTAACGACGCACTGATGGCGGTTTTCTTCCTGCTCATCGGACTGGAACTAGAACGCGAGCTGTATAACGGCGAACTCTCGAATTTCAGAAATGCGCTACTTCCTATCTTCGCGGCAGCGGGCGGCATCGGCCTGCCCGCATTGATTCATTTCCTTTTGAATGCGGGGACGCCTTCGCAGGCCGGAATCGGCATTCCGATGGCGACCGACATCGCTTTTGCTCTGGGCGTGCTCGCGCTGCTGGGCAGTCGCGTTCCGGCTTCACTGAAAGTTTTTCTGACCGCGCTCGCCGTGATGGACGACCTCGGCGCGATCATCGTCATCGCCATCTTCTACACGGCGCAACTTTCCATTGCTTATCTCGTCGGCGCGCTCGCCGTCTTCGGCGTGCTCGTCGGGTTGAACCGCTTCGCGCGCGTGATGTCGCTCTCCGTCTATTTGATTGGCGGGGCGTTGATGTGGTTTTTGA
>JACVRN010000100.1 GCA_014534425.1 Pyrinomonadaceae bacterium
CAAAGCAGAGGTCTTCGTTGATGCTGACGCACGTTTCATGGCACTGATGTCGGAAAACGATACCGCTCGGCATGGCCTGACGACTGACAATCTTCTTTTCGCGCTGGAGCAATCCAGGCGTTTTCTCATGCAAGGGCTGGATGATGAAACCGTGCTCGACCTGGAAAAACAGATGACTCCCATCGCAGACCTCAAGCCTAGCGTTGAAGCAGTTGGTGACGGCGTTGTGCGATTGAAGATGATGGCCGGGGACAAGCTCTTGTTCAGCAAACTCTTTCCAGATGAAATTGATGCTCAGGCGGCAGGGCAGAGCTATAGCGAGGGACTGATAGGCTGGAACCTCTCTAAGACAGCCGTCACGCCGAAAGGAATTCAGTATTTGATTTACAGGGCGGACAGCACATACCGGGCCAATATCGTCCGCATCACGCCCGAACAGGGAGGCGGCATGATGGGCATTGCCCTTCACGTTTACCGCGACGGGAAACAGGTCTTCGCCAAATTCCGTCTCTTCCCTCAGGCGGTCGAAGAAGGCAATGCATTTTTTGATGGCCTCGGAGCTACTGATAGCCAGCCGAACGACGAAACGCTTTACGGGCCTCTTCTAACATTAGAAGAGGGCGAAGGAGTATTTACCGGAGAGAGTCCTTCGGATGAAGAGGTGGCGGCTGGGGATGAGTTCGTGAAGAATAATATCAAGACCACTGTAGTTCCGGCTCCCAACGTGATTCCGCCAGGCTTTAAGGTTTGGGTCTACGTGGATAAAAGATTCATCGTCGAAATCCTGAAGGATCAGAATCAGGGCGGCTTTGTTTTCACACACCCGCAGGCCGTGGCAAGAGCCAAAGACCTTCTGGAAAAGCTTCAAGGGTGGCGCGTCGTAGGGAATTGAGCGTGATTAGACTCTCTGCTCAGCGCCGAATTTTTCCGCGAGCTTCTGTACGACGCGAGTGTGCATCTCGTCCGCTTCTTCGTCTCTGAGGGTTCTGTCTTCGGCGCGGTATTCCAGGCGCAGCGTGACGGAGCGTTTGCCTTCGGGCAGATTCGCGCCCTCGTAAACGTCTACGAGTTGAGCGCTGCTGAGGTTTTCCAATTCCAGTTCGCGTATCGCTGCAAGCATCTCGGACAAGCTGGTGCGGCGATTCGTGAGCAGCGACAGGTCGCGCACGACCGAGGGAAAACGCGAAAGCGGCGTGTAGAGCGCGGGCGTCTCTTTCTGTTCTAGAAGCGCCGCAAGGTCAAGCTCTGCGACGTAGACGGGCTGGCGAAACTTAAACTCTGCGGAAATCTCTTCGCTCAGTCTTCCGATGGTGCCGATTTCGGTTTGGCCACCGGTCATAATCACCGCCGCCTGGCCGACGCGCAAGTGCCGCGCGCTGACAGGCGCAAAGCTCAGGGCTGGCAGACCCATTGCATCAACCGCAGCTTCTACAGCGCCCTTCAAATCATAAAAATCAAGCTCGCGCGCATCGCCCGCGCGACCCTCTTCCACAGCGCCGCCGGTCGCCACCAGCGCCAGCGCTTCCCGCTCGAAAGGCAGTTCTCCTTCGCCCTTGCGCGCGGCGAAGACTATCCCCGTCTCGAAGAGCCGCACATTGCGCGTGCCGTGATTGAAGTTGCGGCGCACGGACTGTAAAAGCCCCTGCAACAGAGTCGGGCGCATGCGCGTCATGCCTTCTATGATTGGATTCGTAAGCGTGACGAACGCTCTCTCGTCCTCTTCCGCGTCGGCGTCTATGAGGGTCGCAAATTTCGGTATGGGATCCAGGCGCTCGCCGGATGTTGATTCGATGAAGCTAAAATTGATGGCTTCGTCATAGCCGAATGCCGTAAGCTGGCGACGCAGTGCGCGCTTCTTTATCTCGCGCGGCTGGTACTCGCCCGCGCTTGCCGTAGGCGGAAGCAACGCGGCTATGCCGTCGTAGCCAGCGTGGCGCGCGACCTCTTCCACCAGGTCTTCTTCACGCTCTATGTCCACGCGCCAGGTGGGCGAGGTAAAGCTGAGCGTTGTGTGCAAACCGGCGGGCATCATCTCAAGCACGCCGTCGCGCAATGACGGCTCCGGCTCGAACGTTTGAGGCTGCGCGCGTTCTATGAAGCCCAGCGCAGAAAGAATGCGACGCATCTCGCTCGTTTCAACGCGAAGACCCGTCAGCGCTTCGACCCTTGAAGGGCGAAGAGAGACTCGCTGAGGCTCTATCTTTCGCGGGTAAACGTCTATGGCATCTTCGGTCGCAGCGCCGCCCGCAAGCTCGCAGATGAGAGCCACAGCGCGTTCCTGCGCTCTGAGCACGCCTTCGTAATCCGTGCCGCGCTCGAAGCGATAGGAAGCTTCAGTGTGAAGCCCCAGTGCGCGAGCAGTGCGCCGCACAGACGATGGGTCAAAGTACGCGCTTTCAATCAGCACGTCTCGCGTCTCATTGGAAATCTCCGTCTCCTCGCCGCCCATGATTCCGGCCAAAGCCACAGCGCGCGAGGCATCAGCTATGACTAGCATCTGCGTTTGAAGCTCTCTGTCCACACCATCGAGAGTGCGAAGGCGCTCGCCCGAACGTGCGCGGCGAACGACTATGCGATGCTCCGAAAGCTTTTGAAGGTCGAAGGCATGAAGCGGCTGACCCATCTCGTGCATCACGTAGTTGGTGATGTCCGCCACGTTATTGATTGCGCGCTGGCCTATGACTTCAAGGCGCTTGACAAGCCATTCGGGCGACGGGCCAATTTGGACGCCGCGCACAACGCGCCCTGCATAACGCGGGCACAAATCCTCGTCCTCAATCTCAACCGCCGTAAAATCACCGGCGCGCCCTTCCATCTTTGAAGGCACGGCAGCAGGCATACGAAGCGCGCCGCCATGCTCTACAGCAACCTCTCGCGCCACGCCC
The DNA here is from genome assembly GCA_014534425.1 of Pyrinomonadaceae bacterium. GTDB lineage: Bacteria > Acidobacteriota > Blastocatellia > Pyrinomonadales > Pyrinomonadaceae > JACVRN01. The sequence continues at coordinate 2,886 of JACVRN010000100.1, forward strand.
AGATGAGAAAGGCAGTCCGGGCGATTCGAGGTCAAATCAATCTCCAGCAGGAAATCGTCGCCCCGCTCGTGCACGCCGTCCACAGCCAGCCCCAACATCGTCAGCCGCTCGGCCAAAGCGCGAGGCTTAAGCCCGACGCCCGTCAATTCACGAAGCCAGTTGTAACTAATATTCATAAGCACTCAGCAGTCGGCTATCAGCAATCAGCTTCGAGCGGTTCGCTGATAGCTGACTGCTGAAGGCTGATAGCTCTTAGTTGAATTGTTCCAAGAAACGCACGTCGTTCTCGAACAGGAGGCGTATGTCGTCGAGCGAGTACATGAGTCCGCACATGCGGTCAATGCCAAGGCCGAAGGCGAAGCCTGTGAACTCTTCGGCATCGACGCCCACGGCGCTGAGCACGTTCGGGTGAACCATGCCGGAGCCGCCAAGCTCTATCCAGCCGGAGCCTTTGCAGATGCGACAGCCACGGCCTCCGCACTTGAAGCAACTGTAATCCACTTCGGCGCTCGGCTCCGTGAACGGAAAGTAGGACGGGCGAAAGCGCGTGCGCGTTTCAGGCCCGAACATGCGATGCACGAATTCCGTGATAGTCCCCTTCAGGTGCGCCATAGTGATGCCGCGATCTACGCACAGGCCCTCTACCTGAAAGAACATTGGATTGTGCGTGGCGTCCGGCGTGTCACGCCTGAAGACACGCCCCGGGGCAATCATTCGGACAGGCACCCCTCGGCGCTGCATAGCGTGAATCTGCACCGTTGAGGTCTGAGACCTCAGGGCCAGCCCCGTTGTCGTGTAGAAAGTATCGAGCGGGTCGCGCGCCGGATGATTCTCAGGAATATTAAGCGCTGTAAAGTTATAAAAGTCCGTCTCTATCTCTCGGTCGTCTTCGACGATGTAGCCGAGCGAGACGAAGATGTCTTCAATGCGCTCGCGCACCAGCGTCACGGGATGAATGTGGCCGCGACGCGGACGCCTTCCCGGCAGAGTCACATCAATGCGCTCGCGCTCTCGCCGCGCATCGTTGATAAAGGCGAGCAGCGCGGCCTCTGCCTCTTCGACGCCGCGCGTAATCTCCGCTTCAATCTGCTGAACCAGTTGGCCGAAGCTTGCGCGCTCTTCGGGCGCAACGCGACCTATGAGCTTCTTGACGCTCGCCAGTTCACTCTTCTTGCCTGTGTGGCGCGTGCGAAGCTCCGACAATTCGCGCTCCAGAGCCTCTGCGCTATTGAGCGTTAACCCGCTCTCGGCGCTTACACCTGCGCGAAAGCGAGCAAAGCGTTCGAACTCTTGCTCGAACGCCTTGCGTGCACTTTCGGCTTTCAGTTTCGGGTCGCCTAACGAAGCGCCTTCCGGCATCTCCCTTTTATCCTCCCAGGGGTCTCAGGCAGCAGCCTTTTGTTGCTGCTCGTTATCAAGAGCCGTGCGCGCCTGCTCTGCCAGCGCGGTGAACGATTCCGGCTGGTTGACGGCCAAATCGGCCAGCACTTTGCGGTCAAGCTCGATGCCCGCGACCTTGAGGCCGTGCATGAATTGTGAATAGTTGAGGCCGTTCAAGCGCGCGGCAGCGCCGATTCTAACAATCCAGAGGCTGCGGAAATCACGTTTTTTGAGCTTGCGGCCCGTGTAAGCGAAATTCAGCCCGCGCTCGACCGATTCTTTGGCCGAGCGATAAAGCTTCGATTTTGTTCCGCGATAACCCTTGGCTAATTTTAATATCTTCTTGCGTCTCTCAAGACGCTTATTCCCACGTTTTGCTCTCGGCATAACTTTAAATCCTCCCTATTGATTCATCCGCTCATTGCTTCAATGAACAAATGAATAAATGAATCAATCCTTAGCTTCTTCCGTACGGCAGCATCCCTTCGACACGCTTCTGGTCTCCGTCGGAGACGTAGGTGTCAACGTCCAGAGCGCGTTTACGCTTGGTGGTCTTTTTAGTCAGGATGTGACGCGCGTGCGAGTGCCCGCGTTTAATCTTCCCCGTAGCAGTCAGACGAAAACGCTTGGCCGCGCCCTTGTGTGTTTTTAGCTTTGGCATAACTTTGTCCCTTCAAATTATCTTTCTTCCTGTTCAGTCTTAGCTGGTGCGCCTCCCTTGTGGCGCTTGGGAGCGACGATGATGAACATCTGGTTGCCCTCCATGCGCGGGCGCGCTTCGACTTCGCCCACATCCGAGAGGTCTTGCTCCAGCTTTTCGAGGATGCGCGCTCCCAACTCGCGGTGCGTCATCTCGCGGCCACGAAACCAGATGGTAGCCTTCACCTTGTCGCCGTCCTGCAACCACTCGCGCGCGTGCTTCATGCGATAGTTGTAGTCGTGCTCGTCCGTCGAGGGACGGAACTTCACTTCCTTGACGGTGATAGTGACCTGCTTCTTCTTGGCCTCGTTCGCCTTCTTCTTGGCCTCGTACTGGAACTTGCCGTAATCGATGATGCGGCAGACGGGCGGGTCTGCCTGCGCGGCTACCTCTACCAGGTCAAGCCCCTTATCACGAGCCAGGTGGACGGCCTCGCGCGTATTCATGACGCCAAGTTGTTCGCCGTCTTCACCAATCACGCGCACTTCGGGTACGCGTATTCTTTCATTAATACGCACGGCTGGTGCCCTGCGATTGTCAGGACGCTGCCCGCGCCCTCGAAAGCCTGTAACTATGCAGCACCTCCAATTAAAGAGTCTGGAGAGTCTGGGGAGTCCTGAGAGTCTAGAGAGTCAAACAGCGTTCTTCTCTCCAGACTCTCCAGACTCTCAGGACTCTCTAGACTGTACCGTTGTTATCGCGCGTGACTCCACGAGTCCTTGCGCCATCTGTCGAAATTCGGCAAGCATCATCGTGCCAATGTCGCCACGGCTGCGCTCGCGCACGGCGACCATGCCCTGTTCCATCTCGCGGTCTCCTAGAACGAGCATGAAAGGAACCTTCTGCAACTGTGCGTCTCGAATCTTCGCGCCTATCTTCTCGCTCTTGAGATTCAGTTCGACGCGAAGGCCCGCTTCCCTCAATTCTCTTGCAACGCGTTCGGCGTAGTCGTTGACGCGATCCGTAATCGGAAGCACGGCGACCTGCACGGGCGCGAGCCACATGGGAAACGCGCCCGCGTACTGTTCAATCAGGATGCCGAAGAAGCGTTCGATTGAGCCGAAGAGCGCGCGATGCACCATAGCGGGGCGATGCGGCTTGTTGTCTTCGCCTATGTACTCAAGCTCGAAGCGCTCCGGCAGGTTGAAGTCCCACTGCACAGTGCCAAGCTGCCAGAGTCTTCCGATTGCATCCTCAATCTTGAAATCCACCTTCGGGCCGTAGAAGGCTGCCTCGCCCTCTATGCGCTCGAAGGGGATGCCCTTCTCCTGCAAGGCTGCGGCGATGGCGCTTTCAGCCTTCGCCCAATCTTCGTCCGCTCCAAGATATTGCTTGGTCGTGTCGCTCCCCTTGACGGAAAGCTCGAACTTGACCTTCTCGAAGCCGAAGGTCTTCAAGACCTCTGCGGCGAAGTCAACGCATTCAATCATCTCGCCCAAGACTTGTTCGGGCGTGCAGAAGATGTGCGCGTCGTCAACCGTGAAGCCTCGCACGCGCATCAGTCCGTGCAGCGTACCCGACAATTCCGCGCGATAGACTGTGCCCATCTCAGCGTAGCGCTGCGGCAGGTCACGGTACGAGCGTTGCTGCGAGCCGTAGATGCCAATGTGAAACGGGCAGTTCATGGGCTTTAAGCGGAACTCCTGCTCTTCTATCTTTGTGGGAGAGAACATGGAGTCGCCGTAGTTCTGCTCGTGGCCGCTTATCTTCCATAGCTCGCGGCGGGCTATGTGCGGCGTGTAGACAAAGCTGTAGTTGCGCTTGATTAACTCTTCGTAGAGGTAATCCTCCATGGCCTTGCGAACAAGAGCGCCCTTCGGGTGCCAGAAGATTAGCCCCTGCCCGTACTGTTCCTGGATCGAGAAGAGGTCAAGCTCTCGGCCCAGGCGACGATGGTCGCGGCGCTCGGCTTCTTCTCTCTGCTTGATCCACGCGTCCAGTTCTTCCTGTGTGAAGAAGGCTGTGCCGTAGATGCGTTGCATCTGTGGCTGTGTGGCGTCGCCCTTCCAGTACGCGCCCGCCAGAGAGAGCAGCTTGAAGGCTTTCAGCTTATTCGTGTTCGGCACATGCGGCCCGAGGCAGAAGTCTATGAAGGGCGAGCCGTCTATGTAGTAGACGCTCACCACCGGCCCGGCCTTCTCTTCAATCAACTCGCACTTCAGAGGCTCGTCGCGCTCGGCGAAAATCTTTATCGCTTCGGCCTTCGGAATCTCGTCGCGGCGGTACGAGAGGTTGCGCTTAGCAATCTCGCGCATGCGCTTTTCTATGACGGGCAGGTCTGCTTCGGTCAAAGCGCGCGGCGCAATCACGTCGTAGAAGAAGCCGTAGCGAGGGTCTTCAAGAAGCGCGGGGCCTATGCCGAGCTTTGTGCCGGGAAAGAGATCGAGCACGGCTGCGGCCAGAAGATGCGCGGTAGAGTGGCGCAGCACGTCCAGTCCCTCAAGGGTTTCGGGCAGCACAGGCTCTATCTGGACGGGAGCGCCGTTCGACTCCGTGCCGAGCGTGAAGCCCAAATCAACCTCGCGCCCGTTGACGCGCGCGGCCAGCGCTTTTTTGGCAGCGTCGCGGTCAAGACGCTTCAGCGCCTCGGCCACGGTGACGGGCGCTTCCAATAGCGCCTCTGCTCCGTTATTCAGTTGGACGTTAATCTCACTCATAGCTTAACGGTCTCCGCTCTTTCCTCTGAGCTTAAAGGGAACAGGCGAAGCGGCCCACTCCCGCACCTTTGATTGCTCCCTCTCTCTCTTGTAGAGCAACCTCGCGGTGGAAGAAAAGCGTTAACCGAATTATCTTGTGTGCCGACTTTTAATGGGAACGGCAACTCTTCTTAAGATCGGATTCGATAGGAGCGCCTTCACGCGAGGCCGCTCAATCCAAAGGAGCAGCCCTCTCGCTAAAACTTAAAGAATCGAGTGTACGTTCGCGTTCGATTCATAATGCGAAGGTCTTCCGTAGCTTCCTATCAAAACTGGGAAAATTCAAGACACCTCTTTGTGCGCCACAAGCTAGCATCTTGAAGCTAAGAATTTAACCAAAGCTGCGGGATAAGTCAAATTTCGTGCGGCGGTGAGACTGATTTGCAGGCTCGCAGAAGCCATTTGCAGCCGCGCAGAAGCGTTTTGCAGCGCTGCAAAATCACTCTGCAAACGCAAAAAGGGCTGAATTGTAGGGGCAGAGGACAAGTCCTCTGCCCCTACAGTCATTTTCTTATTGATTCGGCGTGTTCTGCGAGACGGAGCCTGTGCTCATGTCAGGCGTGGGCTGAACCAATCCCTTGCTGACGAGGAATTTGACCTCAACGCGGCGATTCTCCGCACGTCCCTGCCTAGAGTTGTTGTCGGCGACGGCCTTGGCCTCGCCGTAGCCGAAGGGAGTGATGATGCGTCGCAAAGGGATGTTGTGATTCTCTACAAGGTAGCGCACCACTGCATCCGCCCTCTGCTGGCTCAGGCGACGGTTCTTTGAAAGCGAGCCTGAGGAATCCGTGTAACCGGAAATCTCCACCAGGTAGCCCTTGGCCGTCTCGGCTTTTCTGGCTAACTCGTCCAGTTGCGCCTTGGCTTCCTGGCTGAGCACGGCGCTGTTAACTCTAAACAGAATAGCGCGGGTCTCCTGCGGCGCATACTCGTCCAGAGCGGAGATGCGTTCGTTAGTGGCGTTGACGCCTGCGACCGCAGCGTCGGCAGTCTCCTGCGCTGCCTTGGCTCCGCCCTTAGCCGCGTTTGATACTGCCGCCAGTTCATCCAACTGACCGGACATTCGCTGTGCGTTCTGCTCGACCTGATTGACGCGTGTCTCTGTTTCGGAGACGCGATTCTCAACGGGGTTGACGCGGGACTCAACAGTCTGCGCGACCCTGTAGTCCGATTCGTTGAAGCGGATTTTTTCCGCTACCAACTGGCCCGTGGCGTTGCCGCGACCTTCGACTTCCAGATTAAGCCCGCGAAGGATTTGAGTTGTGCCGTAGTTCTTGCCTGAACTAAGAAAGCCGCCCTTGGTCTTAACGCTAGTCCTGTCGGTCAAGAGCACCCTGGTCTCCACGCTGCTGGCGTCGCGTATGGTGAAGCCGTCCGCGTCGCGGCCCGTGACGACGCCCTTAATTTTCATCTTCTGGTTGTTGCTGACGGTCTGCGTATTCGAGCCGGAACGGCTGGTGGCACTATCTTGCGCGAAAGCAGCCGGGGCTAGGAAAAGTACGAAAGCGAGTGCAAGCAGTTGGGTGGTGTAGTTTTTATTGGACTTCAAGAAAGTTCGTCTCCTTACGTCTGAATTATAGAATTTATCGCACTGTGCTGGTTGACACCCTTGGGTGTTTGTCTAGCGAGGTCATCTGTGGCTAAAACCATTATGGCGATATCCGAAGCACAATAGCCATGCGGGTCAGACCTATGGTTACGACCTTCTTGCGTTTCTCGTGTAAGCCTGTTGTGGATAGGTGAAAACAAAAAAGAGCAAGCGAGGCTCTCATGCTTGAAAGCCTCGCCTGCCCTTTCCCCCCTCCCCGGTTTAATTCTTCCGTCTTACTGAAGAATCTTTGCCGTCACCTGCTTGGTGAGCGGGTTGACCGTAAAGCGCACCAGTTTCGGCAGAGCGGCTGTCGTAGTCCCGCCTGAGCCGCCATAGGCAGTGCTGCCGCCCACGGTTCGCGTTCCGGCGTTCTCGTTCGGAGAACCCTGCGGAAGCAACTGGTCGCTGACTATCTTGTAATCCGCAGGCCCGTTCGCCCAACCCAGAACGCGTATGAAGTACCGCGTGTTCGGTTGGATTGCGAGCGTGAAGTGTTCCGACGCCGTCTCGGTTGTAGACTGCGCGAGCACCTGACCGCTCTCCGAGACCAACTGCAAATCCAGGTCGCGCGCCAGCGTCGAACTCAAGGTCACGTCAATCAACTGCGCGTCAGGCTTGGTTATGACTTCAACCTGATCCCATGTGATGCCCTTGAAGTTCGGGTCGCCGTAGGTCGGTGACGGGTCGCCGGTCACGAAGCTGGAAGGCTCGCCCGCAACCAGATTGCCCGTCCTCTCTTCGCGGTACACGGAGTAGGTGACGGGCTGCGGCGGGTTAGCTGTTCCGTCATAGCCCTGGCTTCCTTCCCCGAGGGTCGTGCTGGTGAAGGCACCGGCTAAGACCTTCGCGTCGAAGGTGAACAGTTGCGCCGCAGGGTCGTTGAACTCAAGCCGCTTCGCATTTGAAGTAGCGCCTAGCGGCAGCGTTTGATTGTAGATGAAACTGTTGCCGCCCTGGTCTGCGTTCTTCACAGTCACGGTCGGATTCGAGATGCTGACAATCTGGAATTGAATAGGCCCGTAGGCGGTCTTGTCCGTGCTGAAAGCGCCGCGAGCGTTCGTCAGCTTGTTGTCGAATGACATCACGCCGTTCGAGAAGGTTATGTTAGAGATGGTCGCGTCCACCTGCGTCGTCAAATCCTGCGTGGTCTTAACGGCGCGGCTAGAACCGCTCAAGTTAGACCAGCCGACCTGTCCCGTGGGATTAACGCCTATGGCGCGCACCACGTACTCGCTGTCGAAGAGGTCGTTAAGGCCGGAGGCCGCGAAGATTTCATGAATCGGCCCCGCGTCAACATAAGAGAGAGTGTTTGCGCCTACGAAGCCAACGTGGCGGAAACCCGTGGTCGATTCGTCGCCGTCCGCGTAATCGCGTGCGCCGTTGGGCTGACGCCGGTTCTCAAAGCCTATCTTTCGCTTCAGGACTTCGTAAGCGATAGCGCCCGGCACACCGTTCCAGCTAACGCGAAGCGAGCGCGGGCTGGCGGCTGCGACCTGAACGTTCGAAGGAACCGCCGGAGCAGCCTGGTCGCCTGCGAACGAAGAGACCTGAGTGGAGATTGTGGCCTTGCCTCCGCCGTCAACCTCTTTGGCGTTGACGCCAAGTTCGTGCGCGGCGAAAACCTGCTCGATTAAAGCGCGGTGCTTGCCCACAGAGGTCGGGTCAGCAGAGTCCGTTGGGTAAAGCATCTGGTCTGAGATGAGCATGGCGTCGCGTGCCTTGACGAAAGTGTCAGGAGCCATGGTGCCGAGGATGTACATGGCACCCAGGAAGTCTCGCTCGAAAATCTCTGTGCCCTTCGTAATCTTCTTTGATGGCGAACCGTCCTTCGGCAGTGGGCGCTTGTATGTCGAATCGTTCGGATAGACGCGATTGAACATCTCTCGCACGTCCCACATGGTAGACATGAAGATTTCGCCGTCGTAGTGCTCTTCAAAGTCGTACCGCGCGGGCTTGGCCGGAAGGACTATGGGAATAAGCTCCGGCTCTGCGGGCCAGAAGAGCGTGCCTATGTCTGAGTACTTGAGAGTGGATTTCGCCGTGCGAACGTAAAGCAGCGAGTCAGGGTCTTGACCACGGCTGCGTGAGCGGTCGCGCAAGCCCTTCGCCTGAATCACGTACTCGCCAAGGCTGGGATTATTCGTAATCGTGAAGGCCCACATGTCCGCCTGGCCTTCGTTCATCGCGCTTGCTTCAACGCCGCCTTCGAGTCCCGCAATCGGAGTGGTGACGGCGTGCATCCCTTCGTGATAAGGCACAGTGCCTTCGAGCGCCAGGTCGTTCATCAGAAAGCCGTGGCCGTAGGCCGTCGGGTTAGCAACGCCGTCCGGCGCGGGCATGCCCGTGGCTAGTTGATAGATGCCGGTGGCGTCGGCTGCGAAAGCGTTGTCCATGCCGAGCGCTTTGAACACCAGGTTCGGGTCGGTCGGGTCAGGGACTTGATTACGCAGCACCACGTTGAGCACTAAGTACTGATTCGGGAAATGAACCGTTGCGGTCAGAGGCGTGGTGTTCCCCGGATAGTTGTTCGGGAAATCACCTTCGCTATTTCCGACTGTCTGACGGTCGCCAGCTACGTGCAGGTAGTCAACGTATTCAAGCAGGTAGGTGACGAAGAAGAAGGCGTTGATTTCGTCCTGATGCTCGGCTGGCTCCGCGAACTGATCCTGCTCGTTGGTGCGAGCCTCAAAGCCCGTGGGGTTGTCCTGGCGGAAGTGCCAGGTGCCCAGCGCCGCCTGCGCGAACGGCTGCTTCGTGGCGAGCACGTTGTTGACTACTACGTGCTTGCCCGTCAGCGTGCCATTCAGGCCCGTGGTCACGTTCGAGAGGTCGAAGGAGCGCAGGTTGACTCGCTCCTGCCCGCAGGGCGTGCCGTTGCAGTCTGAGATGATGGACTGGTCTTTAAGCTCAGGCGTGATGTCCGGGTACTTCGGATAGATGTCAGCCGTGAGCGGGTGAACGGGGCTTTGCTGGAAGTTTATGAAATCCTTGCGCGAGACTATCTCGCCGGTCTGCGCGTCGACTTCAATCAGGAAGAGGCCGAACGGGTTGGTGGAGAATTTCGCTACCTTCCAGACCAGCCTGTAGCCATCTGCGGTCGGATAGATTCCCAGACGCGGCTCAAGATTGCTGACCGGCGCTAGCTGCTGCGTCATGAGATTCAAAGCAGGCTCCATCAGCTTTTGTATGTTCGCCGGAAGGCTAATCCTATACTGCGCCAAATTAGCATCAACCGTCTGTCGCGCCTGAGCCGCAGAAATGGCGGGCTGCGTGCTGACGTTAATGCCGTTGAAGTAGGGGCCGGACGCCGCAATCACGCGGTTGTCTTTAATGACTAATCCGACGCCGCCGTTTTTAACGTCTATGCCGCCGAAGGTCTGCTGAAAGCGCAGGAGCGAGCCGCCTAGGGCCTGTTTGTTGCTGACGAGCCTCAAGTCCGCGACGTTCGCTATGCCGAAGAGCGCAGTGTTCTCCTGCAAGAAGGCGCGACCGACTTCTTCGGGCGTGCCCGCGTAAGGCTGGCTGGCAAAGTTGTAGAGCACATCAGGCGAGCCGCCGAAATCGTTCCAGCGCGCGGTCATCTGCGGCGCGTTCGTCGCAGCCTTCAGATTATTCAGCGCAGCCTGTTGCTGGCTCGTAGCCCTGCGCGTGTTCGCAACCGCGCGGCTCGCGTTCAGGTCGTAGTTAGGCACGAGCCGCCTGTAAAGCTCAGCCGAACTGGCCGCCGTAGTGGTGGCCGAACCGGCTTGCGCCTTCCTCGCCGGAGAATAGATGCCGACGATGACAAATGCCGAAACCAGAAGCGCAGCTAGAATGCTGACTCTCGCTCTTCTAGATTTTTGATTCATTTTGCGACTCATTGTGTCCTCCACCTTTTCTTCCTGTTTGAAGGTTATGAACTAACTCTGCCTGCTAAACTCATCGCAAGAAAGCGAGGCTCGCGGTTGATGGTTGAACCGCGAGCCTCACGTCAGGCTTTCCTTTTATGCACCGGCTACGAACAACTGGTGGAACTTGTCCAGCTTGACGGCAAGACCGGCGCGCGTGACGCTCGTTCCCGGCTCGAAGCGCGGCCCCGGTAGAGCCTGGAACTGTCCCGGCGCGATTTGAATTACTTCCGCCGGATACGCTTCGAACAATCCGAGGTTCAAAGCTATCTGCACGTAGCCGCGCAGGTCTTCTGGAATCTGCGCGTTGTCCGAGAGCGCAGAGCCGTTGTATGTCACGGTCGAACCTGCAAGGTTGCGCGCGTCCGCGTCGTGTCCGAGCGCACGCACCAGCGCCACCGCCAGGTCAATACGGTTGACGGAGCCTGCCGGATTAAAGGTGGAGCCGCTCGCGCTCATCATTCCCTTCGGGGCGAAGGTGTAATCACGAAGCGTAGAGCCGTTGGCTGTCACGGCCTGCGCTATCCTTGAGAGGTCGCCCGTAACGTCCGTGAACTTCACGGTCGAGGCAATCGTTTGACGAAGCGGCGTGTTCAGAGCCAGCGAGCGAGCCAGGTCTTCACGCGTCACGGTGTCGTTCGGATGGAAGGTGCCGTCCGAGTAAATATCAATCACACGGTCTTTGAGCGCGGCTTCAATAGCTGCTCTCTGCGGGTGGTCTGCTATGTCCGGGATGTTCGGCAGAATGTATTTAATCTGCTGAACATTTCCGTCCACGGGGCCGGGCGCTGCAAGCTGATTCGGTGAAGAGACCTGCGGCACGGCGGCCAAGCCCTTCGCGCCTCGCACCTCCAGCGTCCACTCTCCGGCCTCCGGGTTCTGCACCACAATCTCGCGCGCCGTCGTTCCTATCACGGGAGTCTCAATCGCCGTCGAGTAAGTCTTCCCGCTTGGCGAAGTGATTCTGATGCCTACGAAATTGCCCACGCCGGGTTCAAGCACCGTGTCCACGTTGGCGAAGACATCCAGCACGTTCATGCCGGGGTCAACCCTGAACTTGGTGGCGTTGGTGGAGTCCGGCCCGTTGACCGCCGGGTTGAAATCAATGTGGAAGGGCTGCGGTGTAGCGCGCTCCTCGCTGAACTGCGCGTTGAAGGTATTCTCTGAGAAATTCTTGTAACCCTTAGAGCGATTGAAGACCTTATCAACCGCCGCGTAAGCATTAAGGTAGCCCGCGCCGACTTCAAAGTCTCTGTAGCCGGGCATCTTCGTCGTGGTGTCAATCAAAATCTGCTTAATCTCGTCCGGCTTGAGCAGAGGATTCGCGTCCAGCATCAGCGCGACTACGCCAGCCGTGAAAGGCGTAGCCATGGAGGTGCCGGAAATCTGCGTGTAGAACGGAACCATAGCGGGCGGCAGTTCCGTGTCCGCTCCAGGGGCCGGAAACCATGTGCCGTTGGCCGTCAGGTTCGTAGAAGCGCGAACCGAGACTATGTCGGACGTGAAGCCGAAGCGCTCCAGGCTGCCCGCGTAGAAGCGACCGTTGCCCGGCGCTGTGAGCGTCGGGTACTCGTTATCATTTAAGGGATTGTTATCGCTGAGTCGCTCTTCTTTAGGCAAACCGCGTGACGAGAAGTCCGCGAGCATTCCGTCCTTGGTTCCTGCGGCCACGCCTATGACCCACGGAGCCTGCACGTAAGGGCTGAGCGTATCTTTCGCAGCGCCGTCGTTGCCCGCCGAAAAGAGAACCGTGATGTCCGCGTCGTGCGCTCTCTTGGCCGCAATCATCAACGGGTCATTCGGATTATACGGAACGCCGCCGAGCGGGCCGTAAGAGTTGGTGATGACCTTAATGTTGTACATGCGGTTATGCGTCAGGCCGTATTCCCATCCGGCCAGAGCGTCAATCACAAGCAGCACAGCGCCGCCGCCGGAGCCTACGATTTTGACGCCTGGCGCAACGCCCTCGTACAAGCCTGCAGAGCGAGCGCCAAGCCCCGCAGCTATGCCAGCGCAGTGCGTGCCGTGGCCCACGTTGTCAGTGTTCGGAACGCCTTCTATTGAGACCGAAGGAGTGAAAACCGTGACGGGCTGTCCGGCGATTGTGATTCCGGTGTTGCCCGCATCGGTCGAGACCACGCGCTGCGTGTTCTGTATGACCTTTGTGCCGTAGGGCAGGTCGCCGTGCGTGGCGTCTATGCCGGAGTCAATCACAAGGATAGACATGTCGGGCGAGCCTGACACGGGATAGCCGCCGTTAAGGGTCGTGAACGTGGAGTCAAGACGCAGCAGGTCAACGCCCGTCAGCATGCGCGCTTGATTCATGTGATAAACCAGGCGGTCGTTTGACCAGATGGAGAGCACGCTTGCGTTATTCTGTAGTGCCCTGACCTGCCCCGCGTTGAGCGCCGCCGCGACCATTCCCAATCTCGGATAGGTCACGCCCTTTGTGATTCCCAGCAGGCGCAGAGTGTTCAAGTTGGTCTCGCTCAAGCCGTTCGGAGCGTTAAAGCTGATGATAACGACGCCGACCGAAGCACTGTTTGAAAGCCCTTTAAGCTGTGATTCCAGCCTGGGGCTGAGAGTGGCGGCGTTGCTCACGGCTGCGAGCGCTGCACAAATGATTAAAGTTGCGATTATCGTTTGCGCGATTTTCTTGAGAATCATTTTCTTCCCTCCGGTCAGGCTGTCTCAGCCCGGTTTCAAATTCTGGACTCAGGTTTGCGGTTGACTGACGCTGCCATATTTACAGGGCAGGCTTGAGAAAAACTTGAGCAACTGGAGCAGCAATTTCAGCCCCGTTTTTATTAGGGAATTTGTGATTTTCAGGGTGGCCCGAAGACTTGAGGAAAACTTGAGGCGAGCGCGGTGAAATTTGATGTTGCGAATAGATTGCCGAGAAACGACTCTTTCTTGCGATTACATTACAGAAAACAATTAACAGGGATAGGCAGGATAGAAAGGATAAAAGAGAAAGAGTTTCTTCTTTATCCTGACAATCTCTGTCCATCCCTGTTTGAATTTATCTCAGTATAGCGACGACTTCTCTTTGTATGGGCTGGCCTGTGACTTCTACTTCTCCTTCGCCGACGTAGACATCAATCTCTGAGCGGACGCCGAAGAGATTCTCCTGGTAGATGCCAGGCTCTATGGAGAAGCAGGTGCGCGGGATGATGCGGCGCGCGTCGGGCGTTTCCATGTTGTCTATGTTGGCTCCGTTGCCGTGAACCTCTTCGCCGATTGAATGGCCCGTGCGCGTGGTGAACTGCTCGCCGTAACCGGCCCGCTCTATCACTCCGCGCGAGACATCATCGACCTCTGCGCCGCGAACGTAGTTGCCCGCGCCTATCTGCTCGCGCAGGAACTCTACGGCAGAGTCGCGCGCACGGCTCACTATCTCGAAGATGCGCGCGTGCTCTTCCGGCACGCTCTCGCCGACGAATCCCGTCCAGGTTTGGTCAGCGTAAACAGCGCCCGGGCTTTTCATCTTTGCCCAGACATCCAGCAGCACGAAGTCGCCGCGCTTGATTGGAGAGTGTCGCGTGGGCGAAGGCACGTAATGAGGCATGGCGGAGTTGGCGTTGACGGCTACAATCGGAGGGTCATTGTCGCTCGTCATGTCTTCCTCTTCAAAGCGGCGCATGATGAACTGTTGTATGTCGTATTCCGTGGTCGGCTCGCCCGCGCGTATGCGGCGGCCAATCTCCGCGAAGGCTTCTAGGATGATGCGGTGTATGTTGTCGGCTGCGCGGTCGTGCGTCCGCTTCTGCTCCTCTGTCCAGACGGCTTCAAAGATTTGCACGAGGTCTGCGCTGGTCTGAGGCTCTGCGCCGAAGGAGCGAACAAGCTCTACGGTTCCGGCGTCGACGCGGGAGACGTACGGGATGTTGTTGTTGGGCGAATACTGCATAGCCACGCGCAAGCTGTGGCCGTCGCTCGCTTCCCTGTTTGAGACGCCGAGGGCTTCGCGCAGGTGAGCGTGTAGCTGCTGCCAGCGATTGTAAACAAGCTGGCGGCCCGGAAGCTCGTCCAGCTTCTCCTGCTCTATGCGATGAACTATCTTGACAGGCTCGCCCTCTGCCGGAATGTAATAGGCCCAGCGACGCGAGGCGAAGGCGTTGCGGTCAAGAAGCAGAATGCGATAAGCGAGCGGGTCGCTCTTGCGAAAATCGTAGAAGAGCCAGCCGTCAAGCCCTGCATCAAGAAGCGCGCTCTGAATCGCTTTTACACGCTCCTGCGGTGAACTTTGCGTAGTCATAAACGGTTCTGCCTTTACTTTGAAATTAATCAAATTCTTTCGCACATTATTTTCTATTCTCGCCGGATAATCAAAGCCGAGCGCGCAGGGGCGGCTCGTCGCTTATTCTTTGGGTAAGCGGGCAGTAATTGGTTATTATGTCGGCATCAGATAAAGACCACAGACCGAAAGAGGGGTACTACAGAGATGAGTGCAGCCATAGACCACACGGGCGCGAGAGGCGCTTCACCGGGCGATACCGGAGGCATAGGCGGACACCCAAGGGGCTTGAGCACGCTCTTTTTCACGGAGATGTGGGAGCGTTTCTCTTATTACGGACTGCGCCCGCTTCTGGTTCTTTTCATGTCGGCGGCCTTGATGGAAGGCGGCTTCGGTTTCGAGCGCAGCCAGGCGTCCGCAATCGTAGGCATTTACGGCGCGAGCGTTTATCTGGCATCGCTTCCGGGCGGCTGGATTGCAGACCGATTGCTCGGACTGAGACGTGCGATTCTCTACGGAGCAATCTGCATCTCGGCGGGTCACATCTCGATTGGCCTGTCCGCGTTCGCGGGTGGGAAGCTGACGTTTTTCCTCGGACTAATTCTAATCGTCTGCGGCACGGGTTTGCTCAAGCCGAATATTTCGGCAATCGTCGGTGACTTGTACCCCGAAGGCGGAGCAAGGCGCGACGCGGGCTTCTCGATTTTTTACATGGGAATCAACGTCGGCGCTTTCTTCGGCCAAATCATCACGGGCTTTCTGGGCGAGAAATTCGGCTGGCACTTTGGCTTCGGCGCAGCAGGCGTAGGCATGCTCATAGGGCTGACGGTGTTTGCAACGCGCGCCAGAAAGACGCTCGGCGACATCGGCATGCAGCCGACCAAGGATCCCGACCCGCAGGTGCAGGCCCGCAAAGAGAAGCAAGTAAAACTGGTGCTTGGCATAGGCATAGGCATCCTCGCGCTGGTGATAATTCTGGCGGCGCTTGGCATCATCACGCTCAACGCGCAGGCCATAGGCCAGTACATGACTTATGTTCTGGTCGGCCTGGCCGTTCTCTTCTTCGCCTATGTTTTTATAGCGGGCGGTCTGGACGGCGACGAGAAAAAGCGTGTGCTGGTGATTGCCGTGCTGTTTGTCTTCGCGGCGATTTTCTGGTCGGCGTTTGAGCAAGCGCCGACATCGCTCAACCTTTTCGCGCGAGATTTCACGCAGCGCACCGTGGGCGGTTTTGAAATCCCGGCGACGTGGTTCCAGTCAATCAACTCGCTGTTTATATTC
>JACVRN010000223.1 GCA_014534425.1 Pyrinomonadaceae bacterium
CAGCCTTCAGAGGAGAATTAAATGAAACGAAAGTTAATTGCCACGGGAGCGCTTCTGGCGCTCAGCCTCGCAGTTGTTCTAACCCGCAGCCCGCTCAACAATGCTCGTGCACAGAATGCTTCCGCTCCCGGCAGTGCCGCGCAATCGGACGGCGGTGATAACGTGCCGTTTCGTTTGAACGGCAAGACGTGGCGCGACAAGCAGGCGTTCATAGACAGCGGTGGGCGTTGTTCGACCAAACACCCGGATGCGATTCAGGCGAAAGAGATACAGGACGCGCTCACACGGTTTAAGGCGAACCGCAGCCTTAAGGGCGGCGAGGCGAGCGCCGCCGCGTCGAGCACCGTCACAATCCCCGTCTATTTCCATGTCATCAACAAGGGCGCAGGCATCTCGAACGGCGACGTGCCGACGACGATGCTGCAACGCCAGATAGACGTTCTTAACCGCTCTTATGGCGGAGCGACGGGCGGGGCTTCGACCGGCTTCAGGTTCATCCTGGCCGGGGTCACGCGCACGACGAACGCCGTGTGGTACAACATGGGCTACGGCTCGATTGAAGAGCGCGATGCCAAGGCGGCGCTCCGTACAGGCGGCGCGAACGCGCTCAACTTCTACACGGCGAACCTCGGCGGAAATCTCCTCGGCTGGGCGACCTTCCCCTGGAGTTATCACAGTAAGCCGGAACTGGACGGCGTAGTTATTCTCTATTCCAGCCTGCCGGGCGGTTCGGCAGTGCCCTATAACGAAGGCGACACGGGCACGCACGAGATCGGCCACTGGCTCGGCCTCTATCACACCTTCCAGAACGGCTGCTCAACCGGCAACGACTATATAGACGACACTCCGGCTGAGCGCTCCCCGGCCTTCGGCTGCCCAGTGAATCGTGATACCTGCACCACCAGCAAGTATCCCGGTCTTGATCCGACGGAGAACTTCATGGACTACACGGACGACCCCTGCATGTGGGCATTCACTGCCGGGCAGTCCGTCCGCATGAGAGACATGTACGTTCAATACCGGGCGCAATAGTCCGTAGCTTTTGAGCGCATCATTCTGGTTTTAGAGAAGGGGAGCACTCCAGTAGAGCGCCCCCCTTCTCTATTCCCAAATATCGTTGTATGTGAAAATAAAGTCTCTTGATGGGATTGACAACCCCGTCTTCATCCTGTAATAGATATTTTGCTATCGTTAATCTCGTGATAGTAACCGGTCGCCTCATCGATCTCTTGCCCAGAAAAAGCTGTGCCCCCAACGCTTTTACCGTTTCGCTCTAAAGTGGGCGAGAGTTGAATGCTTGGATGTTTCAGCACTCTTGACGATCCAAGTCAGGGTAGCTTCAAGAACTGGACAGAACAACCTATCGTTTGTCTTTCCAGTGTTGCGAAGATAAGTATTTTGTTAGCTCAAACCTGGCACATTCAAAACACGTCCAAATAGTAATGTGGGAGCTTTGTCAACATTCGATCCTTCGCTTCGTTGAGAAAAATATAGTTCATCTGTCCGTGAGCGCGGGCAGCCACACTAAACCTTACCCTTAAAGAGAGAGGAGCTTTTTCTAATGTTCAAATCTTTACGGCGACGTTCAGTAGTGGTTCTTCTGACCTTAGCCGCCTTCGCAACACTCGCAGTCGTCGTCTCCGCGAACCATTCCTGGAACGGCTACCACTGGGCGCGCCAGAGCAACCCCTTCAACTTAAAGGTAGGTGACAACGTATCGTCCGCCTGGGATTCAACACTTAACACCACCATCTCCGATTGGAGCGCCTCTACCGTGCTTGACCTGACGAAGGTGGCGGGCCAGGCTAACCCGAAGAACTGCCGTCCCACCGCAGGGCGCGTGGAGGTCTGTAACTCGACCTATGGCAACAACGGCTGGCTCGGCATCGCGCAGGTCTGGGTCAGCGGCAGCCACATCACACAGGGCGCGGTCAAGCTCAACGACACCTACTTCAATACTCCGACCTATAACACTCCCGCGTGGAGAAACCTGGTGTCGTGCCAGGAGGTCGGCCACACGATAGGTCTCGATCACCAGGACGAGAACTTCAACAACGCGAATCTCGGAACGTGCATGGATTATACGAACGATCCGACGACGAATCAGCATCCGAACAACCACGATTACCAGGAGTTGCAAACGATCTACTCGCACCTAGACAACTCGACCACTGTGGGCATGCCGACCCTCCAGGGCAAAGTGCCACCGGCGATGACCCAGATTGATCTGGCGACGCCTGCGCAATGGGGCAAAGTGGTGCGCGAGAGCCAGGGCGGCAAGACCACGCTTTACGAGCTGGATTTCGGCGGCGGGCACAAGGTGTTCACGTTCGTCATCTGGACGGTAGAAGGACGAGGGCGCCATTAATCAGCATTTGTCGCGCGCCTGGTTTTCTGGCGATGGTTACAGAGGGGCGAGGCACATGCCTCGCCCTTCTTGCGCTCACGCCATGAATGCTTAACATAAAAGCCCGGCAGCAATTCTTCCCTGATGCCCTTCAGGGACGCATTCGCATGGTCTTGAGAAAGTCCCCAACAGTCTCGCCCGTTCGTCTCATCCTGATGCTATAAGGGTCTAGGCGTTCAAAAGATTCAGAGAGTTTCGGGCGGCTTGGGCTTTCCGATGTGCCAGTCGATAAGAATGGCGGACGGCTTGCGCCAATCTTTGTCATAGCAGGCCCAGACGGTGGCACGCACGTTCCTCTTATCTCGCTTCCAGCGGGCTTCGATCTTCGCCAGTTCACTTTGCGCGAGAAGTTGGCCGTTAAGCTTG
Organism: Pyrinomonadaceae bacterium; assembly: GCA_014534425.1. GTDB lineage: Bacteria > Acidobacteriota > Blastocatellia > Pyrinomonadales > Pyrinomonadaceae > JACVRN01. The sequence continues at coordinate 2,774 of JACVRN010000223.1, forward strand.
AATCGCTTCGAGAGGTCTTGTTCCTGCGTGTAAGGAATGGTGAACTCTTCCGTCGTCGCTTCGTCAGTGCGGACACGTATGAAGATACGATCCTCGCGGCGTGAGTAGGCGAGCACTCTGCCGGTGAAGGAGGTCAGATGATCTGTATCACAGTCAAGGCCGGGAGGAGGCGCAAGACGACGTTGTCCTCGATCATCGTTCTGTCCATCATCATCCCGTCTCGGAGGCTGTGGGCGTTGTTGAGCCCTGGCGGGCAGGGCCATTGCGAATAGACCGCAGGCGAAGATGGCGACTAAAAGAGATTTCCCTGAACAGATGTGATTCATACTTTCTCCTGATTGCTTCCGTGTCGGTCACTGTGGGTTATTGCCCGCTTTGCGTATGGCGCGTAGCGATTCTGGGATGAATGATTTGATGTGGTGCGTTGTACGTTGCCCGTTGGCGAAAGTCTGGTAGAGGATGAAGTCAGGCAGTTGCAGGCAACTGAGCGGCGACTGGTAGCTGTAGCCCGTGTCGAGCCCGATGGCGCTATGGGAGATGTAGATGCCGTGACGCCCGAGGCGTCCGCGTAAAGGGAGAAAGGCGGTCGGCGTATGGCCGAACAGGCAGGGCTTGCCCGTGTAGTTCTTGAAGAACTCCATATCGCGCGACCATAACAGAGAGTGGGCCTCGCACTCGCGCGGGTGTTTACCGCGATCAAGACC
>JACVRN010000289.1 GCA_014534425.1 Pyrinomonadaceae bacterium
CAGTCGAGACGGCGAAGTTGGCAGAAGCCTGCGGCGTCGAGCACATTGCGCTGCACGGTCGCACGAAGGAACAGGGCTATAAGGGACGCGCTAACTGGGATTTAGTGCGGCAGATTAAAGAGGTTGTCAGCGTGCCAGTCTCAGGCAGCGGCGACGTGACGACCGTCGAGGAAGCTTTAGCGCGTTGGCACGAAACGAAGTGCGACGGCGTTCTGATAGGGCGCGGCGCGATGGCGAACCCTTGGATTTTTCGACAGATAGAAGACGCGCTGGCGGGGCGCGAAATCTTTCAGCCGACGCTCGAAGATAAACGCAGCGTGTTGCTCGAATATTTCGAGATGCTGCGCGACGACATGCCGGAACTGGCCGCCATCGGCAAGATGAAGCAACTGGCCGGGCAGTTTACGCGCGGTCTTCAGGGCGGCGCAATCTTCCGCACTTCCATCTATCACTCCCACTCGGTCGAGGAAATTCTTGACCGCATCGCTGAATATTTCGAGGCCGTAGCCGCAGGGCGTAAGTACCGCGAAGACGACGGGCAGGAGATGGAAGCCGCGCCCGTGCTCGATTCCTGCGAGGCCGCGACCACCGCTTCGTAAGAGCGTTTAGCTCTTTAATGATGCGTCGTTTGATACGTTGCTCTGTTGGCGCAAAATTGCTTCCGACTGTAAACAAAAGTCTACAGGCGCTCTCGCTGAGTGTAACTGGAAGTGGACACTTACAGCCTCGACCCGTTTTGTGAGCGTGCGCTTTTGTTCGTAATAAGTGAATTAGACGAAACGAAAGCGCAAGGGTACGCATGTTGCTACCTAAACCCGGATAGCGTGGCGAGAGACGGTGAAAAGGTTCTGGAAGGAATTTATTAATGGCTACGAAGAAAAGCTCCGGCGCTCGTAAGGCGAAAGCGAAGAAGACGAAGAAGCCTCCGACGCCGCTCGTCCCGGCTGTGCCGCCGCCGGATAATCCGCTCCTGCGCTTCACAGAGTTTGACGCCGACCGCGAATTTCATAGTAAGGAGATGGCAGAGAAACGGCTCGAAGCCTTCAGGCACACACAGCAAATGCCCACCTCCGAAGAAGAAGATTCAGCCGCTACACAGACCGCACCAGAACAAACCACCTGTACAACCCAACCAGACTCCAAGGACGAAGACTGAACATAACCGACAAGCAGGTTCATCTTAAAGCCTAACCCTCAAAAGGAGGACAATCATGCCTACAAGCAGGAAGTCTGCCAAAAAATCGACGAAGGCAGCGAAGAAATCTGCACGCAAAAAGGGGGCTTCGGCGCGAACTCGCGGAAGGAAGGCCGTGCCGCCGCCGGATAATCCTCTGCTTCGCCATGAGGAGAACGACTTTGACCGTCGCATCTTCCAAAGACGAGAGCGAGAGGGCGGCTCTCGCCGTTCGTCTAAAAAAGGCGCGACGGCAATCGCGATGGCTGACCTCGCAGTATCCGGCGAAGAGAGAGAAGGCGAAGTTTTTAGCATGGCGAAGCTGCGTTTGGCCGCGCTCGAAAGTTCGCGTGAGATGCCGGAGGCAGACCCGGGCGCGCCAATTCTGATGGCTCCTGCCCTGACCGGCGTTGAAATGGTCGCGGCCGTCGTGGGCGTCAGCAATTGGGTGCAAATGGGCCCAACAGCCATTCCGAAGGGACAAACCTACAGCCCCGCGCGTGTGCTTGTGACGGGTCGTGTGACCAGTCTCGTCGTTGACCCGACGGCTCCCAATACAATCTACTGCGGAACAGCGCAGGGCGGAGTCTGGAAGACAACGGACGGTGGCAAAAACTGGGTCGCCAAATCCGACAACGAACTCTCGCTCGCCATCGGCGCGCTCGCGATAGACCCCGGCAACCCGCTTACCCTTTATGCGGGGACGGGTGAAGGTAATTTCTCCG
>JACVRN010000011.1 GCA_014534425.1 Pyrinomonadaceae bacterium
ACCGTAGGACAACACAAGTCTGTACCGCCTGCGGTAGCGGGCGGGTTTTACTTTGTCATAACGCTGGCTCAACTAATACCCGCCCGCTACCGCAGGCGGTACTGACCTGTTTTCTAATAACGGCGCTCTTTGTGCTCATCATCTTGTGCGCTGCTATGGGAAGCGCGGGGCAGCCTGTGCAGGATTCAAGGGCTGCTGATGGGCTGGCTCTTCCTTCGGAGAAGCATCTGCGTAACGTGCGGCAGTTGACCTTCGGCGGCGAGAACGCCGAAGCCTATTTTAGCGGCGACGGCGCGTCGCTTATCTTTCAATCCAAGCGGGACGGGCGAGAGTGCGACCAGATTTACACTATGCGCGTGGACGGCTCGGGCACGCGCATGGTCTCGACCGGACGCGGGCGCACGACCTGCTCCTACTTCTTCCCTAAACGAGAGCGCATTCTTTACTCTTCGACACACGAGGGCAATGAGAAGTGCCCTACGCCGCCGGACTTTTCGCGCGGCTACGTGTGGCCGATTTATCCTTCGTACGACATTTATACTGCCAGGCCGGACGGCACGGACTTGAAGCGGCTGACGGCGACGCCGGGTTATGACGCGGAGGCGACCGTCTCCACGGACGGACGTAAAATCGTGTTCACTTCCATGCGGGACGGCGACCTGGACATCTATAGTATGGACGCTTCCGGCAGGAACGTGCGGCGATTGACGAGCGAGCTTGGCTATGACGGCGGGCCATTCTTTTCGCGCAACGGCAAACAGATAGTTTATAGAGCCTTTCATCCGAAGACTGCGGCGGAAGTGGCTCGCTACAAACAGCGCCTTGCGGAGAATTTGATAGAGCCGAATGTTTTTGAAATCTGGGTGATGAACGCGGACGGCACGAACAAGCGGCAGGTGACGAATCTCAAGGCGGCGAGCTTTGCGCCCTATTTCTTACCGGACGGCAAGCGCATCATCTTCGCCTCGAACGTTAATGACCCGAAGGGGCGCAACTTCGACCTCTACGTGATTAACTTGGACGGTACGGGGTTGGAGCGCATCACTTACAACGAAACCTTTGACGGCTTCCCAATGTTCTCGCCCGACGGAAAGCTTCTGGTCTTCGCCTCCAACCGCAACGCCAAAGTGCGCGGCGAAACGAACATCTTCATAGCCGACTGGAATGACAGCGTTCAGTAGCATGCATAAAAATCTTCTTCGCGCTTCTCTGGTACTTCTTTTGGCTGTCGGCGTTGTGGCGCAGCAAAGGCGAGCGGATGTTGCTGTGCCGAGCGCGGAGCGTTTGCGCGAGGATGTGACGTTTCTTGCTTCGGACAAGCTCGAAGGGCGAAGGACTGGGACAGAGGGCGCACGCCTTGCGGCTGAATACATAGTGCGTGCGTTTGCTCGTTCTAAGTTGCGCCCCGCAGGTTCAATCGCAGGCGAAGACCGGCGTTACGTGCAGCCGTTTCCCTTCGTCGCGGGCGTGGAGTTGGGAAAAAGCAACGCTATGAGTTTTACGCAGCGCGGCGTAATCGCGGACGGGCCGACGACGACCGCGACATCGTCTGCCGTAGCCAGGAACGAAATCTCGCTAGACATGCGGCTCGGCGAAGACTGGATGCCGCTAGGCTTTTCCGCGAACGGAAAGCTCTCGAACGCGAATATGACTTTTGTGGGCTACGGCATCGCCGCGAAGGATTTGAATTACGACGATTACGGGGGCTGGAACGTGAAGGGAAACATAGCCGTGGCGTTTGCGGGCACGCCCGACGGCGACAACCCGCACGGGAGATTCCAGCGTTATGCGGACGTGCGTTGGAAGGCGATTGCCGCGCGCGAGGCCGGAGCGGTGGCCCTGGTAGTCGTCGCGCGCGAAGAGAATTTCAAGGAGGATAGATTGTCGCGCCTTCGCTATGACAATAGCGCTGGCGACGCAGGGCTTCCCGTCGTAGCCGTCTCAAGACAGGTCGCCGCGCGCATCCTTGCGGGGCTGGGGCTTACGCGCTCGCTTGACGATTTGGAACAGATAGCTCGCGCCGCCAACTCGCCTAGCGGCCAGGGCGGAGGCAACGCTCCGGTTCCAAAAGACCTGGCATTTCTGCTCGCGGGTTGCAGCCTCTCGCTTTCAGTAGACATAGTGCGGCGCAATGCGCCTGCCTCAAACGTCGTAGGCATACTCGAAGGCTCAGACCCGCAGTTGAAGAACGAGGCGATTGTCATAGGCGCGCATTACGACCACCTGGGGCGCGGCGGCGAAGGGAGCCTCGCGCAGAAAGAGGGCGAAGTTCATCACGGCGCAGACGACAATGCTTCGGGCGTTGCAGGGATGCTTGAGCTTGCGCGGCTCTTTTCAAAGCAGAGGCCGCGCCGCACAATAGTCTTCGTAGCTTTCAGTGGCGAGGAAGAAGGCTTGCTAGGCTCTAACTATTACGTCAATCATCCGGCTGTGCCGCTTGCGCGAACCGTGGCGATGATTAACATGGATATGATAGGGCGCTTGAAGGAGAACAAGCTTTTGGTGGGCGGCGTAGGCACGGCTCAGGAGTGGCGCACATTAATTGGAAACATCTCGGCCTCTACCGCACAGCCCTTCGCGCTCACCCTGACCGAAGACGGTTACGGGCCGAGCGACCACTCGTCTTTCTACGCCAAACAGATTCCGGTGCTCTTCTTCTGGACAGGCACGCACGCCGATTATCACAAGCCTTCGGACACGGCGGACAAGATTGATTACGAAGCGGAAGCGCGCATTGTCCACTTCATCTACCGGCTGGTGCGCTCTCTGGATGAAGCCGAGCGACGTCCCACCTTCGCGGTCGCAAAGAGCGACAGCAGCCAGGGGCAAGCCATGGGCTTTAGAGTTTATCTTGGCACGATTCCGAATTACGCGGATTCAAACGAGGGTCTCAAACTGGACGGCGTGCGCGAGGGTTCGCCTGCGGAGAAAGCGGGGCTGAAGGCCGGTGACGTGATTATCAAACTGGCCGGACACGATGTGCGTAACGTTTATGACTACACATACATCCTGGGCGAGATGAAGGCCGGACAGGAATACGAATTAGAAGCCTTACGCGGCGGGAAACCGCTCAAGCTCAAAATCACCCCGACGGCTAGAAAATAGTGTAGGGGCAGGGACAAGTCCTCTGCTCGCTTTCTGATTAACGTGCGGGCAGAGGACTTGTCCCTGCCCCTACTCACTTCTATTTACCAGCGAGGCTCGCGGTTGTTGCGACCGCCACCGCCGCCGCCGCCGCCACCGTAGCCGCCTCTATCGCCGCGATTACCGCCACGGTCGCCACCGCCACCACCGCGATAACCGCCACCGCCACCGCCACCGCGCTCTGTGCGCGGACGGGCTTCGTTGACCGTCAGGTTGCGACCGTTGAACTCCTTGCCGTTGAATTGCTCTATGGCGGCTTGTGCTTCTTCCTGCGTAGCCATCTCTACGAAGCCGAAGCCGCGCGAGCGCCCCGTCTCCCGATCTTCAATGACTGAAGCCGATTCGACTGTTCCTGCCTGCGAGAATAGTTCGCGCAGTTCTTCCTGAGTAGTGCGGAAAGAGAGATTCCCCACGTAAAGTTTCGTAGCCATTCTTTATCTGATCCTTATTGGTAAAGGAAGCGCGGGCTTAATGGTTGAATCACCGACAGCGAAGGCGGGGAGCACTCTTACCCTTACGGCGACCCGCGACGCGCCCGTTTGCTCTGACCAAACTAGCGAGAGCGGCTTCTAACAAGTTAACAAACAGGGCCTCACTCTCTCCTCTTGAGCCGGTCGTCGCTTTTCGGTCACAGGACTGAGCGCTACCAGAATCGGCTGGCGCGCGAGAGCAGGAATCTAACAGAGCGAAGTATGCCCCACATCCAGCCGTAAACGCAAGAGAGAAGACAGGCGGGAGATGGGGGTTAGGGGTTGGGGTTTGGTAACTGAAAGACAAATTGATTTTCTTTCCCCAGCCCCCAACCCCTAACCCCCATCCTAGATTTATCTTGAAATCCCTGCGGCTTTGGAGGAAAATAACTGCCGAAATGAATTTTCGCTCTCTCTCTCTGGAATCCTTTCAGCCGCGCTCGACTCAAAGGCGGCCCGCATAAGGTTTAACTTCTTCTACTCTCTCTCGTTCGGAGACCCGAAGAAAGCGCTTAGGAAATGCAATGACCGGCCAAGTTATATCCCATTACCGCATGCTTGAGAGGCTAGGCGAAGGCGGAATGGGCGTGGTCTACCTTGCCGAAGACCTGCACCTGGGGCGCAAGGTTGCCATCAAATTTCTAAACAAAACCACGGACGAGCACCATTACCGCGCGCGTTTTCTCAGAGAAGCGCGCTCGGTCTCAATGCTCAGCCACCACAACATAGCCACCATCTTCGAGTACGGCGAGGCGGAGGACGGCCAGCCCTTCATAGTCATGGAACTGGTCAAGGGCGAAGACCTCTCAGACCTGCTCTACAAAGGCGAACTGACCTTAAAGCGCGCCGTTGAGATTATAGAGGCCGTGGCCGAAGCCTTGAGCGAGGCTCACGAGAGCGGCATAGTCCACCGCGACATCAAGCCTTCGAACGTCATAGTCAACGAGCGCGGCGTCGTCAAGGTGCTGGATTTCGGTTTGGCGAAGCAGTACGACGAAGATGAAATGACGGCTGACCCGGATGCTCAAACGCTTTTGGCTACGAGGACGCGCAGTGGCGTGGTCGTGGGCACGCCGCTTTATCTCTCGCCCGAACAGGCCACGGGCGCGCACGTTGACCCACGAAGCGACATCTTCGCCTTGGGCGCTCTGCTCTACGAGTGCATAGCGGGCCGTCCCGCCTTCTCTGGACGTAGCGTGCTTGAGATAGGCGCGCAGGTCATACACGTTGACCCGCCGCCGCCTTCGAAATTCAACCCGCGCGTTCCGCCGGAGCTTGACCGCATCACCCTGAAGGCGCTGGCAAAGCGGCCCGAAGCCCGTTATCAATCGGCGCTGGCGATGCTCAAAGACCTGCACGCCGTACGCGAGAAGCTCAAGGATGAAGTTGTGCTGACCAGGAGGCTCGTCGAGCCGCAACACAGCATGCGCTCAAGCGCGCTCAGAACCATCTCCGAGACCATGCGCCGCCCGCGCGTCTCCATCTTCACTCTGCTGATAGTTGTCGCCGCCATAGGTCTTTCCGCCTTAGCCATAGTGCAACTGACGCGACCGCGCGTTCACATGCCGACACCTGAAGCGAAGCAGTGGTATGACCGTGGGACTGATGCTTTGCGCGACGGCGCGTTCTACAGGGCAAGCACGCTGCTTGAGAACGCGGTCAAAGCCGACCCGAAGTTCGCGCTGGCGCACGCGCGGCTGGCGGAAAGCTGGATGGAGCTTGATTATTCGGAGCGCGCCGCGCAGGAGATGTTGACAGTTAAGCAACTCGTCCCCGATAGCTCCGTCCTTCCGAAGATTGATGCGCTCTATCTGGATGCCGTGACGGCTACCGTGACGCGCGACTTTGTCGGAGCCATCAAGAACTATCAGGAGATAGTCGAGCGCTCGCCCGCCTCAGAGAAGGCGCAAGCCTACGTGGATTTGGGGCGCGCTTATCAGAACAAAGAGGAGATAGAAAAAGCCATAGAGAGTTATCGCAAAGCTACAGACCTTAACCTGGAATACCCCACGGCCTTCCTGCGCGTCGCCGCTCTTTACAGCCGCAAGCAGGAAGTACAGAGCGCCAACGCTTCGCTCGATCGCGCCGAAGCCCTTTATCAACAACTGGGCAGCGTTGAAGGACGAACGGAGGTGCTTTACCAGCGCGGCAACCTGCTGAGAGGGATGGGCAATCTGGAAGCGGCGCGCGAGCAGTTGCAGCGTGCGCTTGAGATGGCGCGCACCACAGGCAACGAGTCGCAGCAGATTTATGCGGCGCTGGACATCAGCCGCGTTCTGTCCAGGCAAGGCCAGATTGTGAAGGCGCAGGAGTATGCCAGCGACGCCGTGGAGTTCGCACAGCAGCGAGGGCTTGAGAATCTTGCGACGAGCGGGCTGATAAATCTTGGGCTTGTTTACCAGGAGCGCTCGGAATACGGCGAGGCGGAAAAATATTTCAAGCAGGCGCTTGAATTTTCGCGCCGCAACAAGGCGCACCTGCGCGAAGCCATCAGTCGTTTAAATCTTGGCGGTCTCTACATTCAACAGTCGCGCGCCGATGACGGCCTCCCTCTGATTCAGCAGGCGCTGGCCTTTTTTCAGCAGGGAAATTATCTGCGGCTCATAGGGCCTTGCCTGACGAACATCGCTCGCGCCAATCGACAGAAGGGTGATTACGAGGCAGCGCTCGAAGCTCTTCAGCAGAAGCAGAAGCTGGACGAGCAAGCGAACAGCCAGTCCGACCTCGCGTTCACCTACGGCGAAATAGGCGCAGTCCTGGCCGAGCAGGAAAATCTGCCGGAAGCGCTGAACTATTACGAAAAGAGTTACCTGATATACAAGCAACAAAACAGTGGCTTGAATCTCAATTACAATCTTATCAATCGCGCAAATCTCTTCTGGCGACTGGGGCGCTACGACAAGGCGCGCGAAGCCCTTTCGACTGCGTTCGCGGTCGTCAGCCAACCCGACAGCTACAACAAGTCTCTGGTCGCGGAGACATATTTGAACTACGCGCAGATGGCGCTGAGCGAGCGCCGTTTCCCCGAAGCCATAGCCAGGGCCAAGCAAACTCTGGACGCGGCGGGCACACAATACGCAAGCTTCGCCATCACGGCCAAGTACACGCTCTGCCTGGCCGAGGTCTATTCGGGGATGAAGCGCGAAGGATTGGGCGCGTGCGAAGAAGCTGTGACGATGGCCGCGCGCTCCGGCGATGACGGGCTGCTCTCAAGAGCCATGATGGCACAGGCCGAAGCTCAATCGGAAAGCGGAGACGGAGCGAGCGCGCTCAATAATGTTATGCGTGTGCAGCCGAAGCTGTCTCGCGCCGGACAACAGGAATCGGAATGGCGCGCATGGCTTGTAGCCTCGCGGGCTAGCCAGCGCCAGGGCGATGAAAACGCAGCCGAACAACAACTGCAAAGGGCTGCTCAACTGCTCTCACAATTGAAACAAAAGTGGGGGACGGAAGGCTTTCAGTTCTACGCAGAGCGTCCCGACATACAACTGTCCATCAAGCAACTCGGCAAAGCATTTACTGCCGACGCGCAAAATAATTAGCCCCAAAGGAGAGTGAAAAATGGCTGAAGAAACACCAGATCAATCTACGGATCAAACGTCGACCACGACGAATGAAACCACATCCGATGTTGATCTCTACAGCGACAACACGACAACGACAGTGACCTCAGACCCGCCGACGGGCGGCAGTGGCACAGGAAGCGGAGGCATAACTACGACCTCCGACTCTGACCCGCCGACGGGCGGAAGCGGCACCGGAAGCGGCGGATAATTCAGATCGAACACGGTCAGGATAAAAGAACAGGGCGCGGGTGGTTCATCTAGGAACCGTTCGCGCCCTGAGTATTTTTGTAGAGGCGTACGTGGCGTGCGAACTCTGCGGCTGGTTCTCCTTCAGGCCCGGACGGTTCGGGCAAAGCGCCTTGCATCTTGCCTCGTCTTTCCTGAAGCACAACGCCTGCGACCTGTGTGAGCCACCAGAAGGTGCCGCGAGCGCCGAGGTGTTCGCGCATGCGCTGGAAGATGCGCGGGTAAAGCTTGGCCGTGCGGCTCAATAGATTCTTGAGTGTCGTCCAGGTCATGCGGCCCTGAAACATCTCTCGCCTGACGCGCTCGTCCAAATCATGCAGCGCGGCCATCACCGCGTTCAAAGTCTCGTTGACGGCAGAGGGCGCGCTCTTTGAAGTCGGCCTCAGGAATTCAGCGAGGCCGGACATTTGCGCCACGCGCGGCTCTTCTCTGTTAATCTCCGCAAGCGATGACGCATCGAGCAGGTCTGCTTTGAGCGCAAGGTCTGTGAGATGCGTCAGGCGCTTCAGGTTTCGCACGAAGGAGCCGAAGCCGAAGGCAAGCGGGCTGGTGATTGCGGCGACAGCGCCTCCGCCCAGTAGCATCACGCGCTCGTAGGATGTGACGCGTTGCGCGCTCAACCCGTATTGATGCGAGCTTGGAAGAAAGCCGAAGACGGGACGCTTGACCTGCCACTGCGCGCCCGTGCGCTTGTAGCGCGAAACAGTCTCGAAGTATCGCTCAAACAGCGCGAGCAGCGATTTGTCTGCGGGCGAATCCACTGCGTCGAAGAAGAAGAGGCAGGTGGTGTATTCGTCGCGCGCAGGATTTCCGGCCAAGCCCTCCCAGATTAACTGTCTATGAGCGGAAGCATCCTCGTTGCTGACAAGAATCTCGCCCACTCGAAAATCGACCTTCTCCGGCTCGTCGCCCCGCACAAAGCCGCGAGCAACGGTGCCGACCGTGGGGCAGACGTGCGTGATTGCCTGATGGCTGTTCAACTGCCGCCCGACGCTCGATTCCGAACCCGTGGCGTCTATGAAGAGGCGAGCGGCGAACAGCCTTCGCCTTTTTGTGCGCGCGTCTTCGGTCTCAACCGTCACGCGATGCGGCTCTACGTAGACGCGCACCATGCGCTGGCCGTCAATCAAAGCCGATTCGGTCTCAGAGGCTTTTATCTTCGATGCGGCAAGCTGTAGCAGTTTGTCAGCATCAAGAGCCACGTCCAGAACGCCGCTCATCCACAGGGCGGGAGTCTTAACGCGTGACGTTGCGTCGTGGAACTTGACGAAGCCGGAACGATAACGATTGACGACCGCGCCTTCCGTTTCTTCTTTAGTGAAAAGCCCCGCGCGCTCGAATTCCCGTAGGTCTTCGTTCGAGAGATTCAGGTCGCGGCTGGCGCGTCCGACCGCTTGCGCGTCAAAGACCATAACGCGCCGTTTATAGAGCGAAGCCATCACGCTCGCGTGCAGAAGTCCCAGGACGCCTCCCGCATAAATAATCTCGAATTCGGCTTCAACCTCCAGCCTTGAAGGCGGCGCGCCTCGTACAATTACCTCTTCAACGGGCTGGCGTCCGCCCCAGGGTGTCATCTGGTGACGCCAGCGCGCATCCATCTCCCAGATAGTTCTGAGCCACGCTTCGCGGTCTGCGAGCGCGCCGAAATTCGCCACCGTCAGGGGATACTGCCTGCGAAAATCCGCAAGCTCGGGCGCGTGCCGCCCCTGAGGCGATTTAATTCCACCAGCAGTCATAAAAAGAGAGCTTTACCTCAACGCTTCTGTGCCTTCAAAAAAGAGGCCCCGGCGAGCGCCCGTTCCATGCAAATCAAAAACCTTCAGAGCACTTGGAAAATGTAAACGCGAGTGTACCCGAAAACAGGATAAAAGGAAAAGAACAGAGGTCAGAGGGTAGAGGTCGAGTCGAGAATCTTTCTTTTAACTATCCTCTGACTTCCGCTTTCACGCTCTGCTTCTTGAGACGAGGCTGATGATGGCGACGAAGATGGCGGAGCCTATGATTGACCAGATAATTGGAAAGCGCGTGCCGCCTATGTTTATAGGGAAGAGTTCCGGCAATCCCATCTGGCGCGCAATCCACATTCCTATCAGCGCGCCTATGAAGCCGAGCGCGATTGAGACCAGACAGCCGCCGTGCGAATAACCACTGATGGCGCGTCCGATAGAACCGCAAACCCCCGCGATGAGAAGCAGAATAAGTAAATCAACGAGCGTCATAAGATTACCTTCTCCTTTGCGATGCTTTTATTGCCCGCACATCTGTTCGCCTGAATTAGCCTGCGCCTTTTCGTTGGCGCACGCGCCGCAGTTCCACTTGGCGGGCGCTCCGAAGTCCGTCTTGTCCGTGTACTCGAATTCTCCCTGGTTGCTGTTTGTGTCTTTAACGTCCAGACGGTCGCGCCCTATCTGAACGCGGTAAACGGTCGTCTTGGCTTTAATGGCATCTCGTATGCGCCAGGTAGTGTTGTTGCGTACGAGCACGGGCTGCTGCTTATCCAGGCCCATCAGGTAGCGCGCGGAGAATTCGCCAATGCCCTCTACCTTTAGATGATTGCTGTCCTGACCGTAGGATTGCTCTACGGCTGCAAAGCGAGTGCTCTCGTCGTACTCCTTGGCGCGTGCTTCGGCCTCTTCGGCGGAGGTTCGCACTATGACGCGCATGGCTATCAGTCGCAACGCCCGGCGCTGGCGCTCGTCCGCGCGCTGGTCTATAAAGATGGTGCGACCGCTCTTCATGTCAGCCGCGCCGAAGTGCAGGCCGTCCAGCACCACGTCGCCGTAGTTTCCTTTGCGAATCTCGTAAGAGTAGAAAGGATAGCAATAAGGATGCGGCGACGGGCCTTCGCCGAAGTTGCAGCTACAAGGGACGGAGCAGGTGCAGGCTTCCGAGAGCGCGCCCGTAATCTTCCACTTGTAATTTTCACTCGCGGCTGCTCCTTCGTTTGCGGACGGCGCAGCGCTTCCGGCTGAAAGTGTTCTTTGCCTCTGAAGCTTGCCACTGAAGATGACGTACAGCGTGCCTACCGTCAGAGTAAACAGAAGCAGTATGGATGCGCCAAGGATGACGGCAAAGCGGCGACCCGCGCGTCGCTCATCAGTTTGCGCTCCCCCGGCATAAATCTCTTTCGCGCTCAAAAACTTCTTCCTCTGGGTTGAACTTGACCACAAGTTTCGCGCGAAAGAGGAGCGAAGGCAAGGCAAAAGGCAGAGGTTTAATCTGAAGATGAGTGAAATGAGAGTTGGTATTCACCACAGAGAGCACAGAGGATACACAGAGAGTTGAGATTCAATCCTCTGTGCCCCCTCCGTGTCCTCTGCGTCTCTGTGGTGAATTACAACCTGCACTACTCTCAACTTTCAGACAAAAATCTATCGCCCTATCTCGTTGCGAACTATTTCGCCGCCCTTCATGACGAAGCGTATGCGCTCAAGCTCCGTGATGTCCTTCAGGGGGTCGCCCATCACCGCAACGATGTCCGCGTATTTCCCAGGTTCGATTGCGCCCATGTCGTTCGGACGCTCAAGCAGGTCTGCGGCGGCGATGGTCGCGGATTGAATCGCCTGCATAGGCGTCATGCCGTAGCGCACCATGTAGTTGAACTCTTTGGCCTGATTCTCCGTCCAGGCATAGCCGCCCGCGTCCGTGCCGTAAGCTATCTTAACTCCCTTGCGAACGGCTACTGCGAAAGCCTTCGCCTCAAGGTCGCGCATGGTTATCCAGATAGGAGCGCCCGCAGCCGCGCGCCCTTCGGCCACGTAAACGCCGACGTAGATGGTAGGGCACCAGTACGTGCCTTGCTTAATCATCCTGTCCATCAATTCTTCGTCAAGACCGTAGCCGTGCTCTATCGAATCGACTCCGGCGCGCAAGGACGCGTCAATGCCGTCCCATCCCATAGCGTGCGCGGCGACTCTGCGGCCAAGACGATGAGCCTCAGCGACGAACGCGCGCATCTCTTCGTCCGTGAAGTTGACCCACGAGTGCAGCGCGCCGTCCTTCATGTAGTAGCGACGGTCAGCGTAGAACTTTATCCAGTCCGCGCCGTACTTGACCTGCTCGCGCACGGCCTTGCGTATGTCGTCCACGCCGTCAACAATCTGCACGCCTTCCGGCACCTTCAATTCCCACGAATAACCCGATAGCGGGTACATGCCCGTGGCCGAAAAGGCGCGCGTCGAGACGAACATGCGCGGCCCCGGAATCACTCCGCGATTGATGGCCGTCTTCACGTCCACGTCCGCGTACATTGCGCCTTCCGTCTCAAGGTCGCGTATCGCCGTGAAGCCGTTCCAGAGCGCTGTGCGCGCCGCCACGGTCGCGCGTATAGTGCGATACGGTATGGACTCTTTGAGTAGCTGCGCGTCGTAGTCTTCCGCCGTGATGTCTCCCTGAAGAAGAACGTGGGTGTGGCAATCCGAGAGACCTGGCAGGACGGTTGCGCGCGTGAGGTCTATGATGCGCGTCGTGGGCGGCAGAAGCGCAAGCGTTGCCGGAAAAGGGCCGACCGACTTGATGCGGTCGTTTTCTATCAGGATTCCCTGATTCTCAAGCACTGTCCCACGGCGCACGTCAATCAATCGTCCGGCCCTGATGAGAAGCTGTCGCGGCGCGCGGTTCGGGCTGGAAGGCACTTGCGCGAGCGCGAAGGTTTGTAAAAGCGAGAAGATGAGGAGCACGCTAATCAGTATTTTCTTCATTTTCACCTCTCGAAGATGGGTTAAAAAATTTCGTCTTCCAATTTCTTAACAGAAGCCGCTATAATCGAATTCGGGTGGCGGCCCCACACCGCAAAGGGTTTGAACTGAGGGGCCGCCCCGAAGTAGAGCAAGCACGGTCTTCCATAAAAGCCCGTGTCACCGATAAAGGTAGCCCGCGCCCTGTCTTTAAAGTGAAAGCTTTCGGGGCCAGGCGGGCTGCAAAGCCGCTAAACCGCTAACATCTGGAACGGGTGGTCATGCCGAGCGGCTGCCGAAGTGATGCGAGTCTGTCAAGCAACAACTTCCAGGCTCAAAAGCTATTAAAATCAGAAGAGGTCAGGGCAACTTTTAGCCGGAACTGCGCTACTAAAGTAGTTCCCCCGGCAAACGCGCGGCCTCTCACAGTTAAACGCGCCATTCACATCGGACAGCCCCAACAAGAGTCCATCTTCATCCGGTTAAGATTTTTCAATAAGGAGCTTTAGAAAAAGAGATGCGTAAATTATTCCTGGCAGCCCTTATCATTGCTGCTGCTTTCAGCGTAGGTCTTGCCCAAGGCCCGAACGAGACGAAATCCACTGAAGAACTGCTCAAGATGGGGCGTGCGCCGCAAGGCACGGACGGAATTGGCCGCGCTGTCATAGAGGTCGAAGACATGAACGGCAACCCCGTGCCGTTTGCTCTTGTGAACCTCAGTTCCATCTGGGGCGGCGACCAGTTCTGTGAATCCTACGGACAGACGAACAAAGACGGCGTGATAGCGCTCCTGCCGATTCACATGGGCAAACTCAAACTCAAAGTGAAAGCCAAAGGCTATCGCACAGAGGAAGTAGTGATTGACCCTTCCACGCTCGGCGCGCCTGTCGTCGTTAAAATGGAAAAGAAGTAGTCCTAGATTCTAATTTTCTAGAGGGAGCGTAACGGCTGGTTTTAGCTCGTCACGCTCCCTCTCGTTTTGTCCGCAGCAGTCCTGCGCTCCGTCGTCCCGTCCCACGGGTCAGCCGACGCAGCCGCCTTCACGTCGCCGTCGGCATGCGGAATCAAATCCGCCAGAGCGCGCTGAAGCTTCTCCGCCTGCTCCACGGTCAACAGCAGCGTTGGCACGCGCTCGCCTGTGCCTTCAACCGTCAATGCCAGCAGCCCCTCTGCGAAGACGGAAATGCGAACGTGCCCGTCCGCCTGCCGCCTGCCCGTGGCAATATCAATCTCGTGCTCCAAAAGAGCCATAACCAGAAAGCGCCCCCTTACACTTCTTCGATTAATAAAAGCATATCACAAGAAAGTGATGAGTACTCAGCACTCAGTACTCATCACTTCTTTTACAGTCCCTTACTTTTTAGCCACTGGCTGACGACTTCGCGGCGGTCACGCTTTTCTCCGTCAATCCGGTAATTGAGGCGGCGCATCTCTTCGGTGGTAATGGCGCGGCTGAGGCGCGCGAGCGCTTCCACGAGCGCGGGCGTGCGCCGGATCGTGTCGTCGCGCGTGAGAAAGACAGCCTCGTAGGGCGGGAAGTAGTGGCGGTCGTCCTCCAGTTGAAAGAGGTCAAGGGCGCTGATAAGCCCGTCCGTGGAATTTCCAGCGATGATGTCCACCTGGCCCGATGCCAGAGCGCGATAGGTGAGCGACAAATCCATCTCGCGCGGTTGCTGGCTGAAGCGAAAGCCGTAGGCGCGCACGAAGCCTTCGTAGCCGTCCGCGCGTGACATGAAATCCTGGCCGAAGCCCGCTCGCCAGTTGCGCGACTGAGGCACAGCATCCGAGATGGTCTTCAGTTGAAGACGACGCGCCACGTCCCCGCGCACAAGGATGGCGAAGTCGTTGCTGAAGCCTAGCGGGTCGCTTGCGGACACTCTGAACTTCTCTTCATACTCGCGCTTGACCTGTTCATAGACGGCGCGCGGGTCTGTCACGGGCGGGTGCTGAAGAATAGCCGTGTAGGCCGTGCCAGTGTATTCGGGGTAACAGTCGATGCGCCCGGACGTGAGCGAAGAGTGCGCCAAGTTCCCTCCAAGCTCGAACTGCCGCTCGACCTCTACGCCGCGCGCTTCCAGCATCTCCGCGAGAATCTCCGCCAGCAGCACGGACTCCGTAAAATCCTTCGAGCCTACGACCACACGTCCTCTCTGCCCGCTCTGCCCCGAAGATGCGCCCGCGCGACGCGCGTAGAATTTATTGAAAGCGAAAACACCGAGGCCCACGACGAGCAGAGCCGCAACCGCGCCCCAAGCTACTTTACGAAAGAGCGCGCTTCCTCTTTTCTCCCTGCTGCTGCCAATGTCGAACTGTTTCTCCAGGAGGCCGAGCAGAAAGTCCGCCGCCAAGGCCATGATGGCCGAAATGCCCGCGCCCGTCAGAAGCAGGTTGTTATCGTTCTGCCTGAGGCCGCGAAAGATATATTCGCCCAAGCCACCTGCGCCTATGAAGCCGCCAATGACGGCTACGCCGACCGTGATGACTACGGCCACGCGCACGCCGGTTAAGATGACGCCTGCGGCCAGAGGAATTTCTACCTGCCGCAGAATCTGCCACTCGGTCATACCCATCCCGACGGCGGCTTCGCGCACGGGCGCATCCACACCCAGGATTCCCGTCACGGTGTTGCGAATGATTGGCAGAAGCGCGTAGAGCACCAGCGCGACTATGGCGGTGCGCGCGCCTATGCCGCCTATGAAGGGAATGGGAATGAGAAAGCCGAAGAGCGCAAGGCTCGGCACCGTCTGCATGACGGAAGCAAACCCCAGCACGGGCGCACGCAAAGCCTTGAAGCGCGTCAGAAGAATGCCCAGAGGAATGCCTATCAGGACGGCTATCGCAGTTGACACGAAGACGAGCCACAAATGCTCCGCCGTGTGCGAGAGCACGTTCACCCAGTTTCTCTGAAGAAACTCAAACAGGCTCATAAAGAAAAGTCAGACTGCATTTAATTCCAGCGTTTCGATGTAGCGGCGCGCATAAGCTTCTTCCGAGTGCAGAAATTCCTGCGGCGTGGAGAGCAGGATTAGTTGGCCTGCTTTCATCAACGCTATGCGCGTGCCGAGGTGCAGAGCTTCGCGCACGTCGTGCGTGACGAAGACCACGGTTTTCTGAAGACGAAGGCTCAGTTCTTTGAACTCTCTTTGAATTGATTCGCGCGTCAAGGGATCGAGCGCGCCGAAAGGCTCGTCCATGAGAAGAAGCTTTGGCTCCGCCGCAAGCGCGCGGGCCACTCCGACTCTCTGACGCTGGCCGCCGGAAAGCTCTCGCGGATAACGCGCGGCAAACTTTCCCGGATGAAGCCCTACCATCTCCAGCAACTCGTGTGCGCGCTCACGCACTCGCTCCTTCGGCCAGCCCTCAAGGCTCGGAACGAGCGAGACGTTTCGCTCGACGGTGAAATGAGGAAACAGCCCGCCCTCCTGAATCACGTAGCCGGTCATGCGCCGCAAACGAATCGCGTCCCACTCGCGCGTATCTTTCCCTTCGACCAGCACCTCGCCCGCAGTTGGCATGAGCAGCCGGTTGATGAGCTTCAGCGTAGTCGTCTTCCCGCATCCAGATTCGCCCAGCAGCACAAGCCGCTCGCCGCGCTCAATCGTAAAACTCAGGTCAGAGATGATAGGCGCGAGGCTTCCATCGCCCGCGAGGCTGTAACTCACGCGGCGAAACTCCACGAGCGGAATGTTAACGGCAGAAGACATTAAAGTAGGGGCAGGGACAAGTTCATCGTGCATTAAGCGATTCGCAGGTATTCTATGACGCGTTGGATGTCGCCGTGCCAAGAGCCGTGCCAGTTTAGAAGCAGTATGTCCGCAGGGCAAAGCTCTTCATCCAAGACCTGCTGAAAAAGTATGTCCAGGTGCTGAAGCTCTTCGGGCGCGAATCGGCGGAGGCCGTCGGCTGAAAGCCTTATCATCTCTTTGGCGAGCGCCAGAACCTCTACGCCGCAGGCTTTCGTCGCCAGCCCGTCTCGCGCGACCGTCTCTTCCAGTTCGAGCATCTCGTCCGGCTTCAGCCGTGGCGCTAGCCGCAGCGCTTCGTCAAGCGAGGCTTCGTCATACATCAGACCCTTCCACAAGGCTTGCACGGCCAGAGCCATTTCCGTCGAGCCACAATCAGCGCTCCTGAGTTCTATGTGCTGCTTCAGCCGCGCGACTGTGAAGATGGTCGTCAGGTGGTCGGCCCAGTCCCCGAAGACTGGATCAATACATTCGCAGCCATGCTCAAGAAAATCTCCGAACTTCATCCCCGCAGGCTCGTCCAGGTAAAGCCCGTCGCGCTGGGCGAAGAGCATAGGAACCTCCAGCGCGTAGGCGACGAAATCTTCGGGCCTGAATTTTTCCGCGAGAGCGGGCGGCGAACAGCCCGTGCGCTCCCTGTCCGTGTTGAGCCACGCGAGCGTGCGCGTAGACTTGTAGCCGGAAGCGCGCCCCTCTTCGAAAGGCGAGTTGGCGAAGATGGCCGTGGCAATGGGCGCAAGACGATTGCCTATGAGAAATTTTTTCGACAGGTCTTCGCCCGCGCCGTAATCCAGGTTGGCCTGCACGGCACAGGTGCGCGTCATCATGTCCCACGAGCGCTCGCCTCTGGTTTTCAGATACGGGCGCATCACCCTGTAACGCGCCTTAGGAAACCAGCGCTGCTCATCAAGCGTGCTCAAGGGGTCGAAGCCCACGGCCAGAAAGACGAAGGAGTTGCCCTCCGCAATCTCTTTAAGGCGCGAAAGGTAGCGGCGCACTTCGCGCTCAACGTCCAGGAGCGTGCGCTGCGGAGCGCCTGAGAATTCAACCTGCCCGCCAGGCTCTACCGTCAGACGATTCATCTGCCCCGCGTTGACTTCCACGAGCACGCCGTTTTCATAAACCAAGTCGTTTGACGAAGGCGCAAAGCCCGCGAGCACGCGTTGAACCTGCGTAGGACTAAGGCGCGCAAAGTTCCTGCGCGCGTCGTAGCCGAATAGCTCGAACTCTATGCCGCACATCCATTCGGAGCGAGCCTTCGCGCCGCGCCGCAGGTTCTCCACAAAGAGCGGCGCATCCCGTTTCGTCACCGGGTCTGTAAGGAGCGGAAAGGCTTCGCCGCGAAAGCCTTCTTCCGCGAAAGCTCTTTTGCCGGACGACGACGCTTGCTGCCCGTCATAGCTTAGACCTGAATGTGCCTTCTTCATAAAAACGTTTCCACCAAATCTAAAGAGCCTTCAGCCAATCATTCAGGAAATCTTTGACGCCAGAGCCTCCGCGCAGGCGCAGGTGAATTGGCCCGCTCGATTGCTCGAAGACAAGTTCAAAGATGAAGAAGGGGCAGCATTTTCGTTCCGCTTCTACGAACTGCATCAATCGCCTCGCGTAATCGTCGTCGCCCGGAAACAGAAGCTCGTAGCCGTCCGCCAACTCACGCTTTTCCGTGACGCCTGCGAAGACGGCTTCGATGGATGCGCGGCGGGATTCAATCTCGCCCGCGTCCGTGAGCGTGCATGCTATGGGCAAAGCTTTCGGCTCATACTCTAGTTCATCCCGTGACATCACGATTACCTTTCGGCTTCAAAAACTCTTCAGGACGTGGCGACAAAAAGGTTACTGCTGAAGCGTTTCATAGAGTCGTACCAGGTGCGCGCGAGTGTAAAGCCCGTCTCAGAGGCCAGGCGCGCAAGGTCTGCCATGTTGTACTTGTAAGAATTCTCCGTGTGTATGCGCTCGCCATCTTCAAATTGAAGCTCAAGGTCAAGGCGCGCAACGCGCACAACCTGAGAGCGCAGGCTCTCAAGGTGCATCTCTATGCGTCCGGCCTCTTCGTCGTAACGAGCGTAGTGCCTGAAGGCGCGCAGGTCGAAATCCGCGTCCAACTCTCGATTGATGCGCGACAGGAGATTCAGATTGAAGGCTGCGGTCACGCCCAGCGAATCATCATAGGCCGCTTCCAGAACCTCGCGCTCCTTCTTTAAATCCGCGCCGAGCAGAAGCTCGTCACCATCTGTAAGCACGCTTCGCAACGCGTGCAGAAATGTGCGCGCACCTTCGCGGTCGAAGTTGCCTATGTTGGAGCCTAGAAAGAGCGCCAGCGTGCGCTCGCCATTTTGCGCGTGGCTTGAGCCGAGCGCCTTCAACCCACTGTAGTAATCGCCTGCGAAAGCGTTGATGCTCAGGCGCGGGTAAGCCTGAAGCAGCACGCGCGCGCTTGTCTCAAGCGCCGTCGCGGAAATATCTACGGGAATGTAGAGCAACTCGTCCTGCTCTTCGAGTATCGCTTCGATGATGCGACGGGTTTTGGACGCGCTGCCACTGCCCATCTCAAGCAGCCTCTTGTGTCCAGGGACTTCCGCCGCCATCTCTTGCGCGTAGCGCTCTATAATCTCGTTCTCGGCGCGCGTCAGGTAATATTCCGGCAGCAGGCAGATGGCCTCAAAGAGTTGCGAACCCAACTCGTCGTAGAAATATTTCGGGAAGAGTTTGCGAGGAGTTGATAGAAGGCCCGCGCGCACGTCTTCCGCAAAGCTCGCTTGAACCCTTGTGCTTGCGAGGTCATGTATGATGAGCCGCTCACCCGACGTATGAGCGGAAAAGCCTTGCGACACTTTTATTCTCCACCAGGGGAGACAAAAGGATTTGTCTTCCCGGTATGCGAAAGCCTGACAGACGGAAAACGGAACACTCTGACTTCTGCTTATTTCAGACTCTGCTATGATAGCTCAAACGGCGCGCATTGTGGATACGCAGGATGGCGGCAAGGCGGATTTGCGTTGCGGCTAAATTACAGAGGAAGAGATTTAAAGAGACGTGAGCGTTGAGAAGGCGGAAGAGATTCGTAAGCTGATGACTGAGGCGCGCGAGCAAACGCTTGGGCTTTTCGACCTGGCCGAAGAGAGCGAATTGCATGAGAGTCCGGGCTTCGGCTTTCGACCAATCATCTGGCACCTGGCGCACATAGGAGCGTTTGAAGGCTACTGGCTGCTGCAACGGCTTGCGGGCCAGCAACCTTTGGACGAGCATTATGAAAGAATCTTTGACCCCATAAAGACGCCGCGCGAAAGCTCCAGGAACCTGCCCACGCGCCGCGAGATGGAGAGCTATCTTGAAAGAGTGCGCTCCGCAGCCTTGCGCGTGTTAGACAACGCTAGGTTTGAAGACGAAGACCCGCTCCTCAGAAACGCTTACATCTTCCACCTTGTCTTGCAGCACGAGTACCAGCATCAGGAAACTCTAGCCTATCTTTTTCATCTACTGGAACCGCAGAAGAAGAGGCGGCCACAAGCTAACGGCGCGCTTGAGCGAACTATTGAAAGCGAACAGGCGGCGGGCGAGATGATTCGGATCCCGGCAGGCTCTTTCCAGATGGGTACCGTGTGGGACGAGTTCGCCTATGACAACGAGTTGCCGGTGCGAGAGGTTTATGTTCCGGCTTTCAAGATTGGCAAGCGCCCTGTGACAAACGCGGAGTACGCGCGCTTCGTAGAAGCGGGAGGCTACGAGCGGCGAGAGTTCTGGTCGGATGAAGGCTGGTCGCACAAGGAGCGAGAGAATTGGACGGCTCCGCTCTACTGGACGCGCGAAGGCAAAGGCTGGCGCGAAAGAGGCATGTTCGAAGAGCGAGAGTTTCATCCGCATCATCCGGTCACGAATGTAAGCTGGTACGAAGCGGAAGCCTACGCGCGCTTTGCAGGGAAACGTCTCCCGACCGAAGCCGAGTGGGAGAAGGCCGCTTCGTGGGATGATGAAAAAAAGAGAAGGCTGCGGTTTGCCTTTGGCGATCGTGTGCCTTCGGACAAAGAGGTCTCGAACTTCGGCTTTCGCTTCTGGGAAACTACGCCCGTGGGAAGTTTCCCCGAAGGCGCAAGCCCCTACGGGTGTCTGGACATGACGGGCAACGTCTGGGAATGGACTGGTGACAAGTTCGAAGGCTACGAGGGCTTCAGGGCTTTCCCCTACCCTGAATATTCCGAGGAGTGGTTCGACGGCGACCACCGCGTCCTGCGCGGAGGCTCCTGGGCCACACGCGCACCCCTGCTTCGCACCTCCTTCCGCAACTTCTTCCGCAGACACTTCCGCATAGGCTTCACAGGCATACGGCTGGCGGACTAAAGAAGAAATTAACCGGGATGCACAGGATAAGCAGGATAAAAAGAGAAAGATTGCTTTTTATTTATCCTCTCTATCCTGTCTATCCCTGTTAATTCTTTCTTCGGAAGTAATAACCGGGTTTGGTTCTGATGATGAGCTTGCCGCCTCTTTGCTTGAGGGTCGCGGGCAGGAGTTGCAGTTTGAGGCGGCGGAAGGTTTCGTCCTTCGTGTTGGCGGGTCTGAAGCCCAGGCTGTAGCGGCTGCGTAAGTTTCGGATGGTCTCCGCGAGCTTTTCCTCCACCTCCTTCTTGTCGGCGTTGATTATCTCGCCGCCGGTCTGTTCGCTGTAACCGTTGACGGCTTTTATCAGTCCGAGCGTCATGACGTTCATCACCTTGCCTATGCCAGCGCGGACGATAAGGCCGTTGACGACCGTGCCGGATTCCGACAACTCGCGCACAGTTCGATTGACTTCTTCCTTGCTGCCTGTCCTGGCTATGTTGTCCGTGATGACGATGATGACTCTGCGGCTGGAGGGATTGGCAGCGCGTGCCATCTCGAACGCGGCCTTGTAGAGCGCGTCGTTCAGAAAAGTGCCGCGCCCAACGTCTATGCGGCTGGCCTCTTTAATCTTCTCCGTGGTGAGCCGCCTGTCCCTGGTGAAGCTTTGGACGAGTTGCGGAAAGGTGGCAAAGGCCATGACGGCGACTTCGTCCTGCGGCTTTAGCTGCTGCAAAGCCTGAAGCGCACCTTCGCCTATCTGCTCTATGATGGGTCGCACGCTCCCGCTAGTATCGAGCAGGAGCAGGATGGAAAGCGGAAGCTCGTCCCGGCTGAAATAGCTTATCTCCTGTTTGACTCCGTCTTCGTAAAGCTCAAAATCCTCTGGCTTGAAACCTCCGACCGCCCGGCCCGTCTTCTTATCTATAACCAGAGCGTCCAGCACCACCAGGTCTGTGTTTATCTTGATGACATCCGATGTCTCTTGCGCGACGGAGTTTGTCGTCGAAAGGAAGAAGGCGAGCAGACATGAGGCTGCCAGCAGAGCGCACTTCAGGACTGACTTCATAACTACCTCCACATTAAGGCTGTGGGGAGCGCCAGCTTGCCTTTCGTATACCTTAAATCCCTGGCGGCGACAATACTCTTACCTGTTGCCGAAAATCGCTGCGAGCATTCCGCAGAAGGCAAGCACGAAGAGAATCGTCATGACGAAGAGCGCAATCTTTATCCAGCTATAGGGACGGTCGCCCTGAACCTCGCCCGTGCGACCGTTGACGATTACCTGATAGAGCTTCTGGTTCAGCCTGTAGGCTCCGACGTAAACGGGCATCAGGACGTGCTTGAAGGTGATGCCGGAATAGTGCGTCTGCACGTTGCTGATGCGCTGCTCGTCGCCGCCTATGTCGCGCCGCACGTCTCCTTCAATGACGCGCGCGGCAATCTGCTTGGCCTGCTCAAAGCCTTCCGGCAAGCTGACCTGATAGCGCTGCGCCTTGTAGCCGGAGAGGAAGGCCGGGTCATAGGGCTTCAACTCTGGCAAGTCCCAAGGCTCAAGCGCCAGCAAACGATTCTGCGGGAGCGAGCGTGTCGCTGGAACCAGTATGTCGTCGAACCAGCGCTCGACCGTGCCCGAAGCGGAATACCATCTGGTCTTTCTCACCTGGCGCGACTTCTGCACGCGATTACCCTGCGCGTCCGTCTCCGTGTAATACTCGGTCTCGTAGTAATACTCGCCGCGCTGACCCGTGTAGTGACTCGTAGTGTAAGCGTCGTAAGTCCAGTAGGGCAGATAGACGCCGTCTATGCCTTCGTGCTGCGCGAACTTCTTCAAGGCGTCGGGCGCAAACCACCTGGAAGAAATCCATTGGCGTATGGCTGCGGTGGCCTGCTGCTTCTGCAAGCGAAAGGGAAGCACGGCTTCGGGGGCCACTATGGGGTCTGCGGATTTTGGCTGCGCGACGATGGCCGCGCCGCAGAAGTCGCAGTTGCGCGCAACTTCAGGCGGCGTGAAAGTCACAAGCGCGCCGCAACTGTTGCACTGAACTTCGAGCGCGCCGGGTGCCATCTGCTGCAACTGCTCGGGCCTGAGGCGCAGGTACTCTTCATAAGAGCGCTCTTCTATCTGCTCGACGCTCTGCGGAATCTGCTCGGAGTGGCCGCAGTAGGGACAGGTAAGCTGGCCGTCCTTAGGCTCGAACAAAAGGTCTGCGCCGCAGCCCGGGCAATGATAGCGGCGAACTTTCTCTTGCGTAATCTGCTGTGGGGGAACCTGCATCGCTCCTGCTTCACTAATCGGAAAGTTGTTCGACCTGGCTCAAAAGGGAAAAACTCCTCTGACAGAAAAAAGCGCGCGTGGGCCTTTTGTAAAAAGATTGTAAAAGGCAACGGGCGCTCGTGGAGAATAGGATAAAATAAGCCCCGTTTGCAACACTTGATGTTCTTCTCCGATGGATGTAATTTGGAAGTCCACTGGAGCCAAGCCACACAAGCTTATTAGAAGCGTAAGCTCATCAGCTTTCATTTCTCAGGTCAGGAGCGGAAGATGTCTAAACACGATGAGAAAGAGAAACAGGACGCGGGCGCTTTCGGCCACGTCACGCGCAGGGGCTTTCTGAAAGGCGCGGGGCTGACAGCCGCAGGAGCAGCCATCATGGAGAACGGGCTGCTCGGCGCTAAAGATGCGGCTGCTGCCGAAGCCGAGCCTGTGGTCGTAGGGCCTGGACGTGTGCCCGTCACGCTCAGGGTGAACGGCACCGTGCAGAAAGTTCAGGTTGAGCCGCGCACTACTCTGGCCGAGGCTCTGCGTTTCGAGCTTGGGTTGACGGGCACGAAGGTCGTCTGTGACCGTGGCTCCTGCTCGGCCTGTACCGTGTGGCTGGATTCGACGCCGGTCTGCTCCTGCATGACGCTGGCGGTTGACGTGGGCGCGCGAAAGATTACGACCATAGAAGGGCTGGCGCAATCGGAAGAGCTTCATCCAGTGCAGGAAGCCTTCATCGAATACGACGCTATGCAGTGCGGCTTCTGCACGCCCGGAATGATTATGAGTTGCGCTGCGCTCCTGAATCATAAAGCCAACCCTACGCTTGATGATGTGAAGCAGGCCACGAGCGGCAACCTCTGTCGCTGCGGAACCTACCCGAAAGTCTTCGAGGCGACACTCGCCGCCGCGAAGGCCACACGAAAGGGAGGCGAATAAACTCTCATGGCTCTACAACAATCACAGCAGCAGAAACCCAGCGCGGCTGAAGCTAAGACTGCGAATACTTCCATTCCTAACGCAGCGCGAAACCCGTCGAACGATGAGCCGAACAAAAAGAGAAACGCCACGCGCAGAGAGGTTCTTCCAGCAGGCATTGTCGGCACCGAAGGGATGAACACGGTCGAGCGAGAGATTCCTGCCGACGAGCCTCCGGCTCTGAAGGTCAACTCGTCGCTTGCCGTCATAGGCCGCAGCACGCCGCGTCTTGACGGTCGTCTGAAGGTGACGGGCAAAGCGCGCTACACGGCGGACGTGAGATTGCCGGGGATGCTCTTCGCTCAGGTCGTCACTTCGCGCTATCCGCACGCGCGCATTCGCTCCATAGACACCTCGCTCGCGGAGCGTGCGCCGGGCGTGCGCGCCGTCTATGTTCTAGACAGAGTGCTGGGCAACGCCGAGCTTCGTGATAAGTCCAAAGAACTTCCGGCTAAGTTTCCGATTGTGCGCTTTGCGGGCCAGCCTATAGCTGCCGTCGCCGCCACGACCCAGGCGGAAGCAGACGACGCCGCGCGCCTCTTCAAAGTAGAGTACGAGCCTCTGCCCTTCGTCGTTGACGAAGACGAAGCCAGAAAAAAAGATGCGCCGCTAGTGTTTCCGGGCGCTGCCGACCAGGGCGGAACCGCAGGCGGCGGTGGCGGCCCGCAGGGTGTGACACAGGAGGGAAATGTTCGCGGCCCCGTTAAGAGCGGCCCGCGCGGGCGGCCTGCGGGCGACATAAATCGCGGCTTCGCTGAAGCGGAGGTCACTGTTGAAGGAGAGTTCCGAACGCAGGTGCAAACGCATTCGGCTCTGGAGACGCACGGCGTCGTGGCCGATTGGAAAGAGGACGGCTTGACCGTCTACGCCTCGACTCAGGGAACGTCTAGCGTGCGCGACGAGTTCGCAGCCATCTTCAAGCTGAAGAAGAGCCAGGTGCGCGTCGTCACGGAATTCATGGGCGGCGGCTTCGGCGCAAAGTTTGGCGCGGGCAACGTAGGCGTGATTGCCGCTCAGCTTTCAAAAAAGGCAGGCGCTCCCGTTCGCCTTATGCTCACGCGCAAGGACGAGCATCTTTCCGTGGGAAACCGTCCAAGCTCAATTCAAAAATTGAGGGTAGGCGCAAAGCGCGACGGGACGTTGACGGCGATTCATCTCTTCTCGTACGGCACTGCGGGAACGGGCACGGGCGCTGGCGCTGGCGGCCCCGCTCAGAACATGTACAAGTGCCCGAATATCCTGACGGAAGAGGCAGATGTCTTTACGCACGCTGGCCCGGCGGCAGCCTTCCGCGCTCCGGGCCACCCTCAAGGATGCTTCGCGCTCGAACAAACCATTGACGAATTGGCGGAGAAGCTTGGGATTGACCCTGTAGCCTTGCGCGACCGTATTGATGAAAGCCCCGCCAGGCGCGAAGAGAGACGCCTTGGAGCGGAGCGCATAGGCTGGTCGCGTCGCCGCCGCGCAGGCTCGGATACCGGCCCTGTGAAGCGCGGCCTGGGCGTTGCCCAATCAATCTGGTATCGCTTCGTTAATATGGACTCTGCCTGCGAGGTGCGCGTTACGCAGGACGGCTCCGTAGAGATTCTTTCGGGAGTGCAGGACATAGGCGGCGGCATACGCACTGTGCTTGCTCAGGTCGTGGCCGAAGAGCTTGGCCTTAAAGCTTCCGACATCACTGTTCGCATAGGCGATACGGCCTACCCCGCAGGCCCCGCTTCGGGCGGCAGCGTCACCACAGGCTCCATCACGCCCGCCGCGCGCAACGCTGCCTTCAAAGTCAAACAGCAGTTTCTTGAAGAAGTCGCAAGTGCGCTCGGCACCATGCCGGAGTATCTGAAACTCGGAGGCGGGCAGGTCGCGGTTTTTGACAGGAACCCGAACTGGTCTGACGGCGACCGGCAAGGCAGAAGCTATAAAGCCGCGCCGATTAAGAGTCTGAGCTTTCGTCAGGCGGCCTCGCGTTTGAAGACCGAGCAGATAGCCGCTCGCGCCAGCCGCTCGGACGATTACGAAAAGAGCAGAGCCACCTACGGCGGCGTGCAGTTTGCCGAAGTCGCCGTAGACACGGAAACCGGCGTCATAAAAGTCGAGCGCGTAGTGGCCGTGCATGATTGCGGCAGGCCCATGAATCCCCTGACGGTCGAAAGCCAGATTAACGGCGGCGTGCTTCAGGGCATCTCTTACGCTCTCTATGAAGACCGCATACTGGACAGGAACACGGGACTCATGGTCAATCCCAATCTTGAGCAGTACAAGATTGTAGGCTCGCGCGAGACTCCCAGGATAGAAGCGATACTGATTGAAGAGTATACGGGCCGAAGCTCTACGGACGCGGGCGGCATAGGCGAGCCTGCTACGATTCCGACCGCCGCCGCAGTCGCCAACGCGGTCTATAACGCCACGGGCGTACGCGTGCGGGAGATGCCCATGACGCCTGCGCGTGTGCTGGCCGCGCTTCAGAGCGCAAGAGGGAAAGGAGGCGTCAGGTCGTGAATAGATTTGAATGGACGGACGCAGCGACAGTGCACGAGGCCATCAGCCAGCTTAATGGCCGAGCCGTGGTGAAAGCGGGCGGCGTTGACCTGCTGGATCGTCTCAAAGAGGGATTGGAAGCGCCGCAGCGCCTCGTCAACATACGCAACATACGCGGGCTTGACCGGATTGAAGAAGGCAAGGACGGATTGCGTATTGGCCCTCTGGTAACGCTTGCGCGCCTGAGCGAAGATAAGCTTGTGCTTGAGCGATACACGGCGCTGGCGCAGGCTGCGGGCCGGGCCGCCACGCCGCAGATTCGCAACATGGCGACCGCAGGCGGAAATCTCTTGCAGCGCCCTCGCTGCTGGTACTTCCGGCAGGAAGAGTTTCATTGTCGTAGAAAGGGCGGCGAGCGTTGCTTTGCGCTTGACGGCGAAAACCAGTATCACGCCATCTTCGATAACCAGCTTTGCGCGATTGTTCATCCTTCGGCTCTGGCCGTCCCGCTCATGGCCTTCGGCGCGCGAGTGGTTCTGACAGGCTCCAAGGGTGCGCGCGAAGTGGAGCTTGAGCGCTTCTTCGTCACGCCGGAACAGGACATCATGCGCGAGAACATCATCGCGCCCGATGAACTGATAACGGAAATCAAGGTGCCGCGCCTGCAACCCGCGACACGCTCTTTCTACATCAAGCAGGGCGAGAAGGAATCATTCGACTGGCCCGTGGCGGACGTGTGCGCGGTGCTTCAGACCAAAGGAAACGTCTGTCTTAAAGCCTCAATCGTCCTGGGCGCAGCCGCGCCCGTTCCCTGGCGCGCATCAAAAGCCGAAGCCTCGCTCGCAGGGAAAGTCATCAACGAGCAGTCGGCGCGCGAGGCCGCGCGATTGAGCATGGAAGGCGCAACCCCGCTCGCGCAGAACCGCTACAAGCTGGCTGTCTTCGAGGCGATTGTGCGAAGGGCCATACTGAGACAGGCGAGCAGTTAGCCGTAAAGGAATTTTTCTTTTACCGCTCACTTTATTCGGAGAGTTATTATGAGTGAAGAGCTTGAATCAACGGTTGCGGCGGAGGCAAGCGAGGCCACGCACGGCGTCTGTCGTCTGCTTCGCACCAAGACTGCTTTCGGCACCTACATGGGCAACATGTGGGCCTGGCAATCCGGCAACTCCACTACAGCCGTCTACTGGTGCCTGCGAACGATGGAGACAGCAGGCCCGGACGACGGCTACGCCCACCCGCACACCTGCTGCCAGGGAAGAGACTGCTATGAAGGCGAGATAGAATAACTGTTTCTAAATACTCCTCATCTCCACCCTACAGAGCCGCGCACTGACTCTATCAACTTAGCCGAGTCGTAGCCTATGCCGTCCTTAAAGACCGTCTCGACCTTCTCTATATCGTTGATGTTGGCCGAGGGGTCGCCGTTGATAATGATGAGGTCTGCCTGAAGGCCCGGGGCGATGGTTCCTATGCGGTCGGAGGCGTTGAGGTACTGCGCGCCGTTTGAGGTCGCTATGCGTATGGCTTCCAGGGGTGTGAAGCCCGCTTCGACCAGCAGTTCGACTTCGCGCTGGCTGCCGAAGCCTGCCACGACGCCGCCCACGCCCGTGGGGTCTGTGCCTGCCAGCAGCAATCCTCCCGCTCGCGCAAAGGCAAGCTCGAACTGCATCTCCTTCTTGAAGGCTGCGGCCCAGGGCGAGTCCTTCGCTTCGCTCAAGGCGGAGCGGGTCAGAAGATATTGTATGCGCGCGTCTGCGGTCATGGAATCCAGCACGCGGCGCTGTAGCGGCGGGCGATTGGCTATGAAGGATTCAAAGACCGGAAGCGTTGAAGTGATGGCTACCTTTCGCGCCACCAAATCCCGAATCATCTCCTTGACGGGAGCGCTTTCGATGTCCAGCTTCGTCAGGTTTGTGACCGTCTCGTTCTGCGGCGGGCAAACGTCAGGCTTCTTGCCCGGAACGAATTCCGTGTCAACAATGATTCCATGCTCAAGGTTATCTATGCCTAGCGCCGCCGCTTCACGAAACCCAACGGCGCAGAGATGGCCCGTCACCTTTATCTTGCGCTTGTGCGCTTCATCAATGGCCGCGCCGAGTTCTTCGCGCGTGATGTACATGTAGCCCTTGAAGGAAGTGACGCCCTGGTCAGCCCAGTACTGAACCATGCGGCGCGCGTCCTGTGCGTCCGTCAGCACATGAAACTGAGTGGCGAAGCTTCCTTTGCCGTCAAGGTACGGGCCTGTGATGTCCATCTTAGGGCCGGGAATGCGACCCGCATCAACGAGCTTCTTGATGTTGAGGTCTGTGTAAGGCTCTACGCTTCCGGCTGTGCGAATCGAAGTCACGCCCGCCGCCAGGTAAAGACGCGGAAAGCTCCAGCCCAGTTCGCTGAAGAGCACAAGACGGCCAGCAGGAAAGAACATGTGCTCGTGAAGCATGACGAGGCCGGGCATCACTGTCTTGCCCTTGAGGTCTATGACCTTCGCTTCGGGCGGCGGCTGCATGCTGGCGGCACCCGACGGCCCTACCGATTGAATCTTACCTTTGCTGATGATGACGGTCTGATTCTCGCGCGCCGGAGCGCCCGTGCCGTCAATCACGCGCGCGTTGGTGAGCGCTATCAGGGGCGCATCGACCGAGATGAATGCGCGCACCTCTGCCGAAAGCTGCGTGCTCTGCTCAGTTAGAGACTGACTGGCGAGAAAGAGAACCAGAAGGGCGCTTGCGATTATCTTCTGCATGGGGAGCAGGTTCCTTTTCGGTAGAGAGTTCAGGCGAAACTTTAGTATCAGGCAAGACGTAATGCATCGCGGAGACGCGTAGGACACGGAGCGAGAAGCGCAGGGGGTTAATGAGCCAACTTCTCTGCCTATCCTCTGCCTGGCCTCTCGCGTCTCCGCGATGCACTGTCCTTCGAGAAAATTCAATTTAACAGGTGCGTTACTACTGCTTCGAGGCGGGTATTCTAAACTGAAACGCCCCGGACAGGAACAGAAAGTTAATTGCCCTGGACTCTCTTCAGCTTTTCGGGGTTGACGATGATGTAGACGGCGCGTATGCGATTGTCCGCAATGTCGAAGGCCAGCACGTTCTGCAAGCGCCCGTCCAGGTAAGTGATGAAGCCCGGATGGCCGTTGACTTCGGTCGGGCGCAGGCTGAGGTGAGACGCCCCAATCTTTTTGACCAGGCCGGTGAGGAAGCGCGCGATGTGTTCAGCGCCCTGTACGGGTTTGCGCGCAGCCGTGACGCGACCGCCGCCGTCTGAAAGAAGCGTGGCATCTTCCGAGAGAAGCGACATCAACCCCTCCATGTCTCCGCTCGCGCAAGCCTTCATGAACTGCTCTGTTAATTGCTTCTGCATCTCGCTTGAGACACAAAAGCGCGGGCGGCGCTCCCTGATGTGCAGGCGCGCACGGCTGACCATCTGCCGACAGTTGGCCTCCGCTTTGCCCACCACGCGCGCAATCTCTTCGTACTCGTAATCGAAGACCTCTCGTAAGAGAAAACAGGCGCGCTCAAGGGGCGTGAGGCTTTCAAGCAGAACCATGAAGGCCATAGAAAGCGAGTCTGCCAGTTGAACGTTGTGCATAGGGTCCTGATTCTCGTCCGTAATCAAAGGCTCAGGCAGCCAGGGGCCTATGTACTCTTCGCGCTTGCGCCGCGCGCTCGTCAGATAGTTGATGCAGAGATTGGTGACGATTGTAGAGAGATAAGCCTTTGGCGCTTTTATCTCTTCATCGTTGGCCGCCTGCCAGCGCAGGTACGCTTCCTGCACAATGTCTTCCGCATCGGCGACCGTGCCGAGCATGCGATAGGCCAGCGAGAAGAGAAGCCGCCGGTGCTCGTTGAAAATCTCCAGACGATCCACGTCTCTTTTGTTTATCCCTTTAAGCGATAAGACGCTCGCGCTGCGAAGCGGCATCCGTGCGCGCCGCTTCACTACGACGCTCTAAAATCAGTTGCGCCGCATGATGCGCGCTCGCAAGCGAAGCGTCAAGCAGCATTCCTTCCGCGCCAACCCAGTCGCCAGCTACGTAAAGGTTATCCAGCCCCGGAACCATTGGGCCGGGACGCCCCCGTGTGCCGCCGCGCTCGGCTGTGACGACAGAATTCGAGACTGTGATGGCGGGCAGGAATCGCGCGTGCGCTACACTAGCGCGCCATCCAGGCTGCACCAAATCGAGCAAGCCTTCGAGTTCCGCACGGTCAGCCCTGGCATCAGCGTCTTCGCCCGTCGAATGATTCTTCATCAAGTGAATGACAGCGCCGCCTTCGGGCGCAAGCTTGGCTGAAACGGAATGCGCTATGCAATAGAGCGGTCGGTCAACGCCTAGCGCGAAGAGACCCGTGCGCGGCTGCGGCAGTCTCTTGAGAGCAATGTCCAGACACGCGGCCTTGACGGGCAAAGCTTCGTCGGCCCATTTACGTAAGGCGCTTTCTTCGCCGCCTTCTATCAAAGAGACAGCAGCCTGCGGGCTTGTAGCCAGGACGACCGCAGAGGCCCTGTAAATCTCTCCGCTTCTCAAGCGCAGCGCGTAAACGTCTCCGTCGCGCTTAATCTTTATCACGCTCGCATTGGTTAAAACCCTTACGCCGGAAGAGCGCGCGACATCAAGCGCACCGTCAACGAGCGTTTGCCATCCGTTGTCCAGATAATCTACGTTGCCCGCCAATCCTAAACGCACCTGCCGCAGGGCCGCGCCCGCGCTCAGCCGCTCCGAATCATTCATGTAAGTCGTGACGCGCACAATCGTCGCCATCAATTGGCGCACGCGCTCGCTACGACTCACGCTTTCAAGCCACGCGCGAAGCGTTACATTGTCTAGAGCGTCCACGTCAATCGTCTTCAGGGAAGAGAGCAGCCGCGCCGTCTCCAGCTTCTCTCTCAAAGATAGCAGCCCTGTCCTCAGAAGCGACCATGTGCCGAGCGGGGAGATGAATTTCCGGCCTTGATAAATCAGGTGCCCGCCCTTTGTGGGCGGCAGTCCGCCCGTCCACTTAACGCCAAGCCCGCGCAAAATTTTCTGCGCCGCGCCCTTTCTGTAGAGCGCGTGCGGCCCTAAATTAAAACGGTATCCGTCCTCGAACTTCTGCGTTATCGCGCGCCCGCCCGCGTGATTGGATTTCTCCAGGAGGACTACCTTCAGTCCGCCCCGCGCAAGCTCAGCCGCCGCCACAAGTCCCGCCAGCCCGCCGCCAACTACCGCCGCGTCCGCTCTTCCAGCTTCCTGCTCGCTCATTATCTTTTGCCTCTCCTTTTCCTCCCCTTCTGCACATAAGACAGACAAGCCCTGCGGTTTGTGACAGCGTGATGGAAAATTTTTTTCTGGCCCTGAACGGATTGCGCTTCTCAGGAGCGGCCCAGGTATTGAAAGGCGGAAGAGACGTTGCCGTTCATGGTGACGACCGGGAAAGGCTCGTACTCCAGTTGCTCGAAAGCGGCGGTCAATTCCTCTATCCACTCTTTCGAGTGATGGCGAACCGTGACGCCTTCCGGCAGTTCGAAAATCCCGTAAGTCCCGTACATATCAGCGAAGAGTTCGTAGCGCTCACGGTTGCGCCCGTCCTTATTCAACAGCAGGTCGCTGATGTAAAGCAGCCCCTTCGGGCGCAGCACCCGCTTTATCTCTTGGACGAGTGCGCGCTGCGCCGTGTCAGCAGGAATGCAGGTGAGCGTAGCAAAGAGCAGCACTGCATGGAAGGAACTGTCTTTGAAAGGAAGCGTGTGGCCGTCCGTCAGAATCAGGCTTTGATGGGGAAGACTTTCGCGCGAGCGCGCGAGCATGCCTTTGGAGAAATCTACGCCGACAGTGTTTAGGTATCCAGCGCCCCTCAAATCTTCCAGCGTGCGCCCGTAGCCGCAACCGTAATCTAGAACGAGTGCCTGCGGCTCCAGATATTTTGACAGCCAATCGGAGCGCAGAGGATGAGAGAAGCGCTTCTCTCGCGCCACCCTGTCCCAGTAACTCGCCTGTGACGTTGCATACAGCATCGGAAGAAATCTTAAATCGAAAGAGAGAGAGTCTTCTAACTTGGGACTTAGATTATAGTGGATTTGTCTTGAACGATATATAATTCGCGGCGTCTTTGCCGACGGAATTCTTAAACGCTCTCTCCCGACCGGAGGAGAACTTTCATGAAGACTTCACAACGCGCGCGCCGTAAGATTATCAAATCGGAGAACCTGGCCGCACGCGATATTGCCGGATTCAGGTTGGTGGAGAGCGTCTATCCTTCCGGGCTGAAGATGGCTGCTCATTCGCACGACCCAGCCTTTTTCAGCTTTGTGCTGCGCGGCGCTTATACAGAGAGGTGCGGGCGCGAGACGCGCACCTGCGTTCCGTCGCTGCTCATCTTTCACCCGCCCGACGGCTCGCATGCCGTGGCCTTTCATAACGCAGATGTCGGAATCTTTCGTATAGAGATAAAGCCGCAGAGGCTCGCGCACATACGCGAGCACTCACAGCGTCTGATGGAAGCGTCCAGGGATTTTCGCGGGGGATTGGCAGCCTCTTTGGCCCTGCGCCTCTACAGCGAGTTCCATCACCTGGACGAATTTTCGCCGCTCGCCGTAGAAGGACTCGTGCTTGAACTCGTCGCGGAAGCTGCGCGAAGCGCCGCGCAAAGCTCAGGTCAGAGCAGGCCGCGCTGGCTGGAACAGGCCAGAGAGATTCTTCACGAACAGCGCAACGAGATGCCCACGCTTTCGGGCCTTGCCGCAGAGGTGGGCGTGCATCCGATTTATCTTGCGCGCTCGTTCCGCAAGCACTATCGCTGCACAGTGGGCGAGTACGTGCGCCGCCTGCGCGTTGAGATGGCTTGCAGAGAGATTACCGTCTCAAGCAAATCTTTGAGCGAGATAGCCACTTCGGCAGGCTTCTATGACCAGAGCCATTTCTCCAACGTCTTCAAGCGACACACGGGCATGACCCCTGCGGAGTTTCGCGCGCACTTTCGCGCAGGTTAATGGCATACAAAAGCTTCTCTAGCTTGCAAGACAGCGCCGACGGTTTATGCCTAAACTATTGCTTCACGAGTCTCTCTCGTTTCAGCAATAGCAGCCGTCGGCTCATCATCCATCCGCTTCGGGGGAAATAGAAGAATGCTTAAAATAGTCTTCGCTTCCATAATACTTTTTCTAAGCTGCGTCACGGGTCTCGCTCAAGCTTCGGCACCGCTCCTGGTAGGGCGCGTGACTGTGAACCGCACGCACATAGCCTTCTCTTACGCGGGCGACATCTGGCTGGTCGAAAGAGGCGGGGGCGACGCTCGTCGCATCACAAACGACCCGAACGAAGAGAGCTTTCCGGTCTTCTCGCCTGACGGCTCGCAGTTGGCCTTCTCGCGTTTGATTGGCGGCGACTGGGATGTCTTCGTCATGCCTGCGTCGGGTGGGGAAGCGCGTCGTCTGACCTACATGCCTGAAAACGACCTGGTGATGGGCTGGACGCCTGACGGCAAGAACATTCTCTTTCAAAGCCATCGTGATGAAGAGAGCACTTTCAGGCTCTACACGATTCCCGTAGACGGAGTGTTCCCTTCGATGCTTCCACTGCCGCAGGCTTTCGAGGGTTCGTATTCGAGCGACGGTAAGCGCATAGCGTATGAGCCTAGAGCGCCTTTCGGCAACTGGCGCTTTTATCGCGGCGGCATGACGAGCCTTATATGGCTTGCGAATCTCTCGGACGGAAATGTTGAAAAGCTCCCGCGCGGAAACTACAACGATAACTCTCCCATGTGGGTCGGAGACAAAATCTATATGGTTTCCGACCGCACGGGTGCATACAACCTCTTCGTCTACGACATTCCGACGAAGCAATTCAAGCAACTGACCAACTTTGACAAGTACGGCATACGCTTCGCTTCCGCCGGAGGCGGAGCCATAGCCTTCTCGCGCGACGGTCGCATTTATCTTTATGACATGGCGGGCGCTGGCGAGGCGCGTCCCGTAGACGTGCGCGTCAACCTGGATAGCTCTGAAGCAAAGCCGCGCTCGGTTAATGTTGCGCGCAACGTCGAGTGGGTTTCGCTTTCGACAGGCGGCGACCGCCTCATCGTAGGCTCGCGCGGCGAAGCGCTCTCGTTTAATCCGGCATCCGGCGAGACGAAAAACCTGACGCAGTCTTCCGCCAGCGCCGAGCGTTATCCGACTATCTCTCCTGACGGGCGGCTCCTGGCTTACTTCTCCGACGAATCGGGCGAGTACCAGCTACACGTTCGCGCCTTGAGCGGCGAAGGCGAGACGAAGAAGATAGCAATTGAGCAGAAGCCCAGCTTTTATAGAGAGCTTACATGGTCGCCCGACTCTAAAAAGGTGGCCTTCACGGATAAACGTCTAGGGATTTGGTACGCGGACGTTTCATCCGGCGCGGCGCGGCGCGTGGATACTTCTCAATACTCTTTTCAGGAGCAGTGGTATCCGAAGTGGTCGCCCGACAGCCGTTGGTTAACTTACTCCAAACACCTGCGTAATCGTGTGCGAACAATCTTTATCTACGGCATAGATGACGGAAAGGCGCGGCAGATAACAGACGGACGCACGCAGACGGAAGCGCCGGTCTTCGACGCCAGTGGAAAATATCTGTACTTCATATCGAGCGCCAACGCGGGCACGAGCGAGTTCGGCTGGGGCGTGCTGAACGGCGTCATGGCCCGCCCGCTTGTGACGCGCACGGTTCATGCAATGGTGCTACAGAACGATGTGGTGTCGCCCTTGCTGCCCAACGGCCAGCCGAACCCGGACGCACGCCTTGAAGCGACGAGCGGCCCTGTGCGTATAGATTTTGAGGGACTCGCGCGGCGCGTAGTTGACCTGCCGCTCGCGGCACGTGATTACGCAGAGCTTACGACGACCAACAAGGCAGGGACGCTCTTCGTGCTTGTTAACGAGTGGCCCAAGTCGCCGTCTCCCTTGAACAACTCTACGCAGGCGCTTTACTTGTATGATTTAACCAAGCCGCCGAAATTCGAGAAGCTGGCGGAAGATATTAACGGATATGACATCTCACGCGACGGCTCGCGCCTGCTTTACATCAAGGGGCGCGACTGGTTCCTGGTCTCCTCCGCCGCGCCACTGAAGCCGGACGAAGGCAAGCTTGACCTTAAAGGCTTGGAGGTGAACGTAGACCCGCGCGCAGAGTGGCGGCAGATATACCGCGAAGCCTGGCGCATCATGCGCGACTGGTTCTACGACCCGAACTATCACGGGCAGAACCTTGCGGAGCTTGAGCGTCATTACGCTGAATACCTGCCGAACATCACGCGCCGCACGGACTTGAATAACTTGATGAGCCAGATGCTAGGCTACATCTCTGTCAGTCACCTTGGGGTCGGCGGAGGCGACGTTCCTCCTCCCGCCAGCCCGCCTTCGCGCGTGGGACTCCTCGGCGCAGATTACGTCATAGATCAGGGACGCTATCGCTTCAAGCGCATTTACGCTTCGAGCAGCTTTTACGACCCGAACGGCTCTGTCCCTGCGCCGCTAGGCCAGCCGGGCGTCAACGTGCGCGAAGGCGAATACCTGCTCGCCGTAGACGGGCAGAACATAGAAGCGTCCAAAAACATCTACAGTTATTTCGAGGGCAAGGCCGGACGGCCCACGAAGATAATGGTCGGCCCGAATGCGAGCGGCGAAGGCTCGCGCACCTTGACGGTCTTTCCTGCGCCGGGCGAAAACCGCTTGCGCCGCGCGGCCTGGGCCGAAGCGAATCGTCGCCGCGTGGAACAGATGTCGGGCGGTCGTCTCGGCTACATCTTCGTGGAAAGCTACGGGCAGGGAATCATGGATTTCATACGCGGCCTGACGGGCTACAGCGACAAGCAGGGTGTCATCATCGACCAGCGCTTTAACGGCGGCGGCATCACGCCCGATTACCTGATTGAATGGCTCAAGCGAAGACCCCTGTACTACTACACCTACCGCGAAGGCGAAGACATAGCGACGCCCGTCAACCCCGGCCCAGGAACGGCTGTGCTCATCACGAACGAGTTCAACGGCTCCGCCGCAGAGACCTTCGCCTTCATGTTCAAGCTAGGACACGTCGGCCCCATAGTAGGAGCACGCACCTACGGAGCGGGCATAGGCCCATACGTCTTCACGCCCAACCTGATTGACGGCGGCTCTATACAACTGCCGAACCGCGCCGCCTACGACCCTAGCGGAACGTCCTGGGGCATAGAGAACATTGGCGTCGTGCCTGACCTGGAAGTCGAAATCACGCCGCGCGACTTCATGGCGGGACGCGACCCGCAACTGGAGCGCGCCATACAGGCAGGGCTGGAAGGCTTGAAAAAGAATGTGCCTGTAGTTCCGAAGAAGCCTAAATATCCCGTGCATCCATAAGAAGACGGAAAGCTTCATTCACAAAAAAAGCCAGAGAGCCGCGCTCGCCACTAGCACGACTCTCTAGCCCTCGTTCTCATGCGGGAGCCTACAGGCTATCGCGTGAGAAACCTCAAGATTAATGATGATGCTCTAGCTCGTACTCGTCCGCCTCCTGCTTCGTGCGGTGCAGAGTACCGTCCGGGTGCTCCGGCGGCGTGTAGATTGTGTAGAGCTTGAGCGCCTGCTCTCCCATCGCTATGAAATTATGGCGAGTCTCGGACGGTACCACGACTACGCTGCCCGCGCGCACGCTAAGCTCCTGGCCCTCTATCACGGCCCTGCCTTCTCCTGCGACAAAGCAAAGAACCTGGTCAATGCCCTCGTGCGTCTCTTCTCCAATCTCCTCACCCGCAGGAATAGCCATCAGGACTAACTGCGATTGCTTTGTGGTAAAAAGCACCTGCCGAAAATTTTCATTCTCTTCGGCCAGCCGCACGACATCATTAGCATAAACCTTCGCCGTCATAGCTTCCTCCAGATGAAATCTCTTATCCCTTTCCGTAAAAGTTAAGAACAATAATTATTATCGTTCGGTGGCTAAAAAAATTTTACTGCCTGCAATCTCGACAGTAGCCCAGAAGTTCCAGCCTGTAATCCTTAACAGCAAAACCCGCCTGGGGCTTGACCTGCTTCAACCAGTCCGGGCCAGCTTTCGCCTCCAAATCCCACATTTTTCCGCAGCCCAGGCAGCGCGTGTGATAGTGATGATCCGTGCGAATGTCGTAACGCGCCGCAGCATCGCCGTAAGAAAGTTTTGATACCGCTCCACAATTGACCAGCGCCTCAAGGTTCTTGTAGACGGTGGCAAGACTAATCTTCGGCAACTTCTGCTTGACCGCCAGATAAACTTCTTCCGCCGTCGGATGATGCTCGACCTGGCTCAAATAATCGAAGACGGCTGCTCTCTGCTGCGTCAGGTGCGCGCCGCGAGACTCCAGCTTTAACTTTAAGGTCGCCCCCTTTTGGTTCTGTTTTGAGTTCATATTCAAACACCTCTGACCTCAAGACACGCACATCATAAATCACGACGTTTTAAAAGTCAATAGTAATTATTACTTTTAAAGTTGGATTTTCTGAGAAATGCTTCGCGGGGCTATGTTATAGAAGTAAAGCTGATGAGCCTGAAGGATTCTATGCCTGAGCGACTGGAGTTTATGAGATTGCATGAGGCGGCGCGTCTTCCCACGCGCGGGAGCCTGCATGCTGCCGGTCTTGACCTGTACTCGATTGAGAGTCTCACAATCCCGGCGCACGCTCGCGCGAGCGTCAGGACGGGGTTGGCCGTGAGCATCCCGCACGGGTTCTACGGAAGGGTCGCGCCCCGTTCGGGGCTGGCCGTCAAGCATGGCCTGGACGTGCTGGCCGGTGTGATTGACAGCGACTACAGGGGCGAGATTATCTGCGCCCTCATCAATCACGGAGATAAGCCTCTAGAGATAGAGGCAGGAATGCGCGTGGCCCAACTGATAATAGAGGCAATCGCAACTCCTGAAGCCGTATGGAGCGAAGATTTGAGTGAGACCGAGAGGGGGCAGGGAGGCTTCGGCAGCACCGACGAGAAATAAATCTGAAACGGACAACCCGAAATCCACGTATCTGAGTCAAAGGCTGTAGTGAGTTGTTTCTGCTACGGATTTATCTCACTGACCTTTGATGAGCGCCGCGCTCGAATCTTTACTGGTAGAGTTCGCGTATTGAAGCTTTATCAAAAAAAGTATTGACAGATTCGGCGCAGAGGTTTATATACACAAGTTCGCTTTCAAACTAGAGAGCGTAAAACTGAGGCGAGAAAGATTTCAATGTTGAGGAACCGGACAAGAGAACAGGAGGCGCACGAGGCTTTGCGCGGAACGACCCCTTGGTCGGTCGTCGCCCAATTGCCCGGCGCGCCTCTGTCTGTTTATTGTCCGAGTTCGATAGCCGGATTATCTTTTGACGGCATGCTCAAAGGTAGACACGCAGAGCAAGAATCCCAAGGGATTCTCGATAATCGTCAATTGCAGATGTAGTTTAGCGGGAGCCGAGGATTCGTTCCCGCTCCCGAAATCTTAGAGTTTCAGTTCTAGATTGAAGCGGAGCGGGCTTCCAGGCTTCCCACGAAAGGGAAGATTGGTAAGCCCGCTTTTTTGTTGTTTGATAACTGAAGTACCTTGTAAGTTAAAGGTATAAAGTTCAAGCGTAAGAGGGCAGCACGTGTTGCCTTCTGTCAGGATGTCAGACTCTAAAGGACTTTGGCGAGACCCGAGTCGAAACATCCTTCGTGGAAGTGTGCGCCGAAGTGTGTCTAAAGCACTCGTCGGTGATGCACTACCCGTGTGCCCTCTTGCGCTTTACTATACCAAATTTTCCCACGTGTGGCAGAGTCCGGTTGAATGCGCCTCCGCTTCTTCTGGATTTATGAACCCGTAGCTCAGCCCGGATAGAGCGTCGGTCTACGAAACCGAAAGTCGCAAGTTCAAATCTTGCCGGGTTCAATTTCACACGCCGATGTAGCCCAACCAGGCAGAGGCGCTTGTCTTAGAAACAAGAGGTTGAGAGTTCGAATCTCTCCATCGGCACCAAACTTTAAAATACTATTTCAAACCGTGCGCGCGTGTAGCCCAACTGGCAGAGGCGGCTGACTTAAGATCAGCACAGTGA
This sequence comes from Pyrinomonadaceae bacterium, assembly GCA_014534425.1. Taxonomy (GTDB): domain Bacteria; phylum Acidobacteriota; class Blastocatellia; order Pyrinomonadales; family Pyrinomonadaceae; genus JACVRN01. Next base: position 38,905 of record JACVRN010000011.1, read on the forward strand.
CGAGTTCAAATCTCTCCACGCGCAATCCCGCAATGGGGATGTAGGCTAACAGGATAAGCCGCTTGAGTTTCAATCAAGAGAATGCGAGTTCGAGTCTCGTCATCCCTGCTCTTTCTGTGTTGGCTGTAGTTCAATGGGAGAACGGCGCGCTGTGAACGCGCAGGTGCAGAGTTCAATTCTCGCCAGCCAACCTCAAAAACTTTTACATGGGGCGTTAGGCAAGTTCGGTCTAAGCCGCCACAGTCTCAATGTGGAGAGCGTGAGTTCGAATCTCACACGCCCTGCTTGGTCTCGAAAAAAAATTCGGAACGGTAACTCAAATGGCTAAGAGTGCTGGATTGTCTATCCAGAAGTTGCGGGTTCAAGTCCCGTCCGTTCCGCCAACACTTCTCTTCGCCGGGCCAGTAGCTAAACGGCTAAAGCACCTGTCTCTTAAACAGGGGACTCAAGGGCGCGAATCCTTGCTGGCTCAATCAAACCGAGTCTCCCTTCCCCTCGCGGAAGGAGAGCGCCGAAGCAACCCCGGTGGTTGCCGGGAGAGGGCGTGGCTTGTGTGACTCCCACAACGCGTACGTCCGCGTTCTCTCCCGTTTCGGGGGAATTTATCAAGGAGATTTCGGAGTGTAGCGTAGCTGGCTAATCGCGCTTGCCCTGGGAGCAAGAGGACGAGGGTTCGAATCCTTCCACTCCGATTACCATTTCGTCAAGCGGGCTGAAGGTGTTAAGGGGCCGCACGCCTGCCTTGCAAGCAGGAAGATGGAGTTCGAGTCTCCATCAGTCCATCAATAAATTTTTCTCGCGCGTCGTTAGTCCAGCCAGGTCTAAGACACTGCGTTGCCATCGCGGAAACGCCGGTTCGAATCCGGCACGACGCATAGAGCAGTTTTCAGCAAGAAGAAGCGAGTTGCTTTTTACTGAAAACTGTTCTCACGGTCGAGTAACTCAGCCCGGCCAGAGTGCCTGTCTTACAAACAGGAAGTCGAAGGTTCGAATCCTTCCTCGACCATCCGTCAAAAATTTTGTGGCGTAGCTTAATCGGTAGAGCGCCTGATTGTTAATCAGGTCTATCTCGGTTCGAGTCCGAGCGCCACAGCCAACACTTCAAGCAAAGGGCTGGATAGCTCAGATAGTAGAGCACGCGTCTCATAAACGCGCGGTCGCCGGTGCGAGTCCGGCTCCAGCCATCAAAACTCTTGCAGAGGGGACGGGTAGCTGAGACAGTTCAAGCGTCGGCCTGAAAAGCCGAAGAGGGTGGTGCGAGTCCACCACCGTCCATCAAATTCTAGCGGGTGCGAGATCAGCTAATCGGCAAGCTGGCAGACTCTGAATCTGTTCATGTGGGTTCGACTCCTACTCTCGCAGCCAAACCTTCGCGGGGCATAGCTCAATTGGCAGAGCGGCTGTTTTATAAACAGTGAGCGCCGGATTAGCGCGTGATGCAGGTTCGAGTCCTGCTGCCCCGATGATGTTTTTAAGTTCCTGATGCGGTGGCGTAGCTCAGTTGGCATGAGAGCAGGCGATCGATAATCGCCCGGTCGCAAGTTCGATTCTTGCCGCCACCACCAAAACTTCCTGCGGTGTAGCTCAACGGCCTCCAGAGCGTCCGTCTTGTAAACGGGAAGATGTGGGTTCAACTCCCATCGCCGCAGCCAGAAGTTTTACACGCGCGGGCCTGTAGCTCAGATGGATAAGAGAGCAGCCGTCTTCTAAACGGCAGGTCAGAGGTTCAAGTCCTCTCAGGCTCATTCAAAATTTTTCGGCACGCGAAGCCGAGCGGTGAGGCACCGGATTGCAAACCCGGCAGTTGCGAGTTCGAATCTCGTCGCGTGCTTCAAAGATTTTCAAATTCAGAAAGAAAGGAGGTGATCCAAAAATGGTTCTCTCGCGCAGAGTGTTGCTCCTGAACGCTTCTTATGAAGCCCTGGGCACGGTTGACGTGCCGCGCGCAGTGCGGCTGGTGTGGAAGCGCGCGGCTGAAGTTGTGGTGCGGGACGGCGAGCGCGTTCTTCGCTCGCAGCATTTCACGTTCGAAGTGCCGAGCGTCGTTCGCCTCATCGAATACGTGGACGTTCGCAAGCGTCGTAATAACTCAGGCAAGCAACGCCTGCGTATTTTGATGAGAGACAAGATGCGCTGCCAATACTGCGGCGCACGCGGCAGCGCGTTTGAGTTGACGCTGGATCACATCATCCCGCGTTCGCGCGGCGGTAGCTCATATCCTGAGAACCTCTGCGCGGCATGTATCACATGCAACCAACGCAAGGGCGACCGCACGCCCGAAGAGGCGCGCATGCCGCTTCTTGCCAGCCCAAGCGCCCTGCGCTACGGGCTTGACCGCGCGGTGCTGAATCACTACGCGCTCTCGCGTCCCGAATGGCGACCGTTCCTCTTCCTGGACGAAGAGGCGCGCACTGTAGCTTGAGCAAATTAACTTACAAGGTACTGAAGTTGTCCAGTGAGAAAGGAGAAAAAGAGAATGGTTCACATTCGTTACGATGGCCGCTCTGTTGACGTGAGCGAAGCGGAGTTGCGCGTTCATACGGGCATGAACGACGCGGAGATTAGAGAGCGCGTCGCGCGCCACTTCGACATAGGCCCCAGGCAGCTTGAGTTTTATGTAGTCGATCGCACGCCGAGCGGCGACATGATTGTCAGACCCGAAGCCGTCTACGGCTGATCTTTGAAAATTTGTTTCGTCCCCGCGCCCTGACAGATGGAAGCTTACACACCATTCCCTATTAAGGAGGCGGTCGTAGGTTCGAATCCTACCGGGAGCAATCGCAGTTTTTCTGCTCCCGTAGCTCAGTGGATAGAGCACCCGAGTGAAGACGCTTTTTCGACTTGCGCGGGGGCGAATCAAAACTTTCTGATTTTGAAAATTGAAGAATAAGCTACAAGCGCCCCGCGCCCTGACCTGTAGAGCTTACATACTAGCTCAGTTGGTTGAGCGCTAGCCTGGAGAGCTAGAGGTCGCGGGTTCGACTCCCGCGTATGCACGAACGGCTCGTCAGACTTGCGCGGGGCGCTCAAATGATTCGAGAGCAGCGATGGATAGTCATGAAGAGAAAGAGTTGTTTCGCACCGACGCGGAGGTAGAGCGACTGGTCTCTATGTTCGAGGCATGCACTCTGCCGCGCCAGAGTTGGACGCACAGAGCGCACCTGACGGTCGGCCTGTGGTATCTGGTGAAGCACGGAGAAGCTGTAGCCACAGAACTGATTCGCCGTGGCATACAGCGATACAACCAAGCCTGCGGCATAGAGACTACGGCGACGAGCGGCTATCACGAGACCATCACGCTCTTTTACGCGCGCATGATTGAAAGGTTCCTGAGCCGCACTGGCAAAGCGGCATCACTCGCAGTGCTCGCGGAAGCTCTCTTTAACAGCATAGGCGACAAAAGGCTTCCCCTGGATTATTACAGCAGAGAGCGGCTCATGTCCCGGGAAGCGCGCACGGGCTGGCTTGAGCCTGATTTGAAATCTCTAGATTGAAGAGGTGAGAAATGCAGCAGATTGAGCGCGACTTGCGTCTGGACATTTTGAATAGCTTGCTGACGACTCCGCACCGCGATTTGGCGCGCGTGGCAGAGTTGCACAAGCAGATGATTGAGCGTGACCCAGTGTTTTACGGCCACCTGGCCGTGTGGTACTTCGCGCAGGGTGATGTCCGCGACCACAAGGAAGTCTTCGTGGGCAACCTGCTCGCGGGCGTGCTCACGGAGCATCGCGGCGCGGGCTTCGTGCTCTTGCAGCAGCTTCCGCCTTATCAGGTGGCTCGCGTGGTTGACTTCGTGAAGCAGTCACGCGGCACGCTGCCGCGCTCCACGCGCACAGCCGTAGAGCTTTACCTGCGCGAGCGCGAGCAGTCGGCCATGAGCTTCGACCGCGCGGCTCTTCGTGCGCGCAAGAGCATGAAGCATCTCTACGCCAGCCTGCACATCAAGCCGTCTGCGCGTGCGGACGCGGTGCTCTTTAAGGACAAGCCGCCTGCGGACAGCCTCGCTTTTATGTTGAAGCGCCTGGCTAAGGCCGAGACCGCCGCAGAGCAGGCCGAGCTTATAGTTGAGCACAAGATACCGTACACGGTCGCCATAGGCGCTGTCCGAAAGCTGACTCCGGTGGTGCTCGTGGCGCTCATTAACCAGATGTCTCCGCAGGAGGTGATTAACAACCTCGGCTCGCTCAGGAAGCGCGGCGCACTTCTTCACGAAGAGGTGAAGGCGCTCGTTGACGAGAAGCTCGCTGAGGCCGCAGGCTCAGATCGTGTCTCAGCCTTCAAGGCTATGAAGGCTGTGGCGGCTTCCCGCGTTGATGCCGAGGTCGCAGAGCGACTTGAAAAGGTAGCGGGCGAGCAGGTCAAGAGCAAGGGTCGTATCACAAAGCCGACTGCGCTTTTCGTTGATAAGAGCAGCAGCATGAGTAATGCGATTGAGTTGGGCAAGCAGATTGCCGCGCTCGTCTCAGGCATCAGCCAGGCGGAGCTATTCGTCTACGCCTTCGACTCTATGGCTTACCCTGTCGTGACAGCCAGCGCGAATGCGCGCGAGTTGGCCGACTGGGAGCGCGCGTTTCGTCACATGCTGCCGCAGGGCAGCACAAGCATCGGCGCGCCGCTTGAGGTAATGCGTATCAAGCGACAGGTGGCAGAGCAAATCATCGTCGTGACGGACGAGGATGAGAATACTGCGCCCTATTTCAGCGCGGTGATGGAGCGCTACGTCGAAGAGTTGAAGACGGAGCCGAACGTGCTCATCGTCAAGGTGGGCCATTGCAGCAACCATTTGGAAAATGAGTTGCGCCGCCATGGTCGCGCCTTCGATACCTTCACCTTCGCGGGCGATTACTACGCGCTCCCGAACCTCGTGCCGCTTTTGAGCCGCCCGTCAAGGCTCGAACTGCTGCTTGAGATTCTGGAGACGCCGCTTCCCGCAAGAGGTGAAAAGAATTGATTCAATGAACCGATGAATCAATCCCTCATCCTCACTCCTTCCATTTAACGCGAGGTAAAGGCTATGGCTGACATTCGTAATCTTCTAAAGCGTGTCGCGGCGGAAGAGGAAATTTTGAGGTCGAGTCTTTTCCTCGCGCCCTGCGTGCGTGGAGGCCGCGTTCGCGCGCACGTCTTTGGACTCATCTACACCTTCGAGCCGCGCCCGCATGAGTTCGAGGGCTGGGGAATCTTTCGGCCCGTGAACGAGCGCGAGGCGCGCCTTGTCGAAAGGGCTGGACTCGAACGCGTGGCGGAATATCTGAGGCTGTTCCCCGGCGTGCGCCTGCGCCTGGGCTACAGGTTGCAGAACAGCGCGTGGCTTGCGTTCGCGGTCAACGAAAGTGACGGCCGCCTGCGTTTCGCTTCCCGTTCGGCAGAGCCTGTCGTGCTGCACATGGTAACGGACGGTCAGGAGTTCGAGCAGGTTGTGGCGCGCAATCTTTGTGGCGCGTGGTGGTTTGAAGAGCTTGACCGCCGCGCATCGCCACTGGAAGCCGAGGGCCTTCGTGAAGCTTTGCGAAGCCGCGTTGCTCCCGCAGAGATTAAGCTCAAGGGCTTGACGCCTGAGATGCGTGCCTGCTACTCGCTGGTCTTCAGGCGCGAGGAGTTGGAGAGGGAAAGAAGGCACGGGCTGGAGCAGCGTCGCGTGGCCGGAAGAGATGAAGCAAGGCTTCGCTCGGCCCTGCGATTCGGCGGCGGAGACCTGCGAGGCTTTCGTGACCGTGGAGAATTCTGGCTCGTAGAATGGCTCGCGCACGACGGCCAGCTTCACACCTCCGCCATAGCTAAAAATGATCTGACCGTCGTCTCCGCAGGCATCTGCCTGAGCGGAGAAGACCGAAAGTTCGACCTGCAATCGCTGGTCGGCGTAGCCGAAGGAGAATGGTAAAGCAGTTTTCAGTTTTGAGTTTTCATCCGAGAAGAACTGCTTTACCGAAAACTGATGAGCATCTTCTATCATGAACAGCTTCATCGCTCTGGCGAAGTGCTGCGGCGTGTGCGCGAGCAGTTGGTGACGGTGTGCGGCGCGGGCGCTCTGGGCGCGAACATTGCAGAGAGTCTCGCGCGCTCCGGCTTCGCACGCCTGCGCGTTATTGACCGCGACCGCGTAGAGGAGCGCAATCTCTCCACGCAGCCCTTTTATCGCTCGGACATTGGCGCGCAGAAGGCAAGGATTCTGTCCAACTCGCTCTACCGCGCACTTGGCGTCAGCGTGGAGACGCGCGCCGAAGAGTTGAAGAAGAGCAACGCGCGAAAGCTGCTTGACGGTCTGGTAGTCGATGCTTTTGACAACAGCGTGTCCAGGGAAGCTGTGAAAGCGGCCTGCATGGAGATGAAGCTTGATTGTCTTCACGTAGGACTTGCAGACGCTTACGCAGAGGTTGTGTGGAACGACATCTACAGGGTTCCGTCAGCCGCGCAGGACGACATCTGCGACTATCCTCTGGCGCGCAATCTTGTGACGCTCGCCGTCTCGGTCGCCTGCGAGGCCATCACAAGATACGTGGCCGACGACACGCGCCACAGCTTCACCATCACGCTGGACGACTTCGCCATCAGGCGTTTTAAGCTTTGAGGCGAAGGAATAAATTAACAGGATGGACAGGATGAAGAAAGATTGATTGCTTTCTCTTTTTATCCTGTCTATCCTGTCTATCCTGTTTGAACCCGCCTCGCATTATGGAGAAACTTTTATGAGCGTGGAGCGGCCTATTTTCATCCCTGTAATCTTGGGCACGACCCGAAAGGGGAGGGCGAGCGAGAATGTAGCGCGTTTCGTTCACACGGAACTCCGTAAGCGCGAAGGCGTGGAGACGTTGCTTGTGGACATACGTGAGATAAACCTTCCTACGGATGATGCCGGTGAAGCTATTAAGGATTCGGGATTCTCCGCAACGGTTTCGAGGGCTGACGGGCTATTGATTGTCACGCCGGAATACAATCACGGCTACCCTGGCATGCTCAAGCACCTGCTCGACACGAATTTGAAGGAGTACATACACAAGGCGGTTGGCATCTGCGCCGTGTCGGCTGGCGGCTTCGGCGGCACGCGCGTCATAGAGAATTTGCTGCCCGTCATGCGCGAGCTTGGGCTGGTCACAATCTTCTGGGACGGAAACTTCTCCGGCGCGCAGAAGCTCTTCGATAAGGACGGAAAGCTACTGGACGAATCTTACGTCAAGCGCTTGGACAAATTCCTGAAGGAGCTAATCTGGATGTCCAGGGTTCTGCGCTACGGGCGCGAGAATGTTTCGCTCGACTAGCCCTCGAATAATTTTTGAAGAGAGGTTCGGCTTTCCTTGAGTGTGAAAATCATCTCCGTCAACGTGGGCTTGCCGCGACTGGCTATGTGGCGCGGGGTGACGGTTTCGACTGGCATCTTCAAAAAGCCCGTCGGCGGAAGAGTCATGCTGCGGACTCTGAACCTGGACGGCGACCGCCAGTCAGACCTCTCGGTTCACGGCGGGCCGTACAAGGCTGTCTACGCTTACCCTTCGGAGCACTACGACTTTTGGCGCGCGGAGTTGCCGGACGTGGCGTTGCCTTGGGGAATGTTCGGAGAGAATTTGACGACCGAAGGATTTAATGAAGAGACGGTTTGCATAGGCGACCGCTTTCGCCTAGGCGCTGCGGAGTTGACCGTCACGCAGCCGCGCATGCCTTGTCAGAAGCTCGCAGTCAAGTTCCAGCGCGCAGACATTCTCAAGAGATTCCTGGCGAGCGGTCGAACGGGCTTTTACTTCTCCGTTCAAAGCGAAGGCGAAATCGGCGCGGGCGACGAGATGGAATTGATAGAGCGCGACACGCACGGCGTCAAGGTCTCGGACATCACGCGTCTTTATGCTCAAGACAGGGAAGATAAAGAGACTATGCGGCGAGCGATTGAGGTAGAGGCTTTGCCCGACGCCTGGCGCGAATTTTTCCGTGAGCGTATGGCGAAGCTATAGGACTTCTTAAACAGGTAAAAGGAAGAGATGGCGACAACAAGAGAGAAAATGATTTGCCCTGATTGCGGCGTGGAGATGAATCACCACGCAGACAAAGTTGATTACTCTGCCGAGCCGGAAGATGGCGCTCCGGTTGACCCTGCTTTTGGCGGCATAGTCGAAGAGGCTCACACCTGTCCCTCCTGCGGCAGAACGCACACGCGCCGCGCTGAAGCCGAAGCGTGACAACCGCAAAGACTGTAATGACTGACACGCGTTGTCATCCACTAATTGAGCTTGACCGTGCGCGCATACGTGAAATGCTGCTCCCTGTGCTGAACGGCGCGGAGCAATGGGAAGTCGCGCCGGTCGAGGGCGGGCTGGCGAACACCATCTACCGCATCAGGATTGAAGGCGAGCGTCGCGCGTATGCTCTGCGCGTTTACGCCGCCGGTCAGGCTGCTTTTGAACGAGAGCGCAGGCTTCTCTATGCACTGAACACAAAACTGCCTGTCCCCGAATTGCTCTTCGCTGATGCGAGCGGGCTTCGGTGCGCCTATCCTTATCTGGTCTACAGGTGGATTGAGGGCGTGACGCTCAATGATTGTCGCAGGCAGATGCCGCCCGAAGCGCTTCCTGAACTGGCAAAGCCGCTCGGCGTGCTTCTAGCCAAGCTGGCCCGCGTGCCTCTGGAAGAAATTCTAGACGAAGAGGTGCGCGCATCGCTTCCAGCTTTAAAGGTTGAGAGCATGCTTGCGATTAATGATGAGCGGCTGCGGTGTGGTCTTGCGCGCGGGCGCATGGGCAGCGCGCTGGCCGACGAACTGCGGCGACAGTTGGAAGCTCGCGTAGCTCTTCTCACTGCGCTCGACAGCTTCGCGCATCTGGTACACGGCGATTTCGGCGGGCGAAATATTTTAGTCGCGCCTCAACGTGACGGCGATTGGCGCATCAGTGGGCTGATTGATTGGGAGGCGGCCTCTACAGGCTCAACGCTCTGGGACGTGGGCAGCCTGTTTCGTTACGGTCGCCGCTATTCTGAAAACTTCTGCAAAGATTTTGAGAATGGGTACGCGGAAGCAGGCGGCGCGCTTCCGTGGGATTGGCGGCGAACGGCTAGGCTGCTGGACTCAATGCGGCTGGTTGAGATACTGGACGGGGAAAGAGAACTGCCTGTAGTCTTCGCTGAATGTCTGGAATTGATTGAAGCTGTAATCTCTGAGTGGGCGTAAGAAGCCTTGCGAAGCCTCTGTGAATAATGAGCGATAAACAATTGCTTGAGCGCTTCAACGCGCTCACGCGCGACTGGCGGGTCGTGGTCGAAGACACGCTGGAGACGCATAGCTCGTTTGTAGCCTTCGGCTGGCGAGGGGCGCAGCCGGTCGTGTTGAAGGTGGTTCGCAATCCAGGAGACGAGTGGCTGTGCGGCGAGGTGCTGGAGGCATTCGACGCTGAAGGAATGGTTCGCGTTTATGAGCACGTAGCGGGCGCGGCCCTGATGGAAAGGCTCAGCCCTGCCACTCCGCTCGTCAACCTGTCGCTCGCTGGCCGCGACGAAGAGGCCACGGAGATAATGGCCGAAGTGATGGCGCGCATCTCTCATCCTGGCGATTCACTGGAATCGTTCACCACCGTAGAGACTTGGGGCAGAGCCTTTCAGCTTTATCTGGAGAGCAACGACAGCCGGATTCCGAAGGAGCTTGTCGAAGAGGGACAGCAAGTATACTTTCAACTCTGCGCTACGCAACGTGCGCGAAGGCTGCTGCACGGAGACCTACAGCATTACAACGTCCTCTTTGATTCCGCTCGCGGGTGGGTAGCCATAGACCCCAAGGGCGTGGTCGGTGAGATAGAGTACGAGGTCGGCGCGTCGCTCAGAAATCCTTATGAAAGACCGTCGCTGTTTGCCTCCCCCGCAGTCGTCAGCAGAAGGCTCAGGCGCTATGAAGAGAGCTTGAAGCTGGATTCGGAAAGGGCGCTGCGCTGGAGCTTCGCTCAAGCCGTATTGTCTGCCGTCTGGTCTATAGAAGATAAATTCTCCGTCGACGATACTGCTCCGGCGCTCATGCTGGCTAATGCACTACGGCCCATGCTTTGATAGCGGTTGAGTTTGAATTATGAGCAAGAAGGGTAAATTTGCCGTCAGGCGGACGGTGACGGGGTTGGGACTGTTTGCGCTTGAGCCTATCCCTGTGGGCAGGCGAATCATAGAGTACACAGGGCCGCTCATCTCGAACGAAGAGGTTGAGAAGCGGCGCGGGAAATACTTTTTCGGGGTCAACAGCCGTTGGTCAATCGACGGCAGCCCGCGCAGCAACATCGCGCGCTATATCAACCACTCTTGCAGCCCCAACGCGGAAGCGATTATCTCTGGCCGCCGCGTCTGGATATGGTCGAAAAGGAATATTAAAGCCGGTGAAGAGATTACCTACAACTACGGCAAGGAGTATTTCGAAGACATAATCAGGCCCATAGGCTGCAAATGTAAAAAATGCGCCCGCACGCGAACGCTCTAAATCCACCTTTTTCTTGGAATTCAGGCTCAATTGACTTTATTAGTTAAACAGGCAGAGGGGAGGCCATAAGAAAGCGGCCTCATCCGGTGCCGAAGGCACACAATCACTAATTGACCTGGCGGAGGAACCGAGTCTTGAAAAAAATCTTGTCAACATTGGCTCTTGTCATAGGCGCGCTGACCGTTCTCAGCTTTACGCCGAGCAACGCTTACGCGGACGGCATCATATTCGTAGGCTCTAACGAGATACGCCCGGACGGCGTGGGCATCCGCACAGTCCTCTCGATTCAATCGCCCGGCAATAGCTCCACGGAATCCGGCGGCGTTCGCTGGACTGGCAGCAATGACCAGATTTTCGGAGACGCTACACGCGGCGGCACCAACAACACAGTCCTGGCAAGCGAACTCGGTCTTTCGGCCACCAACTCCAACGTGCTCATCGGCTTCAACGTCAACGAGCCTAGTGGCGGCACAGGCTCAGACCCAGTAACAGTGACAGGCATGGTCTTAACCGCTTATGACCAGAGCGGAAATGTAGTCTTTACAGCACAGCTTCTTCAATCTCAAACGCTTTCACTGCTCGGCAACGGTCAGGGCACGGCAGATTACGTCTTTGGTCTGGATGCGGCAGCACAGCAGAGACTGGCAGCAGCGCTGGCAGCTAATCCTAACCTGAGGCTCGGACTAGAAGCGACCATTATCAACGCTCAGGGCGGCCCCGAAAGCTTTTACCTGAACTTAGGACGTGGCGGAGCGCCGGTGCCGGAGCCGACGACGATGGTGTTGTTGGGCACAGGATTAGCGGGGTTAGCTGCCAGGATGCGTAGCAAGCGCAGGAAAGCTAACAAAGAGGAGCAGAACTCCTAACCAACAACTGCGGCAGATTAAGTGGAAGAGGAAGAGCGAAGCCTTTGTTAAAGGCTTCGCTCTTCTGCTTTATAAGCTTATCTCTATTTTTAGCTGAACTACTACTTATTGTTCTGCTCTCTTCTCTTCGCGGGCGGTTGCAAGTATGATAGGGGGCTTAATTCAGAAAGCCAGGTGCATATTATGCGAAAATTTATTAGTCGTGGCGAGGCGGTGCTGTTTGCGGCAGCTATTGCTGGCTGCGCCGTTGCTTTTAGTGTGAGTGCGGACACAAGTATGGACGATCAAACTATGCAGACCTTGACGGTCTTTGAGACGGCCCCTTCGGTTGAAAGCCCGCTTCTGTTGAAGTGGAGCGGCCCTTTCGGCGGGACGCCGCCCTTCGATAAGGTTGAAGTTTCGAGTTTCAAGCCCGCGCTGGAAGCGGCCATGACGGAGAACCTCTCGGAGGTAGAGCGCATAACTGGCAACACGGCTGAGCCTACTTTTGAGAACACCATCGCGGCGCTGGAGCGCGCGGGTCGAACGCTTCAGCGCGTGCAGACTGTTTACGGCGTCTGGAGTTCAACCATGAACGGGCCGGAGTTCCAGACGGTCGAGCGAGAGATGGCACCGCGCCTGGCGGCCTTCAACGATAAGATTACGCAGAACAAGCCGCTCTTTAAACGCATAGAAGCCGTCTACGATTCGCGCGAGAAGGCTCGGCTCACGCCGGAGCAGCAGCGATTGTCCTGGCTCTATTACACGAACTTCGTGCGTGCGGGCGCGCGGCTAGACGATGCGGCCAAGGCTCGTCTCTCGCAGATTAACCAGCAGTTGGCGGGCCTCTACACGCGCTTTAGCCAGAACCTTCTGGCCGACGAGACGGATCAGTTCCTCGTGCTCAAGAGCGAGGATGAGTTGGCAGGATTGCCGCAGTCCGTGCGTGATGCAGCACAGACGGCTGCCGCAGCCAAGAAGCTGCAAGGCTCGTGGGTGATTATGAACACGCGCTCTTCCATAGAGCCGTTCCTGACCTACTCTGACCGCAGAGACCTGCGCGAGAAGGCATGGCGTATGTTCGTCAATCGCGGCGACAACGGGGACGCTCACGACAACAACGCCATCATCACGGAGATACTGCAACTTAGGGCAGAGCGCGCGAAGCTTTTGGGCTACGCGACGCACGCGCACTGGCGACTTGAGAATGCTATGGCGAAGACGCCGGAGCGCGCCGTGCAATTGATGGAGGCAGTCTGGAAGCCTGCTGTGGCTCGCGTGCGCGAAGAGGTCTCGGACATGCAGGCGCTCGCCAACAAAGAGGGCGCGAAAATCAAGATAGAGCCTTGGGATTACCGCTATTATGCGGAGAAGGTTCGCAAGGCGCGTTACGATTTAGACCAGAACGAGGTCAAGCAGTACCTTCAACTTGAGAAGTTGCGCGAAGGGATGTTCTGGGTCGCAGGCGAGTTGTTCGGCTTCAACTTCAAACAGTTGACGAACATTCCCGTCTATCACCCGGACGTGAGAGTGTGGGAGGTTACGGACAAGACCACAGGGCGACACGTAGGGCTGTGGTACTTCGACCCGTACGCTCGCGCTGGCAAGCGCTCGGGCGCTTGGATGAACGCTTATCGCCGCCAGCACAGAACCGACGGCGAAGTCACCACCATAGTCTCCAACAACGCGAACTTCGTGAAGGGAAAGCCCGGCGAGCCTGTGCTTGTTTCCTGGGACGACGCGACGACTATGTTCCACGAGTTCGGGCACGCGCTGCACGGGCTGTCTTCTAACGTCACGTATCCTTCGCTCTCAGGCACAGCCGTTCCGCGCGACTACGTAGAGTTCCCGTCGCAACTCCTGGAGCACTGGCTTTCTACGCCGCAGGTACTACAGCGCTTCGCGGTGCATTACCAGACGGGCAAGCCTATCCCGCAGGCGCTCGTGGACAGGATAGAGCGTGCCGAAACCTTCAACCAGGGTTTCGCAACGGTTGAGTATCTGGCGAGCGCGCTCGTAGACATGAAGCTGCACCTTGCTGGCAGCCAGAAGATTGACCCCGACGCCTTCGAGCGTAAGACGCTCTCAGAGCTTGGCATGCCTGACGAAATAGTGATGCGCCACCGCACGCCGCAGTTCGGGCACGTCTTCTCAAGCGACGCCTATTCCGCAGGCTACTACAGCTACCTGTGGTCGGACGTGCTCAACGCAGATGCCTATGAAGCATTCCTCGAAGCCAAAGGCCCTTATGACCGTGATGTCGCGGCGCGGCTGAGAAAATATATCTTCTCCGTAGGCAACACGATTGACCCTGCGGAAGGATACAGGGCATTTCGCGGACGCGACCCCCGAATAGAAGCGCTGATGCGAAAGCGCGGCTTCGCTGCGAAAGACCCGAAAGGCGTGAGCCGGAATAATTAAGAGCGCCTAACCAAACTCCAGGGCATCATGATAATTGCGCTGCGGGTAAAGCTGTGATGAAGGGCGGACGGCGTACGCCGGAGAGGCAGGAGGTGTTCAGCCCTCGCGCGGAGCCTTTGGAGATGAATTCCGCCACAAACTTGCTGATGCAAGCGGAGAAGTAGCCGTGGCCGCCGTAGGGAATCGTTACCTGTAGACCGTTTGGCAGGCGGCGCGCGACCTCTGCTCCGAGCCAGTGCGGAGAGGCAGGGTCTACCTCGCCCGATAGCAACAAGACAGGAGCGTTAGACTCTACCGCGCTTATGAATTGTTTTGGCACAGCCGCCTTCACCCACTCCCTGCAAGCGCTCTGGTGAACGCGCACGCGGTAGTCACTAAGGAAAGTTGCGCGTGTCTCTTTCTTGACTTCGTCCTCCGTGATGAACGGGACGCTTTCCGAGCAGGTGACAGAGAAATACATGCCCAGGGAAAGCGACTGGTAGATGCCGCGCGCCTGCGGCAGCGCCGCCAGTATGAAAGGCTTGAAGTCGCCCTGATACGCGCGATGTATAAGTAGCGGGACGAGGCTCGCGGGGCCTCTATCATAAAGCATCATTCGCAGCCGCTCCGCGAAGGGGCCGCGCGCCAAATTCACACGTTCGGGCTTCTTCGTGAACGGATTAATCAACTCTACGCTCACAGGCCCTTTCGCTAAGCGGTCAAGCACGGCGCGGAACTCTTCGCGCAGCTTCGGGAACGCGGCGCGGCATGTGGCGTCCACCGCGCAGTCTTCCATCAGGTGCTCCAGAGCGTACTGCGCGCCCTTTGCGAACGGGAGCGGCAGTTTAAGGTCTGTAGGCGCGACGCCCGCCAGAACGACCGAGCGCACGTGCGCCCTGTAGCGTCGCAGGTAGACCAGCGCGACCGTAGTGCCGTACGAGCCGCCGTAAAGATTAATCTTCTCGTAGCCCAGCGCCTCGCGTACTTCGTCCAAATCATCCGTGGCGATGTTGGTCGTATACTGCTTGAGGTCTGCAACTCTTTCAAGCCGCTCGCGGCACGCGCGCACCTGCTCGACCGGAAACATCTCCTCAAAGTAGCCGCGAAGATTGCTGTCATCACTGTAGAAGTTGCAGGTTAAAGGATTGGACTCTCCCGTTCCCCTCTGGTCAAGAAAGACCAGGTCGCGCTCACGCCTGATATTCGCCAGAGGCCCGTCGCCGATCAGCCCCGCGAGGCTAGCCGCGCCCTGTCCGGGGCCGCCCGCGAAAAAGAAGACTGGGTCTGCGGCAGGCTTTTCCGCCAGAGCGGGCAGAATCACCATGTTGAGCGCTATCCTGCGCCCGCGCCTGGAAACCCTGTCCTCAAAAACTTCATACTTGCCGCACCAAGCCCTCGACGTAATCTCACTCGTACGACACGGACTCAAAAAAGGTCTAGGGGGCGAATCAGCCTGCACCGCGCCCCGTGCCTGAGCGCTCGCTATAAACGCTATAGAGAGCACTGAGAGAGTTATAACAATCCTTATGACAAGCTTCATAGCCATAGCGCCCGCTCAAAATAGTTCATAAGACAATGATAGCGCACCTGAGGTCATCAGTCTGCGCTATCATCATACTCTGATTTTATCAGCAAACAGTTTTTCTACCGAGGGATCTGTACCTAACCGTAACGGCGAGGGAGAAATTGTAATTGACGACCGTAAGCTGTTTTGTTAAAGCTTTCTTCTTGACAGTAACATAAAGCTTGCATACTATAATTAGCATTACGTTAAGTTATGAATGACTCAATGAATTCTCCTTTTCGGTGGGCTGGCGGCAAGTTTTACGCTCGTAATTTGATAATCCCGCACATTCCGCCGCACGACGTATATATTGAACCCTTTGCTGGCGGAGGTTCAATTTTCTTCGTAAAGCAAAAAGTTAAGCATAATCAACTTAATGATATTGATCCTGAACTCATCAACACATATTTAATAATTCGTGATAGGGCTGAAGAACTAATAGCTTTCCTGAAGGGTGAGAAAGCCTCTAAGGAGCGGCATGCTTATTACAAGAATGAATTTCAGCCTCGGAACGATTTAGAACGCGCCGGACGCTGGTACTATCTCAACCGGACGAGTTACTCCGGGATAATGAAGAAAGCAAATTGTTATTGGGGCTATGGCGATAAATATTCTATGCGGCCTGAGAACTGGCCTCGAAATATCATGCGTACATCACGTAAGCTACAGGAAGTCTTTATTACTAACTGGGATTTTGAGCAGGCAATAAAGAAAGCTCAAGATGGGGCTTTCTTATTCATCGACCCTCCTTATTTCAATGCCGACCAGGATAAATTTTATAGCTGCTCTTTTTCGAAGGATGACCATTACAGACTAAACGATGTTCTGAAGAAGCATAAAGATAGAATTAAATTCCTTTTGACTTACGATAATAGCCCCGAAGTCAGGAAACTTTACAGATGGGCCACAGAGATGCATGATAAAGAGTGGAACTACACTATAAATCGAACGGATGATCAAAGAAATGGACAGAAAAAAGAAGATAATTTTAAGGGAGAGCGATACAAGGGGAAGGAGCTTTTTATTGTCAATTACAACTCAAGTAAGGTTGAGCAAAGTCACGGACTACAATTAGAAATAGCTTTTTAGGAATCCGCTATAAACCTCTCAAACACCGGCAACGAATCATCCAACTCTATCCAGTGATTAGTCGGGGCCAGAACTGCATCCGACTCCGCGTCTATTACCTCTCCGAAATTTATAAGCGGGTAATTTGGAATAAAGCCGCAATCATATTTATTAGTGCAAGCGCGTTTAATGCAGACAACGCCGCTATCGCGTGATACAGCCAAATCTACGGAACGAGCTATGTATACTTTATTGTAAACAAAAGTTTGTAAATCAATATCGGCTGGTGGATTAAGCTTTCTCAAAAACTCCACGCCAGCAGCGCTCGGCTGAAAAACATAGGACATAGTTTCCCTGTCAGTCTCGTAAAATGCATTCGCCAGCGACGTAGCGACAACGTCAAAATGGCTTGCCCTATATTGATCGCTGTGTGCGAGGAAAGCTTCCGGCGGGACGCCAAGCGCTCTGGCTCCGGCTGCGACTTTTGCCGGAGTCTTAGTTGTACGAGAGCGCATACATTTCACTGGAACTATATATTGATTCTTTGAGATTTTGAACCCACCTTTACTAGCCAGTTTGCATTCAACGCTAATTACGCGCCCTGTACGGTTATGCAGAACTTTAACGTCAACATCATGACTTCCGGTCTGAGCGTTAAGAGTGGGTTTGCTGACTTGCCATTCATCTTCAGGGAGAATATGACTGAGGCGCAGAGATACCGAGAATTCAAACGCCTTGCCTCTAATCATCGGAGCAACCTTTGGATCTGTGAGGACGCTGTAAAGGTCGCCGGTTTCAATATTCAGTTCACGACAATAACGACGCATCTCTTCAATCCATGCGTCTTGTGAATTTTGCCCGTTCAACTAACGATTAATTCCCTTCAGCAGAACTACAATCTCTACATCAAGCGCGTGAGCAATCTTTTCAATGTTAATTAGCGTGACATTTTTCTCTGCGCGCTCAATCATTCCGATATATGTTCTATGCATACCGGCTTTTTCGGCCAATGCTTCCTGGGACAGACCGCGCTTGAGTCTTTCTTCTCTAACGCGTTGACCAAACATTTTGAGAACTCTATTGCTCATGGCGCAAGCGCTCTGATGGTAGGGTGGTGCTAACTAAAGTTCTACATACTATAATTAGCGACCTCGATTTACTAGATAATAAAAGGTGAGGCTAAAAGGTGTGGGCGAGGAAGATGCCGAGCCAGTTGTTGCCGCGTCCACGGTTGCCGAAGCTGTATCCTGTAAAGATGTAGTTGTCTTTGGGTAGGTCTACGCCGAGACCTACGCCCGTGTAGCCGAAGACGTTGTAGCCACTGAACCAGTCTGTGACGAAGGTGACTTTGCCGCTCAGGGGTTGCTCGTAACCCAGCATGACGCCCCGGCGGGTTTCGCCCTCGTCCATGCGGCCTACGAAGCCGTAAGCGCCCGTGGTGAAGCGCGGGCCGTACTTGCCTTTAATCTGCTTGCTGATGTTGGCGTAGAGCATGGCCTTCGGGTGGGTCGTCGCGCGGTTCTTTAAGGGGATGAAGACTATGCCTCCGACTGCGGCCTCAAGGCCCCGCCCCTCGTTGCTGTAAAACTGCCACTTGGCGTTGGGCTGCAATTCGGCTTCGTCCGGGTCAGAGGATTTCGTGTAGAAGAAGTTAATCCCGACTTCTACATTTTTTCGCAGGCCGTAGACGATGGTGGGGCCGAAAAATGAGTAGCCGCCCTTTTCGTAAGAGACGGGCTTCGTTATGTAGTCCGCTTCGACGTAGAGCTTTTCCGGCGGCAGCACGTCTGTCGTGGGCACGTTGAAGATGCTCGTCTGCGCGGCGGCGCTTTGAGCAGAAGCGAGCAGGATTACCAATAATACTAGGAAGCTGTTAAGTCTGGGCAAGGTCTTTTCTCTCTTCCGGTTCGTATTCGATAGAGCAAGGTTAGCAGGTCTCCTGTCGGACTTCGAAATGATTCTCGCACAACTGCTCTTCCAGGGGAATCAAATTGCAGTAGCGGCTCGGTTTGAAGTTGAGTCTAGAACACCTTTATTATTCATCATCTCAACAATCGAGTGGCGATAAATTTACCTCGCGGGAGATTTCATGCGTATAGCTATCTTCGGGACGGGAGGCGCGGGCGGTTACTTCGGCGCTCAACTGGCACGCGCGGGCGAGGATGTCACCTTCATCGCGCGTGGAGAGCACTTGCAGGCTATACGCGCGCAAGGATTGCGGCTCGAAACTCCGCAGGGCGAGATAGTCATTCAACCGGCGCAGGCTACGGATGACCCGGCGCAGGCGGGCGCGGTTGACGTTGTGCTCGTCGGCGTCAAGACCTGGCAGTTGAAGGATGCTGCGCGTGCCATGCGCTCCCTTATGACTCCTGAAACATTCGTGGTGCCCTTGCAGAACGGAGTCGAAGCGTCGAAGCATCTGTCGGAAGTGCTAGGCGAAAGTCATGTGCTCGGCGGCCTCTGCGGAACGATTAGCCGTGTCGTAGGCCCGGGTCGCATTCTCAGCCTGGGAGAAACCAATTTCATAAAGTTCGCTGAGCTTGATAACCGTCCGAGCGAGCGCACGCGCCGTCTGCTTGAAGCTTTCCAACGCGCGGGTGTGCGAGCAGAAGTTCCTGCGGACATTCAGGTGGCTATGTGGGAGAAGTTTATCTTCGTAGCGCCGTACGGCGGAGTCGGGGCCGTGACGCGCTCCCCTGCGGGTGTCATACGCACCTTGCCCGAAACTAGACGCATGATTGAGAAGGCCATGCGCGAGATACTTTCGGTCGCACGCGCGCGTCACATAGCTCTGGCCGACGGAATAGTCTTGAAGACTATGGCGCTTCTTGATGCTCTAGACCCTGACTCCACAACGTCTCTGCAAAGAGACATCACTGCTGGCCGTCCTTCAGAGCTTGAGGCATGGAGCGGAGCGGTCGTGCGTCTGGGATTGGAAGCAAGTGTCGAGACGCCGCTCAACGAGTTTATCTATCACAGCCTGTTGCCGCAGGAGTTGCGTGCGCGCGGGAGAGCTAATTTATGACCGCAGTTAACGCGGGCGGAATTCTCTTTTGAAATCGAATCCTTACCTCTTAAATCCGAGTCATAGCAATATCCAGGTAGTGATTGTATAATCTCATGACCCCCTGAACTTCCCCCAAACTCGTTATTTCTGTTCGAGTCCGCCGGATTAAGGACGACTATGCCCATTGAATCGCCGCTAGAGGAATTGCCCGACAATAGAAGTGCCGAAGATTTACTCACGGATTTGCAAAGCCCCGAACTGGCGCGCTTCTGGCTCTCGGCTATCATAGATTCTGCGGACGACGCTATCATCAGCAAGACGCTCAAAGGCATCATCACTAGCTGGAACAACGGGGCCGAGCGCATCTTCGGCTACACGGCGGAAGAGGCCGTGGGCCAGCCCGTGACGATGCTCATTCCTGAAGACCATCTTGATGAAGAGCCTGCCATCCTTGCGCGGCTGCGCGCGGGCCAGCGCATAGAGCATTATGAGACTGTGCGACAGCGTAAGGACGGCTCGCTCGTAGACATCTCTCTGACCGTTTCGCCTATCAGAAGTCCAGATGGCAACATCATAGGTGCCTCCAAGATAGCGCGCGACATCTCGGATCGTAAGCGCGCCGAAGCCATGCTGCGTGCGCAGGCGGAGATCATAGGACAGGCTTACGACGCTATATTCTTACGCGACTCTGCCAACGCCATCACTCTCTGGAACTCCGGCGCGGAGCGCACCTACGGTTACACGCAGGAAGAGGCATTGGGGCGCTCGCCGCACGAGTTGCTCAAGACCGTGCCGCCCGTCCCGCTCGAAGAGATTTACACAAGCCTCAGGCTGGAAGGCTACTGGGAAGGTGAACTCAGGCACACTCGAAAGGACGGCCAGCAGATAACTGTCGAAAGTCGCTGGGCCACCGTGCGTAACGAGCGCGGAGAGGTCGCGTCCATTCTTGAGATTACGCGCGACGTGACCGAGCGCAAGCGCAACATAGAGAAACTGCTACAGGCTGCGGCCATAGTCGAAAACTCCGACGACGCGATTATCAGTAAAGACCTAGACGGCAACATCCTCAGTTGGAACCCGGGCGCGGAGCGTCTCTACGGCTACACTCCTGAAGAAGCCATAGGCCAGCCTGTCACCATGCTGATTCCGCACGACCGCCCGGACGAAGAGCCGCGCATACTTGAGCAGATAAGGCGCGGCCAGCGAGTGGATCACTACGAGACGCGGCGCAGGCGCAAGGACGGCACCATCATAGACGTGTCGCTCACGGTCTCGCCCGTGAGGGACTCTGACGGGCGCATCATAGGCGCGTCCAAAATCGCACGCGACATCACCGCGCGCAAACGCGCAGAGGAGACGCAGCGACTTTTGTCCGCGATAGTCGAGTCTTCGGACGACGCCATCATGAGCGCCGACATGGAGCTAAAGATTGCTTCGTGGAACGCGGGCGCGGAGAGGATGTTTGGCTACAGGGCCGAAGAGGTTCTGGGCAAAGACGCGACGATTATCACTCCGCCCGAACAACTTGAGGAGACGAAAGAGCGCTTCGAGAGGTTCAGGCAAGACCCCACGCCGCAGCACTTCGAGACTACACGCCTCGCTAAGGAAGGGCGGCTCGTGGACGTGGCGATTACGCTCTCGCCTATCACGAACGAGAGCGGCAAACTGATAGCCATCTCCGCGCTCGCCCGCGACATCACGGAGCGCAAGCGTGCCGAAGAGCAGTTGCGCGAGCAGGCGGAGATAATAGAGACCGTAAACCGCCTGGGACAGACGCTCGCGGGCGAACTCGACCTGCATAAGCTTGTGCAGGCCGTGACCGACGCTTCGACCGAACTCTCGGGCGCTCGCTTCGGCTCCTTCTTCTACAACGTGCTCAACGAGGCGGGCGAAAGCTACATGCTCTTCACAATCTCCGGCGTGCCGCGCACGGCCTTCGAGCACTTTCCCATGCCGCGCAACACGGAAATCTTCGCGCCGACCTTCAACGGCGAAGGCACCGTGCTCATCGCGGACGTGAAGAAAGACCCGCGCTACGGCAAGAACTCGCCGTACTACGGAATGCCCGAAGGACACTTGCCTGTCACAAGCTACCTGGCCGTGCCCGTAGTCTCTCGCTCGGGCGAAGTCTACGGCGGGCTATTCTTCGGCCATCCCGAAGAGGGCGTCTTTACAGAACGCTCTGCGCGCATCATCGAAGGACTGGCGGCGCAAGCGGCGGTCGCTATGGACAACGCCAGGCTCTTCGAGGCTGCGAAGCGTGCGCGAGCCGAGGCCGAACAGGCTGCGGCGGAGAAAGAGCGCCTCTACCATGAAGCGCAGGAATCGAACAGGTTGAAGGACGAGTTCCTCGCAACCATCTCGCACGAGTTGAGAACGCCGCTCACGGCCATACTCGGATGGGCGCACATGCTTCGGACGGGACAGTTCGGCGGCGAGTCTGCGCTCAAAGCCTTCGAGACCATAGAGCGAAACGCGCGAGCGCAGTCGCAACTCATAGACGACCTGCTGGATGTCTCTCGCATTATCACCGGCAAGCTCAGAATAGACGTTCGACCGCTTGACCCAAATTCTTTCGTAGAGGCTGCGATTGAAGCTGTGCGTCCTGCGGCTGAAGCCAAGGGCGTGCGCGTGCAGAAGATTATGGACACAGGCATAGTCTCCGTCTCAGGCGACCCTGTGCGTCTGCAACAGGTGGTCTGGAATCTGCTCTCGAACGCCATCAAGTTCACCTCAAGGGGCGGGCGCGTACAGGTCAGATTAGAGCGCGTGAACTCGCACGTGGAGATAGCCGTCAGCGATACGGGCGCAGGCATCTCGCAGGAATTTCTGCCGCACGTCTTCGACCGCTTTCGTCAGGCTGACCAGCGCACCACACGCATTCACGGAGGGATGGGACTCGGCCTGGCAATCGTGCGTCATCTGGTAGAACTGCACGGCGGAACCGTCCGCGCCGAAAGCCCTGGCGAGGGACAAGGCTCTACGTTTACTGTGCTCCTGCCGGTCGCGCCCGTCTATCAATCTGCCTTTGAGGCCGAGCGCGTGCATCCGGCTGCGCGCGACACGCTGCCCTCCTTCGAATGCGTTGACAGGCTGGACGGCGTGCATGTGCTCATGGTGGATGACGAGCCTGACACGCGAGAGTTGTTGAAGGTCGGGCTGAGGCAGTGCGGAGCGGAAGTGACGGTCGCCGCGACTGTGGCCGAGGCGCTCGAAGCCATGCGCGCAAACGTCCCTGACCTCATCATCAGCGACATAGGGATGCCGGAAGAAGACGGCTACGAGCTTATACGCCGCGTTCGCGCGCTGCCGGAAGAAAGCGGGGGCCGCGTGCCTGCTATAGCTTTGACGGCTTACGCTAGAGTTGAAGACCGTATGCAGGCTTTGAGGTCAGGCTACCAGATGCACGTGCCCAAGCCTGTGGAGCTTGCCGAACTGGTGGCCGTCGCCGCGAGCCTCGTGCAAAGAGGGAAGCCTTGATTGCTTTATAGAGAAATAAATCCAAAAGAGAAGCAGGTGTGCTTGAATAGCAACACCTGCTTTTTTATCCTTCAGCCATTAAGCTTAAAGAGAGGGCGAAAATTACTCGCCCTCTCTTTAAGCCTTCAGGCAGAGATGTCGGGTTCTCCGCTCGTCGTCAAGCAATCAGTTTGGTGGCGTTAGCAGGTAAAGGTGGCCTTGGTCGGTGTCGGCGGCGAGAATCTTTCTGTCCTCGGTTATGCCGAGCGCCGTATGTAGCGTGATGCCAGTGCTGCATACCAGGCCGTTGAGGTCGCTCATTACGCCGCCACTGTAGAGGAAGGCGCTATTGTTGCTGCTGCCTACCACTTGCCCGCTATTGTTGATGCCCAGGCCCACGCCCTCGTCTGCGGCCAGCGAGTTGAGGTCGTGCAGCCCCGTGCTGTTGTAGAGGAAGGCGTGCTGCGACTCATCGTCGGTAATATCCGAGTAGCCTGTCACATCGCCGCCCTGGTTGGTCGCGCCGTTGCCGCCAAAGCTTCCGTAAGCGTCGCTGTATGTCCCGCCCAGGGAAATGTTATGCAGCCCCGTGGAGTCGTAGACGAAGACGTAAGAAGAGGACGAAGTGTAAGCCGTGCCTATGACGATGCCGGAATCAGTGAGGCGCAGGACTTCCGCGTACTCAGCGCCGGGCGTCAGGTCTTGCATAGAGGTGCCGTCGTAAAAAAAGACGTGCTGCTCATAGTTGCTATTGTCCGCGATGCCTACGACCTGCCCCGAAGCGTTGATGTGCGTAGCATTGCTATTAGACCCGCCGGATAGAACGCCCAAGTCTACCATGCTCGTGCCGTCATAAAGGAAGGCGTGTTGCGCTCCGCCTGTGACCTCGGAGTAGCCAGCCGCCTGTCCCGCGTCGTTGACCGCAACGGCCTGGCTGCGCGTCCCGCCCGTCAACACGCCCAGGTCATGCATGCCATTAGCATCATAAAGAAAGGCGCGCGTGTCTTCGTTGGAGTTTGTAGATTCACCCACGACCTTGCCGTTCTCGCTGATGGCGTAAGGATAGCTGCGCGAGCCGCCGAGCGTGCCCAGGTCTACCATAGTGCCGTGGTCATAGCGAAAGGCATGCAGGGCATCGTTCGAATCGGTCGCAGCGCCGGTCGCCTGTCCCGCGTCGTTAATGTCAATCGCCACGCCGAAAGAGCCGCCGAGCGTCAGTTGATGCATTCCCGTGTCGTCGAAGAGCACGGTCTGCTGGTCGTTGGTGGAACTGTCCACGGCCATGCCGAAGACAGAGCCGTCTTCGCTCAGCGTCTTTTGTGAGTCTATGATGTTGAAATAGCTGCCGGGGGTGTTGAGTGCTGCGTCCAGGTCGTGTATGCCCGTGTCGTTGTAGACGAAGATGTGATATTGCGCGTTGGCGTCCGGGGCAAAGCCAAGGACATAACCGGAGCGCGTGAAGTACATCGCGTCCGCACCGGCTCCCCCCAGAGTTAGTTCTGTGACGGTGTAGCAGCTTGGCGACTGAGCGCCGACGCCCGTGGGACGCAGCACAGCGCCGTAAAGGAAGAGCGCTAAGCTCAGGAACGAAACTGTAATAGTTCGCCAACGTCTGACAGAGAGGATAGGATTCATTGAGTCAACTCCTTCTGGTTTAAGTGAGCGTGAGTCATGCGCGCTTGTACGCTCTGGTTGAGTGGCGGTGCATGCCGCTAGCAGGGGCCGCCCCGGTGACAGGCGAAGTGCGCGACGGCGCATACGTCACCGCACACCTGTGCTTTAACATTCAGCGATGATTTATCTTTTAGCCGGGGTAAAGAAATGTAATGTTATGAAAGAGGAGATCGTTTCTTCAAAATAATTCCCCTGACATTTTCTTTAATCGTCATAGTCTTAAAAGTAAGGCGATATGAACCGCACGAACTGGCGAAACGCCTAAGACATCTGGTACAAAACCAGATTGATGTAGCCCTCCCAGGGTCATCTTTCATCTTCTTGGCATTTACCGTACCGCGATTCAGGAAGAAACAAGGTCGGCTGTGGCGCAAGCCGGGCGTCAGGACAAAGAGGCAAATAAAAACGGGGTGCCGGATAATTCTCGGCAACCCCGTAGCTGGTTTAACTCCGCAGGCACGATTCAAACTCTACTTTTCGCTCGGCGGGTGATTCGGTATAAGCGTTTCACGTTTTCAGCCTGCATCTGTTTCAGGCAGGCGCACGTTGCGGTAAATCTCCTTCATGCTCATGTAGAGTTCTACGGACTCGAACCTCACCTGCTCTTCGGCTCCGGTAAAAATCTGTACTTCCCATTCGCTGCCCGTCCTCTTGTAAACTTCCGCGCGCATCTCGTCCTGCGACACCAGCACGTATTCCTGCAATGACGGCACACTCTTGTAGGCCATCATCTTTTCGTGCCGGTCAATCCGCTCCGTGGAAGACGAGATGACCTCCACGATAAGGCGCGGCTCCGCGCGAAAGTAAGCATCGCCGCCCGCAGCGTCGCACGTCACCACCACCACGTCCGGGTAATAGAAAACATCCGGGGCCACCTTAATCTTCATGTCCGACATGAAGACCTCGCACGGGCCGTCCGCGATATGGTTGTTCAAAGTGGATGCGATATTCAGCGCGATGCGATTGTGCCTGTCGCTGGCCCCCGCCAGCGCATAGACTTCGCCCTCTACGTACTCGTGCCGCACGTCGCTCTCGCGCTCTCCGGCCAAGTACTCTGCCACGCTGATGTGTGTTTGGGGCTTGCGCTGGCTCATAGCAAAATCATCTTACTACTATTCAAGAAGCTGCGAAAATGTTTTCATCTTGGATATGGCCGACTCGTCGAACTGCGCTATCTGCGAGAAATAATATAGGAGCCAGCCGTATCGAAAAACCCACATCATGTAAAAGAAGAGCAGGGTTTTGAGCACGAGGGCGAAGTTAAGCAGCACGACGGTTTCCCAGGGGTTGTCAGGCCCTATAACCCCGAAACCCGGTTGAAGCGCAGCGTAGACGTAAAGCAAGACTATGACCCAGGTGGGGCAGTCCATGAAGCGGCTGGCGAGACGCCGCGTGTAGAAGCACATCACGACAGCCGAGCAGATGCCGCTAATCCAGCCGAAGGCGCTGGAGATTCCTTTGGCGATTCCTTCGTTGAGTTCCTTGTTGGCGAATTCTCTGGCGAAGATTCCGAACCAGGCGGGGAGCTTTCCGGCCATCGCCAGTGTGACCAGCGTGGCCTCGAAGATAGTCAACATCACCAGAATCGCCACCCATACGAACCAGTCCGCCTGTCCTTCACCCTTGTCGCTTCTGATGCCGAGCGACGCAGGGCGGCTCAGGGTCAGGTAACAGTAGAGGAAAGAGAGCGCAGCGCCGTTATTGACGAACGTGGCGAAGACCTTCAGTGGAATGCGAATCTTTTCGTCCTCTACGATGTGCATGAAGGTGAACACGGCGTAGAGGAGTAGCCAGGACAGCCACAGAATCATCCAGTAATTGCGATAGTGGCGCATAGCCCTGACCGCTATATCTCTTACGCGACCCAGATTCTCGGGCGCAATGTTCGCGCACGAGGCGCAGCCTTCCAACGCAGTCAAGCGTTTATAATCCCGTGCGTCCGACTCCTGTTCGGAGAACCCGCGAACCTTCGTGAACCTGGACAGAAAGACGAAGAAGAGAATAAACAAGCACTGCGCGCCACTGGTTATAGGCAGGAGATACTTAGGGTCGCTCAAGTAACTGGTCTTGGAGACGGCCCCGTAGATTGCCGTCCCGACCGGTGTCAGCAACATGGTCGCGGCAGGCACCGTCTTAATGCTGCGCCCAAGCTCTAAGAGCCAGCGCCCGAACGAGGGAATCTCTCGCTCCTGAGACTTGTTGGTGGCGACGAGTTTTGGTTTAGGATAATCCATGCCATCTCCTTTATTGCTTTACGGCTTACGCTCCCGCATCGCGGGAAGCGTAGCCGATTCGGGGAAGGTGTCCTCTTTCGACGAAACCTTTGCGCCGCTATTCTTATTTAAAGTGTTAAGTTTTGAAGCCGAAGGTCAGGTATTATCTCGGGGAGAGCTAACCCACTACGATAAAATACAGGTTGAAGGCGGGCCTGCATAGAGGGCACGTGTCCCTAGAATTGTTGTCCCGTGATGACCAAATGGATTAAAATCCGCACTTTTGAATCTCACGCGGAGCAAACTATGACCTCTAACTTTCGAGACCTTACGAAGACCTACAAAGAACTCTCCAGCCTTTATAAAAACCCCACGCGCCCTTTGTCCGGCAAGGCCGCTTCGGATCAGAACGCGGGGCTGGCCGCCCTGCACACTAAGCTCCTCAGGCTGTTTGACGACAACAAAGAGAGGTTGGTCAGCGAGGCTAAGAAGCCCGCCATCTACTTCAAAGTGCTCGCGCTCCTTTACGAGATGGATGATTACAGGGGGCTGCCGCCGTCCACAGGAGACTTGATTAGAGAGGAATGGAACGCGGCCCTTTCAGATTTGACCTGGCATACGAATGCAGCAGGAAAGCCCGGTCAAACCGACCCCATGAGCGAAATTGATTTCACAGACCCCGTGGTGCGCTCGCTCTGGAAGGCAAAGGTTCTGGTAGGCGTGGCGTCTGTCGAGATAAGACGAAAGAGCACACGGCTAGACATCCTGCGCGAGGAGTTGAATGTCCTGGAAGCCTTCGTAGAGCACAGGCTGCACCTGCCCGAAGCAAAGCTCCCGTCCTGGACTATGCTCGCGTTCGTGCGCGCCGCTCAGGCCCGCGTGGCGCGTCAGAACCAGGAGTACGACGAAGTGCGCGACAGGCTGCCGAGTATCATTCACTGCCTTGACGAGCGTGCGGCGGAAATCATAGAGAAGCTGAGCGTCTTAGAGAAGCAGAAGACCAGGACGAAAGAGGACGAGGGAAAGATTGAGAAGCTTACCGACGACCTGGTTTTCATCAGGCAGAAGCAGACCTTGTCGAGTTTATTCAACGTGGGGCTGGCAGACCTGCAGCGCGGTTTCCTGTACAGCGCCGGTTACGCGTGCGAGGCTGCGCGTTTACAGTTCCGCCTGCACGGGCAAGCATTTCATCGTCTCTATAACGAACTGATTATTCTCTCAATCAAAAGGGCCAGGACATCCACGGAAAGCCTGGAAGAGTTGTGCGGCCTTAGGAACGAACTAGAGTCGGACATACTGCCCCGCCTGAAGCCCGAAGGCGAAGCCGGGAATCCCAAGCTTTACCTGTACGGCCTGAGGGAAAGGGCCGTCATCCAATCCTCCTGCGGCGAGACGGAGGAGATGCTCGGCACCCTTGACGAGATGGAGAAGGTTGGACTGTCCAGCCCGCAGTGGGGCGCGCGAATCAACGTCCTGCGCGCTCGCTCCTGTTATCAAAGCTGGGCGCGATTGCCCGAAGAGAAGAGGGATGAGCGTTTGCTGCGAAGCGCCCTGGAGTACAGCGAAGCGGCCTTCACGTACGCGACCGGCTTGCAGGCGAACGTCATAAGCTCTCAAAACACTAAGCAGCTACTTGCAGACATAGAGCGTTCCGTGAGCAAGAACCTGATTGACACTATAGAGAGCCTTGTTAACTACGGCACTGTACAGTTATTTCTCGGCAACGCGACCGAAGCGATTAAGAGCGGCAACGCAATAGTCGAGTTGAGCATTGACGGCAACCCCAGACTGCTCGCTATGGGCCATCTTGTGCTGGCGGAAGCCTACGTCCAGAAAGAACTACACCTGGAAGCGCACAGGCATCTGGTGAGCGCCAAGACGCTTGAGAGCCAGATTGACCACAAGTATGTGGATGACAGGAGGCGTGCGGTCGAGCGGCTGATGCCAGAGTACCTGGATTTGACCGGCAAGACCATAGCCGAAGCGGAGGAGATGCTACTGGGCTGGTTTATTGACCGGCGTTCGAGCAAAAAATCAATAAACAAGATAGCCGAAGATATTGGTAAGGATAGAAAAACAGTTACGCGGTATCTGAAGAGGCTGAAAAACCCTGAGAATAGGAACTCGCCCTTTCGTCATCTAACCAAGCTTGCAGGCAAAAAGAAGTGACCTCAGGCGCTCGATATTCGGAGCATTGCTGGCTCCTGAGTTGAAGACTGCGCCCGTTTTCTGGCAGGATGGTCTAGGTACAGTAAGTTTCGTGGTCGGCGATTGGTTTTCAGGCCAGAGTGCCCATCTCACTATTCAACGACTACAAGCAGTCGGATTATGGCAAATGCATTGACAGTGAATCCCTGGCTGGTGCGCTCCAAGCCTAGGCCGGAGGCGAAGACGCGTCTGTTCTGCTTCCCTTACGCTGGAGGCGGAGCAAGTATCTTTCGCGGGTGGCAGGACGAGTTGCCGCAGACGGTCGAGGTCTGTGCGGTCGAACTGCCAGGGCGAGGAAAGCGCCTGCTGGAAACTCCTTTCACAGAGCTTTCAAGCCTGGTGCGCGCCGCCGCAGACGCGTTGTTGCCGTACCTTGATAAGCCGTTCGCATTCTTCGGTCACAGCATGGGCGCTGTTATAGGCTTCGAGCTTGCTAGACATCTGCGCGATGAAGAAGGTAAAAGGCCGCTACATCTTTTCGTGGCAGGGCGGCGCGCCCCGCAGTTGGCCGAGACGGAGGCTCCAACTTACAATCTGCCGGATGCCGAGTTTATAGATGAGTTGCGTAGGCTTCAGGGCACGCCCGAAGAGGTCTTGGAGCACCCGGAATTAATGGAATTGATGATACCCGTGCTGCGGGCCGATTTTGAACTCATACAGACTTACGGTTACACAGACGGCGCGCCGCTCGGTTGTCCCATCACGGCCTTTGGCGGCGACGAGGACGAGGGCGCGACTGCCGCAGACCTTGAGGCTTGGGCCGAGCAGACTACAGCCGCCTTCTCATTGCGCGTTCTTCCGGGCAATCATTTCTTCCTGAACACGGCCAGGCCCCATCTGCTTGAGACAATCGCCAGGGAGTTGAGCCGACACCACGGCGGTTTGATGTGAGAGTCATGCCCTTTCAACTTGATTCCTGGCGCAATCCGCCCGAAAGGCTCGCGGCCAAAAGCGAAGAGGTGCATGTTTGGCGCGCAGGACTCGACCGACCTCGCTCGATTGTCGAATCCCTTCTGGAGATTCTCGATTCCGACGAGCGCAGGCAGGCAGAGCGTTTCCACTTTGAGAAGGATAGGACTCACTTCGTCGTGGCCCATGCGGTGCTCAGGAAAATCATCAGCCGTTACGTGGGCGTGCCGCCCGAAGCCTTAAGCTTTCGCTCCGGCCCACAGGGGAAGCCCGCTCTAACCGAAGACTGGAATGGAAACGGGCTACGCTTTAATATGTCTCATTCTCACGGGCTGGCGCTCTACGGCGTCACGCGCGGGCGCGAGGTGGGCATAGACCTTGAGTACATTCGCAGGGATTTCGCTAGCCTAGAGATTGCCCGGAGTTTCTTCTCGCAGAGAGAAATCGCTATGCTCTCGGCGCTCCCCTGGAATGAGCTTGCGGAAGGCTTCTTTAACTGCTGGACTCGAAAAGAAGCTTATATTAAGGCGATTGGCGAAGGGCTTTCGCATCCCCTCAACCAGTTCGACGTGTCGCTTGCGCCTGGAGAGCCTGCCGCGTTGTTGAGTACCGTAGAGAATCCGCCAGCCGCTTCAAGATGGACTCTTAAGGACGTAGCGCCCTGCGAAGGCTACGCGGCTGCCGTCGCCGTTGAAGGGCACGGCTGGTCGCTCAACTGCTGGCAATTTCCAGACTAACGCGAGAGAATCAGTTCTTACATTTTTGCTTTAGACGAACGTTCACCGAAATTGAATATTTATGCTCACTGAAACTTCCCACGCCGAGACCGCTTCTCTGATAGAGCCTGTCGGCGGTCGCCTGATTAACCTCATCGTAGACGATGAGCAACGCGCAGACTTAATCAAGGAGGCTAATGGTCTGTCTTCCATTCAACTCTCTTATCGCTCGGTGTGTGACCTGGAGCTTCTGGCGACGGGAGCCTTCTCTCCGCTAGACCGCTTCATGGGCCGGGCGGATTACGAGAGCGTGCTTGAGGAAATGCGCCTCACGAACGGTCTGCTTTTTCCCATCCCGATTACGCTGCCGGTCAAGTCCGATTGTGCCGTTCGCGCAGGTCAGGAAATCGCGTTACGCAATGCTAAAAATGAACTGCTTGCGATAATGCGTGTGGACGAAATATTCCCCTGGCATCTGATGCACGAAGCACGCTCCGTGTACGGGACAACCGACGCCCGCCATCCTATGGTGGCCGAGATGCATTCCTGGAGAGAGCTTTGCATTTCTGGAGAGCTACAGGTAATCAATTTGCCCAGGCACTACGATTTTACAGAGTTGAGGCGCACGCCCGCAGAGGTTCGCAGCCTTCTCTCCCGAATGGCTCACCCGAACGTCGTAGCCTTCCAGACTCGAAATCCCATGCACCGCGCGCACGAAGAGTTGACGAAACAGGCTGTTGAAAGAGTTGACGGCGCGCTGCTGATTCACCCCGTAGTGGGTCAGACCAAGGTGGGCGACGTTGACCGCTTCACGCGCGTTCGCAGCTACAAGGTGCTGGTCGAGAAATATTATGATGCGCGGCGAACCGTGCTTAGCCTGTTGCCACTGGCGATGCGTATGGCCGGGCCGCGCGAGTGCCTCTGGCACGCAATCATCAGGCGCAATTTCGGAGCCAATCATTTTATAGTAGGGCGCGACCATGCCAGCCCTGGCCTGAACTCCGAGGGCGAGCCTTTCTACGGGCCTTATGAGGCGCAAGACTGGCTTGAGCGTTTTGGCCCGGAGCTAGGCGTCCGAATGGTGCCGTATAAAGAACTCATCTATCTGCCCGACCAGGACAGGTATGAAGAGGAGAACAAAGTTCCTGCCAACGCGCGTAGGCTCTCGCTTTCAGGCACAGCCGTTCGCAATGAATATCTTGCCAGAGGGAACAAGCTGCCCGCCTGGTTCACGCGGCCAGAGGTGGCGGACGTTCTGGCGGAATCCTACCCGCCGCGTCATAGGCAAGGCTTTTGTCTCTGGTTCACCGGATTATCGGGCGCTGGCAAATCAACTATCGCAGAAGTGCTGTCAGAATTGCTGGCCGAAAATGGGCGGCAGGTGACGTTGCTGGACGGAGACGTAGTACGCACTAACCTCTCTCAGGGGCTTGGGTTCAGCAAAGAGGATCGTGATACAAATATCCTTCGCATAGGATTCGTGGCCTCTGAAATCGTGCGCCATCACGGCACGGTCATATGCGCCGCGATTAGCCCTTACAGGGCGACTCGCAACCGCGTGCGGACGCTGGTTAACGAAGAACGTTTCATACTGATTTACGTAGATACGCCTCTGGAGGTATGTGAGCAGCGCGATACAAAAGGACTCTATGCTAAAGCTCGCAGAGGGGAATTGAAGGAATTCACAGGCATCAGCGACCCTTACGAGCCGCCGGTCAGTCCAGACCTCGTTCTCACGACCGTGTCGCACTCGCCGGAAGACAACGCACGACGAATCATTGAATTCTTGATGGACAAGGGATTACTCCTGCGGCCTTCGGAAAAGCTACCGCTCGATTAAAAAGAGACCATAAATATCTCTCCCTATTTATCGTCTTGTGGCCTTCATCAAAACTTAAGGAACCGGGGTGAACTGAAATCAGCGATTTTCCCGCAAAGCCAGGCGCTCTTTCGCCGGAGAAGTCCGAGCTTCTCAGGCTGTTACTCCGTAGAAGGGGGATAGATGTCTCGCAGGTGCAGCCCATTCCTCGCAGGAGGACAACGGACGGCCCCTGCCCGTTGTCGTTTGCCCAACAGCGATTATGGTTCCTGGATCAATTGGAGCCTCACGGGTCTGCCTACAACTTACCCGGCGTCCTGCGTCTGACAGGCTCGCTCAACCTGGCCGCGTTGGAGCAGAGCTTCAACGAGGTCATACGTCGGCACGAATCATTACGCACGAGCTTTAAGACAGTTGATGGAAAACCGCTACAGGTCATACACGACCCATCACCCATCAGCCTGCCCCTCATAGACATCAGCCACTTACCGGAG
Organism: Pyrinomonadaceae bacterium; assembly: GCA_014534425.1. Classification (GTDB taxonomy): domain Bacteria; phylum Acidobacteriota; class Blastocatellia; order Pyrinomonadales; family Pyrinomonadaceae; genus JACVRN01. The sequence goes on from JACVRN010000011.1 coordinate 71,716, forward strand.
CAGGAAGCGCAAAGACTGGCAAGAGAAGAAGCAGCGCGACCCTTCGATTTAACACGAGGGCCGATGATGAGAGCCACTCTTCTAAAGCTGGGTTTGGAAGAACACATCCTCCTGTTCACGATGCATCACATCATCAGTGATGGCTGGTCAGCAGGCGTCCTCATCCGAGAAGTGACAACACTCTACGAAGCATTCTTACAACATCTGCCTTCTCCTCTGCCTGATTTATCTATTCAATATGCGGATTACACCGTATGGCAGAGAGAACAGATGCAGGGAGAGATGCTGGAAGCTCAACTCTCTTACTGGAGAGAGCAGTTGAGGGATGCTCCTGCCGTGCTGGAATTGCCGACAGACCATGCGAGGCCAGCAATTCAAACTTATAGAGGAGCAAGTCAGAGCTTTGAATTATCAGAGAGATTAAGTGAAGAGTTGAAGCAGATGAGCAGGCGAGAGGGAGTGACACTGTTCATGACGTTGCTCTCGGCCTTCAAAGTGCTGCTCTCTCGGTACAGTGGGCAAGAAGACATAGTAGTAGGGACTCCTATTGCGGGCAGAACGCGGAGAGAGACAGAAGGGTTGATTGGATTCTTTATCAATACACTGGCACTGCGGACAGACTTATCGGGAGAACCGAGCTTTAGAGAGTTGATGAAGAGAGTAAGAGAAGTGTCATTAGGAGCGTATGCACATCAGGATTTGCCCTTTGAGAGGTTAGTGGAGGAGATAAGTCCAGAACGCACATTGAGTCACGCTCCAGTGTTTCAGGTGATGTTTAATCTTCTGAATCATAATGACGTAGATACTTTGATAAAGCTTCCGTCTTTAACGGTTGAAACGACCGCGCCTCTTGATACATCCGTTTCCAAGTTTGATATGACTCTTTACGCTCTGGAAAGGGACAAGAAGATTCAATTCGATTTAGTTTATAACAGTCATCTTTTTGAAGACTCGCGGATGGTTGAGATGTCTGGACAACTCAGGCTCTTGCTGTCGCAGATTGCCGCGAACCCGTCTGAGAGTATCAAGAGTCTTTCGCTCGTCACGCGTGAAGCCGAAGCGCTCTTGCCGAATCCGACTGAAGAACTCAGTTTCAGATGGGAAGGAGCCGTTCACACACGATTCTCCGAGCAGGCTCGCAGGGTGCCACATAGATTAGCGGTCAAAGACAAACAGGATGCCTGGAATTACGGCGAGCTTGAGTCACGCAGCAATCAACTAGCCAATTATCTGCTGGCGAGCGGGGTTAAGCCGCAGGGCGTTGTGGCTATCTATGGCGAGCGCAGCGCGTCTCTGGTCTGGGCGCTGCTAGGGGTGCTCAAAGCTGGCGCGGCGTTCCTTATCTTAGACCCGTCGTATCCTGCCGCACGTTTAATCAATTATCTCCGCGCAGCAAAGCCGCAGGGTTGTATACAAATCTGGACGGGCGCAGCCGTCCCCTCTGCTCTTGCGGAGTACTTGACGACTATTTCATGTTGCCAGCTTAAACTGCCCGCACGCTCAAGCCTGTCCGACGTTGATCCGCTCGCAGGGTATTCAACTGATAACCCTAGCGTAGCACACGGCCCGCACGACCTGGCCTATATAACATTTACCTCCGGCTCTACGGGAACGCCCAAAGGCGTCATGGGGGCACATGCTCCACTGTCCCATTTTATAAAATGGCATGGCGAGACTTTTAATCTGAACGAGTCGGACAGGTTCAGCATGCTCTCCGGTCTTGCTCATGACCCTTTGCTGCGAGATGTCTTCACACCGCTCTGTCTTGGGGCGACTCTCTGTATTCCAGATGCGGAGCACATGCGGTCGCCCGCTCACATAACCGAGTGGATGGCGCAAGAGAAAATCAGCATCACGCATTTGACTCCCTCGATGGGCCAAATCCTGACAAGCACAACACAAACCACTCTCACATCTCTTCGCTATGCCTTCTATGGAGCGGAAGCCCTGACGAAACACGATTGCACTAAGCTTCAAAAGCTGGCCCCTTCGGCCACCTGCGTCAATTTCTACGGGGCCACTGAAACCCCGCAAGCGGTGGGATATTTCATCGCTTCCAATCAGACAGGCGATGATAAAAGCAGAGAACTGTCGGATTTGAAAGAGATGCTACCCCTGGGCCGTGGCGTAGAAGACGTTCAGTTGCTCGTTCTAAACTCTTGCCTAAAATTAGCCGGTGTAGGCGAAGTGGGAGAGATATATGTTCGCAGCCCTTATCTGGCTAAAGGCTATCTGGGCGATGACGAATTAACCCGCGAGAGATTCATCACCAATCCATTTACCAGAAGAGATGGCGATGTCATGTACCATACTGGAGACATGGGGCGTTACCTGCCTAACGGCAACATAGAGTATGTGGGACGCATTGACCAGCAGGTGAAAGTCAGAGGCTATCGGATCGAGTTGGGCGAGATAGAGGCTGTGCTGAGTGAGCATCCGTCAGTGCGCGAGACGGTAGTCATAGCCAGAGAAGATGAGAGCAGAGAGAAAAGATTAGTAGCCTA
>JACVRN010000026.1 GCA_014534425.1 Pyrinomonadaceae bacterium
CCAGGCTGAAGTAGGAGCGGGCGATCTCCAGTTGCCTGAGCGTCACCAACTCTCTACCCTCTTTCTCGTGATAACTCATCTGCACGAAGGTGAAAGGCTCCAGCCCCGCTCCAAAACGGCTCTTCAAACGTCTTGCCCCATGAGCCACGGCCCGCACCACGCCCGTAGAGCGCGTTAGACAGACCACTATCTTGTCCGCTTCCGCCAGATTATAAGAGCGCAGTACTATGGCTTCTGTCTCAACCAGTCCCATATTCGTAGGCTATCTATAAGTTAGTTTTCTAAAGGGGGAGTCACTATCCAAATGTTATCGGACGCGGCCTCTGCTCTGCCGTGTTCTTCCCGCATGAAAGAGCGCTAGAAGGGTAGAAAATAGAGCAGCCATGCGAGCACCAGCCCTATGACCACGAACTCACAGAACACCTTCAGGCCGTAGCGAAATTGCTCCCTGGGTGTCTCGCGCGAGGCCATGCCCATGACTGCGCCTACCAGCGCCGCAAACAGCATCATTACAAGCAGGTGCGTCATGATTTCCTCCCTGCGGCTATGTCGAACGCATCCAGCATAGCCAGATAATTGAGCAGTCCTGCGACCCACAAAAAGGTGTTTCCGTATTCAAAGGTAGCACGGCGCATCTGCTCAGGCAGTTCCGCGAAGTTTAGCCCAAGGAGAGAGCAGAACAGGTACAGGCCGCCCGTCCCAAGATTCGCTATGGCCGGCGCTGCCTGTAGAAAGGGGTTAGTGCCTGTATCTGCTGCCGTGAAACTGAAGAGGTGGCCGCCAAAGAGAACCCCCACTATGAACATGACCCACACGGCTCCGCCAAGCAGCAGGCCGCGCCCCCACCTTCCTTGCAAGACGTGGCCCGCCCCTGGCAGGAACCAGCCTAGCGCTCCCATTAACCAGGCAACGCCAGGCGCACTCTCCTGCCGCTTCTCTTCCGACTTATCCTTATTAGCCAATTTATGCCCCCTATAAAAATGGTTCTCAATTACGCCCCTTATAGCCCTCCCGCGTAGCCACCTCATAGCCGCCCGGCAGTACCAGCACGCGCAATCGCCGCCACTCTCCAGCCAACACACGCGGCTTGGGCTTATAAGTCAGTATATACTGCGTGCGTAATTCCTCTGCTATGGCCTTATACGCGGGCAGCAGTTCCTCGTCCCTGCGCGGCAGAAACATCCTTCCGCCAGTCTGCGTGGCAAGCCTTTCCAGCTTCAACTCGGACTCGTCAATGAGAGCCAGCACGCGCTTGACATCTTTGGGGTCATAACCACCCAGCAGGCGCTTGAAGGTGCCGCTAGTGCGCTTCTCCACGGCCTCTCGCAAGGAAGCAGTCAAGCTTACAACGTAGACGCTGGCCTCCGCGCGCCGCACGGCATTGACAGCTTCCTCCAGGCTGGCGCGCTTTTTCTCGGAGGTGTCTATGCCGTCCGTGAGCAGAATAATGATGCGCCGTCCCTCAGTCTTGCTCAACTGCTCTTCTGCGGCCAGGTACAGTCCGTCATAAAAGGCCGTGCTCTCGCCCGGATGATAGCGCCACTCCAGGGCCTTCGTCAGTTCCGCAGCATCCAGCGCGCTAGTCCAGTCCTGCAACAGTTCCACTCTATCCGCGAACTGCATGACACAGACCCTATCCTCTTTCAGAAGCCCCTCTATAAACTGGCGCGCGGCCTCGCGTATGAAACGCATCTGGTGAAAGACGCTGCCCGAGGCATCCAGCAGAAGCACTATGTTGGCCGGCACACGCTCTCTGTTGAAGCTGACTATCTCCTGGCGCACGCCGTTGTCGTAGACCAGAAAACGCTCCGCAGTTAAGCCGTTGACAGGATTTCCCTCCACGCTCCTGACGGAGACAGGCACCATCACCTCCTCCGTGCGAACGCGCAAGACATCATCGACCGCCGCAGATTTTCCGTCCGAAGCGGGAGGAGTGCCTTCCCCCTCAAGCCCTGCGCGCCGCCCGCTCTGCCCGTAGACGGAAACCAACATCAGCCCGCAGCAGACCAGCAGGCGCAGCACCAATCCCATATAGGTATTCTTATAAAGCAAAGGCAGTTGATCTCAAAAAAAGCGTCGCTCTAAAGAAAGCTTCCCTGTGCCGCACGCGCCAGGCGCGCTCCTCTTTATTACGCGCGTACGGCCATTTTAGTTGTGCGAGGGCATACGCCAGGTTGGCTGGCCAAGGAGTCAGTCGCACAGCAGCCCCTCAGAAGACTGCTTCCCCTTCACAGTTCACTCTAACCGGCCAGTCTTAAAGCTCTCTATAATAACCGCCTAGAGCGCAGGGGCGGCAGAGCGTGAGACCGTCTTTTCCGCTCACCTCCCTGCCGTCATTAATCCCTTCCAGGCAGTTCGCGCACTTAACGCGCGAGCGTGTGTGGCCCGGGGCATCCATCGAATCATATTTGACGGAAACGCTTCTGACCTTGAACAGTTCTTCGTCCGTAGCCTCCCTGTAGGCGCGCATCTGCCGCTCCTTCTTATTCTCTACCTGAGGGTAGCGCTCGTCAGCCAGATTGCGTGCCTCATCCCTTGCCAGAACGCGCACGGCCTGCCCCGTCTCAGTATTGTAGAAGGTTGCGGCCACCTTCCCGTAATCGAAGAATTTAAGGCTTCTGCGCCCCAGCCTAGCGCCCGTCACAGCGCTGACGGCATCCGCCATGCAACGGTCTATCTCCACCCAGACGATCAACTTCTTCCTGTCTGCCCCGCGCGCATCCTCTATGCCTATGGCCCTGCACCCCAATAGAGCCATACGCACGCCCAGCAGTTGCCCAGCGCAGATGTGGCCGTGCAAATGAGCGCACTCTTCCAGCAATTCATCCAGTACGTCCAAGAATCCCTCTTCCCTTCAAGTATCACTTCAAAGGTCGGTGCGCCGACCCTTCTTTAACCTTTACCTTAAGAGCCAGGGGCTATATTATAGACCCTCAATAAAGCAGAAAGCGCGAGCGCAGCTTTTTGAAAGCCTCCAGCCCCTTCAGCCAAGAGGCCACAATCGTCTCCAGGTTGTCCCCGCGCTCAATCCCTTCCCGCAACTTGGAAGTGCCTGCTATCACGTCGAAGGGATTTTTGTCGAACACGTACTCGTAAGGCGGCTCCTTCCAGCGCAGGCGCTCATTGTAAAGCTCTCTGGCTACCAGAACAGTCGCCACGCCGGTCATCACAGGCTCAAATGCCTGTCTATCCAGGACGTGAATCTGCACCCCGCCGCAGGTCACGCCAGCATGCTTCTGAAAGGTGGGCTGAAATCCGCAGGCGCGGAAATAGACTCCGGGCAGTTCCAGGTTGTTCAAAGCCTTCGCGTACTCCTCGGCATCTATAAAGGGAGCGCCTATAAGCTCGAAGGGGCGCGTGGTTCCACGCCCTTCGGACATCTGCGTCCCCTCCAGGTGAACCGTGCCCGGGAAAACCGTAGCCGTCTCAAGCGTGGGCATGTTGGGCGAAGGCATGACCCAGGGAGCATCCGTCTCGTCCATCCAGGACTCTCTGCGCCAGCCGTCCATCAGAATGGTCTCCATCTCGCAACCTATTCCGAACTCCTCGTTGAAGAGGCGCGCTAATTCGCAGACCGTCATGCCGTGACGCGTAGGGATAGGATATTGCCCCACGAAGGATGCGAACTCTGGCTCAAGGACGTTTCCGGCCACGCCCACGCCCGTGATAGGGTTCGGGCGGTCGCAGACCACCACGCGCTTCCCGTATTTTCTGGCCGCGCGCATGCAGTTAGCCAGGGTATATATGAAGGTATATATACGACAGCCAACGTCCTGCATGTCGAAGACCATCACGTCCAGGTTCTCCAGCATCTCCGCAGTAGGCTCTCGTGTCTCGCTGTAGAGCGAATAGATTGGGATGCCAGTAGCTTTATCAATAGCGTGGCCCGTCTCTATCATATTGTCCTGAACGTCCCCGCGTATGCCGTGCTGCGGGCCGAAGAGCGCTGTCAGGTTTATCCCCTTATGCTCGTGGAAAAGATCCGCAGCGTGCCTGAAGCTGTGATCCACGGAAGACTGGTTGCAGATGAGTCCAACGCGCTCGCCCCTGAGGCTCGCCTGCTTCTCCCACAAAAGTTTCTCCAGCCCCAGAACCACATGGCTTCCCTGCCCTGAAGCTTTTGATGAGATACCAGGGCCATGCTCGTGGACGTTATCAGACTCGAAAGCGGCGCGGCGCTCCAGCCTCTCAGAGAGCACAAGCAATCCCTCGCCATAGGCGCGCAAGGTCGCTACGACTCCTGTATCTACGGACACTACTCCGCGCTTGGCATGACCTCCAACGCCCCCTGCCTGTACGCCCTGGCCTTGGAAGCTTTCGCGCACCTTCTCAATCTCCACCCCATGCTTGTGTAGAATCTGTGCCGCCAGCGTTGAAGGCTCCCGCAACAGCCCGAGCAATAGATGCTCCGTGCCTATATGTCTATGTTGAAGGTTCTCTGACTCCTCGTGCGCGTAGGCCAGTGCGCGCTTTGTCTCCGCAGAGAGCGGCAATTCCGCAGCCGTATGAATCTTCTCTTCCAGTTTCACACGCGCCTGTATCTCTGCGCGCAGAGCGTCTGCGGTCACACGCCCGCCGTCCGTGAAGCGTTTAAGAAGGCTGGAGTCCTCCCGCGCAATCCCCAGCAGCAGATGCTCCGGCTCTATAGTGGAAGAGCCGAACTGCGATGCCTCGTAGCGCGCAAAGAAGATCACACGCCTGGCCTTTTCCGTGTAGCGTTCAAACATGCGCCCTCACCCGTCTCTCTTTCAAATTCTACTTTTTCCAGTCTGATTTAAAGCTTTACGCCAGCCCTTTGCGCTCATCCGCAAAGCACAGAGCCGCCGTTGATATTCAGCACCTCGCCCGTGATGTGGCGCGCCCAGTCGCTAGCCAGAAATACTATTGGCCGCGCGATGTCCCTGGCAGAAGCAACGCGCCCCAAGGGAATCCCTGCCTCTATCTCCTGTCTTGCGCGCTCGTCCGCAAGCACGTGTGCGGTCATCTCCGTCTCGACCCATCCGGGCGCAACCGCGTTGACGCGTATTCCGTGTGGTGCAAGCTCCGCAGCGAGCGCCTTTGTCAGAGCAATCTGCCCGCCCTTAGAGGCCGCATAGTTGGAGTAAAAGGCTTCGCCGCGCTGCCCTGCGGTTGAACTGACGAGGATTATAGAGCCGCTCCTCTGTCGCTTCATCAAAGGCACAGCCGCGCGCACAATCGTCCAGCTTCCCTTCAAGTTTGTATCTACTACACTTGACCAAAGCTCTTCCGTCATCTCCTCCACAGCCGCGCCACGCCACAAGCCTGCGTTGCAGACCAGCACGTCAAGGCGTCCCCAGGCGTTTGCACAGGTCTCCACAATACTCTCAGCCTCTCCCAGGCTTCGCACGTCGCCCTGCACAGTTATGGCTTCCCCTCCTAGCTTCTCCACCTCGCGCGCAGCCTCCCTAGCGCCGCTTTCATCGCTCAGATAGTTGACGGCCAAGCGAGCGCCCGCACGTGCCAGTTCAAGGACAGTCTCCCGCCCTATCCCCTTTGATCCGCCCGTCACCAGCGCCACCTGCCCCCTCAACTCTATCCCCTCAAAGCTCATCAGAAACCAATCTCTATTTCACTTTAACTTCTGCGACGTAAACCACGTCAATCACAGGCGTTATCGGACGCGTAGCGCCTCTTCCGTTTGGTTCGTTTGCGCTTCTCTGAAGCTTGCTGCGGCATCCACGAATCTTGCGAACAGGCGTCTGGAAAACTCATCCTCTTCCCAGGCTATCTCAGGGTGCCATTGAACGGCCAGCACGAATCTTTCCGCCCTTGGGTCTTCCAGGGCCTCCACCAGCCCGTCGGATGTCCAGGCCGTTGCCACAAGCTCCCGGCCCACGGTCTCTATGGCCTGGTGGTGGTGGCTGTTCACAAGGGCCTCCGGCGCGGAGGCAAGCTCACGAACCAGGCTGCCGTCCAGAAAGCTCACGTGATGCGAGCGCCTGTCTCTTGGCGCGCCCTGTTGATGCTTTATGGCCTGCGGCAGTTCCGAATCTATGTCTTGAATGAGCGTGCCGCCGCGCGCAACGTTCAGCACCTGCATGCCGAAGCAGATTGCCAAGATGGGTAGGCCACGTCTCTCAGCCTCTTCAATCGCCAGCAGATCCGTGCGGTCTTTAATTGAGTGGACGCTGCCAAGCCTTTTGTGCGGCTCACGATTGTAAAGCGAGGGGTCAACGTCGGAATCGCTTCCGGGCAGAAGCAGTCCGTCCAGCCCTAGCACGGCCTCGCGTATGTAATCCTCTCGCGGGATGAGGCTCAAATGCACGGGCACACCGCCCGCAGCCTCAACTGCCTCGCTGTAATACCTGGACAGGTAGAACCTGTCGGTCTCGTACTCTACGCGCATGGTGATGCCTATGCGCGCTCTCTTCGTCTCTGCCATAGAGCAATTCCTCTCATGCTCTCATCATAGCTCAAAATTATTGCGCGCGTCTTCCAGCCTGCAACTCTAAAGCGGTCGAAACTTTTTTCTGCAGCTTCGGCCCTGCTTGACTTCCCTTCGCGCCAGTTCCTATAGTGCTCTCTTCATGATGAAGGACGAGAATTTAAAAGTTCGTAGCACGACGGTTCTCTTGGTGCGCCGTGACGACAAGGTGGCTCTGGCTGGCGACGGGCAGGTGACCATGGGCGACACCGTGATGAAGACGGGAGCGCGAAAGGTGCGGCGTCTCTATAACGACCGCATACTTGCTGGCTTCGCGGGTGCGACCGCAGACGCCTTTTCGCTCCTGACGCGCTTTGAGGGAAAGCTTGAGCAGTATCACGGCAACCTTGAGCGCGCGGCCATAGAGCTTAGTAAAGACTGGCGCACGGACAAAATCCTGCGAAATCTGGAAGCGCTCCTGGTCGTCGCAGATGAAAAAAGCTCTTTTCTTCTCTCCGGCAACGGCGACGTAATCACGCCTGACCAGGGTGTGCTGGCGATTGGCTCCGGCGGCCCCTACGCCCTGGCAGCCGCACGCGCCCTTCTGGAGAACACTGAGATGAGCGCACGCGAGATAGCCCTTGAGGCCCTTCGCATCGCCGGAGAAATCTGCATCTACACAAACACTAACGTGATAGTAGAAGAACTTTAAGAATGGTTATTTATCTACAAGGCGAAGTTGACGAGAACATTGGCCTGGACGAGATGACGCCGCGTCAGATCGTGGCCGAGTTGGACAAGCATGTTGTGGGGCAGGCTGCTGCCAAGCGCGCCGTTGCCATTGCGCTGCGGAATCGTGTGCGTAGGCAGAAGCTTCCGGCGGAGATGGCCGCAGACGTGATGCCCAAGAACATCATCATGATCGGCTCCACGGGCGTGGGCAAGACGGAGATTGCGCGGCGGCTGGCGCGCATGTCCAACTCCCCTTTCCTAAAGGTCGAGGCCTCTAAATTCACAGAGATCGGTTACGTGGGCCGCGACGTGGAGAGCATGATACGCGACCTGTGCGAGATTGCTGTTGAGATGACGCGCGAAGAGAAGATAGAGGAGATAGCGGACAAGGCCGAGTTGAACGTCGAAGAGCGCATACTAGACCTGCTGCTCCCTCCGCCTAAGACCTCTCTCTCCACAGGCTTCTTCGATTTTGATGAAGAGGAAACGGAAGCCGCTCACGACTCTTCGGAATCTGCGCGCGTGGAGAACGACCAGTTCCAGCGAACCCGTGAGAAACTGCGCGCTCAGCTTCGCGCAGGGAAACTGGACAACCGCATAGTCGAGATTGAGATACGCGAAAAGAGCTTTCCGACCATAGAGCTTGCTGGGCCGCAGGGCATTGAAGAGATGGGCATCAACATGAAAGACATGCTCGGCAATCTCTTTCAGGGCCGCACCAAGCGCAGAAAGATGCGCGTGGACGAGGCTATGGAGTATCTCATGCAGGAAGAGGAAGAGCGCCTCATTGACATGGACACTGTGGCGCGCCTGGCCCTTGAGCGCGTGGAATCCGCAGGCATCATCTTCCTTGACGAGTTGGACAAAATCGCCGGGCGCGAATCCGGCCACGGCCCGGACGTTTCGCGCGAAGGCGTGCAGCGTGACATCCTGCCCATTGTTGAAGGCACCACGGTCAACACACGCTACGGCATGGTTCGCACAGACCACATACTGTTCATAGCCGCAGGCGCTTTCCACGTCTCAAAGCCTTCGGACTTGATACCGGAATTGCAGGGCCGCTTCCCCATACGCGTCCATCTTGAGTCTCTGACCATAGAGGATTTTAAGCGCATACTGACGGAGCCTAAGAACGCTCTCATCAAACAGTATCGCGCGCTGATGGAGACCGAAGGCGTGATGATAGAGTTTACGGAGGACGCCATAGACGCTGTCGCCAACTTCGCCGCGCGCGTCAACCAGACTACGGAAGACATAGGGGCGCGCCGCCTGCATACCATCATGGAAAAGCTGCTGGACGAGATAAGCTTTGAAGGGCCTGACCTTGAGCCGAAAGAGCAGCGCATAGACGCCCAGTACGTCAACCGCATGTTGGCCGAAACCGTCAAAGACCAAGACCTCAGCCGCTACATCCTTTAAGGCGAAAGTAAAAAGGCAAAATTCAAACGTGAAGCGGATAAAAGAGACAGGCACAAAATCAGCTTTCGAGTTCTTTATCTTTAGTGATTTTCGCAAGCCCTTTCATCTTTGCTTCTTTGCTCTCACCTTCTGCCTTCTCTTCTTCGCCATCGCGTGCGGAAAGCGCAGGCCGCCCATCGCTCCCGTCGAGCGCGTCCCGCAGCGCACGGAGGCTCTTTCAGGCGCTCAGCGCGGCAATCAGGTTTACCTGAACTGGCCTGCGCCGCAGCGCAACGCGCCCGACACCAGCGTGCAGAGCATCCGCCGCGTGGATGTTTACAGGCTTGCCGAGCGCCCAGACGCGCCGCTTCCTTTAACAGAGGAAGAGTTCTCTGCCCGCGCCACTCTCATAGGCTCCGTCACCTACGAGAGCATCCTGAGCGCGACCGACGGCACCATCACCTATATTGACAAGCTTGAGTTGGGAGGAGAGCCAACGCGTCTGCGCTACGCCCTGCGCTACGTCAACGCCGCAGGCCAGAGAGCGGGGTTCTCAAACTTCCTCATGATAGAGCCAGCAGCGCGCATTGCTCAGCCGCCGACTCTCGTAGGGCAGGCTGACGTGAGCGAAACTGCCATCACTATTCGCTGGCAGCCGCCTGCGGCTAACATAGACAATTCCACGCCCGTCAACCTGCTGGGCTATAACATCTATCGCTTCGACCAGTCGCAGACGGATTCCGGGCAGACTCCAATCAACACCACGCTCGTGAGCGGCACGGAGTACTCGGACAAGAATTTTCGCTTCGGTGAAAAGTATAACTACATAGTGCGCTCCGTCTCGCTAGGCACTAACGGCGCGCAGGTAGAGAGCCTGAATTCAAACACGATTGCCGCAGAGCCTAAGGATATATTCAAGCCTGCGGCTCCCGGCCCCGTGACGATTGCGGCTGCGCCCGGTCGGTTGTCGCTCTTCTTCCCTGCGAACACCGAACCGGACGTAGCGGGCTACAACATCTTCCGCTCTACAGACCCGAATTTAGCTAAAGAGGGATGGACTAAGCTCAACGGCCAGCTTTTAACTCGCACCACTTTCCAGGACGAGACGGTTGAAGCAGGAAAGCGTTACTACTACTACGTGGTGGCCGTCGATACTTCCGGCAACGTGAGCGCCCCGTCCGAAGTCGTCTCCGAGACAGTGCCATGAAAATTTGTCGCTTCAGACATGAAAGCTCAGGGCTTAGCTCTTACGGTGTAATCGAGGGCGATCTTATTCGCCCTGCTCCCTACGGTGAACTATGGGGCGAAGTGTTAGAACAAAACAGTTGGAGCCATGAGTCAAAGGAAATACCGCTCGCGGAAGTAAAGCTCATCGCGCCCGTAGCGCCTTCAAAAATCGTCTGCGTCGGGCGCAATTACAGGGAGCACGCCGCAGAACTTGGAAACCCCATGCCTCAGGAGCCGCTTCTCTTTTTGAAAGCGCCTTCTTCAATCATTGGGCCGGACGAAGCCATAGAGTTGCCGCAGGAATCGAAACAGGTAGAGCATGAGGGCGAACTCGGGGTCGTTATCGGACGTCTCGCGCGGAAGCTTGGCGCGGATGACGACCCGCTTCATTACGTTTTGGGTTATACGTGCCTGAACGACGTGACGGCGCGCGACCTGCAACGCAAGGATGTTCAATTCACGCGCGGCAAGTCCTTCGACACCTTCTGTCCAGTGGGGCCTGTGATAGAGACGGACATCACCCCACTGGATTTGGAAGTCACCACGCGCGTCAACAGCGAGTTGAAGCAAAGGGGGCGCACGTCGCAGATGGCCTTCCCTGTCCCCATGCTGATACGCTACATTTCAAATATAATGACGCTCAACCCTGGAGACTTAATCGCAACGGGCACGCCCGCAGGCGTCTCGCGCCTGGAGGCGGGCGACACCGTGGAAGTAGAAGTCGAGGGCATAGGCACGCTACGAAATACAGTCTTGAGAGTCTAGAGAGTCTGTAGAGTCTTGAGAGCAAAAAACGTTCTTCTCTCTAGACTCCCAAGACTCTCTGGACTCTCTAGACTTCTTTAATCGGAGGTTATGATGAAATTCTTTATTGACACAGCCAATCTGGATGAGATTCGAGAGGCGCAGGCGCAGGGGATTCTGGACGGTGTGACTACGAATCCTTCGCTCGTGGCAAAAGAGGGCAACGTTGATTTTAAGCAGCACGTAGCCGCTATCTGTGAAATCACACAGGGGCCAGTCTCGGCTGAAGTCACGAGCCTGGACTTTGAAGGCATGATGCGCGAGGGACGCGAATATGCTCGCATAGCGCCGAACGTGGTCGTCAAATGCCCGCTCACTACAGACGGCTTGAAGGCCACACGCGCGCTCACAGATGAAGGCACGCGCGTCAACGTCACGCTCTGCTTTTCGGCAGCGCAGGCGATACTGGCCGCAAAGGCTGGCGCGGCTTACATCAGCCCCTTCCTCGGACGCCTCGATGACATAGGCCAAAACGGCCTCGCGCTCTTAGCCGAGATAGTAGAGATTTACGACAACTACGATTGGGAGACGGAGGTGCTGGCCGCTAGCATTCGCCATCCCATACATGTGGTCGAAGCCGCGCGCATAGGGGCCGACGTAGCCACCATGCCTTTCAAGGTCATACAACAGCTTATCAAGCACCCGCTCACGGACAGGGGACTGGAACAGTTCCTTGCGGATTGGAAGAAGAGCGGAAAACAGTAGGGCTTGCGATTTTAGATTTTCGATTTGCGATTTCCGAAATCGTAAGTCCTTCAAAGAAATCGCAAACCAGCTTATCGAAAATCTAAAATGAAAGAAGATGTGATTGAGGCGCGCGGGCTGACGAAGGTTTACGGCCAGTTGCGCGCCGTTGACGGAATAGATTTTTCGGTCGGGCGCGGCGAGACATTCGGCCTTCTGGGGCCAAACGGTGCTGGTAAATCCACAACCATGCGGATGATTGCCTGCCGCTCTCCTCTTTCGGCGGGCACGCTCACAGTCGAGGGCCTGGACGTTCGCACTCACGCGCGGCGCGTGCGCTCCCTGATAGGCGTCGTTCCACAGGACAATAATCTTGACCCGGACTTAAACGTTCGCCAGAACCTTCTCACCTACGCGCGCTACTTTCGCATTCCAAGACGTGTCGCTGAAGAGCGCTGCGACGAGCTTCTGAGCCTTATAGGATTAGAGGCCCGCGCGGCTGCGCGTGTGGAAGAGCTATCGGGCGGCATGAAGCGCAGGCTGATGATAGTTCGCGCGCTTCTGCACCGCCCGCGCCTGCTCGTTCTGGACGAGCCGACGACGGGACTCGACCCGCACGTTCGGCAGGAAATCTGGCAGCGCCTGGAAGAGTTTCGCAGAGAGTCTCACGTCACCATAATCATCTCTACGCACTACATGGAAGAGGCCGAGAAGCTGTGCGAGCGGCTGCTTGTGATAGACAAGGGACGCATTCTCGCAAGCGGAAGCCCGCGCGAGCTTGTGCGCGAGCGCGTCTCTTCCTACGCCCTTGAGGTGCGCGATATTGACGGGCCGCTCCTACAGGTTCCGCCTGAAATCACAGCCATAGAGCGCGGCGGCGCGCACCTTTACTTCGCGCCTCAGCCGGAAGCCCTGACACCCCTTCTCAAAGCTTACGAGGGGCAGCGACTCATTGTGCGCCCTTCTAACCTGGAGGACGTGTTTCTGCAACTGGTCGATACAGAGAGCGAGGTCGGCGCTGCGTGATTCAAGAGCGAGGTGGAAATCAGGAGATAGCCGTGCGCGTCTTGAAGTATGACGGCACGCTTCATAGAGAGTGGCGCGCACACGTCTCTGAGCGCGCGGAATCTCTGCTCGTGCTGGACGCCGAGTTTGAAGAGGAGGTCAATCATTCTCGACTAGGGCTTATCAGACGCGGAACGGTGAGCGTTGAGTATTACTGGCTCGACCGTTGGTACAACGTCTTCCGTTTTCTTGAGCCGGACGGGAGCCTCAAAATTTTTTACTGCAACGTGAACATGCCGCCCGCGCTTGACGGGCGAGTGCTGACTTACGTTGACCTGGACATTGATATGATAGTCTTTCCAGACCTATCAATCGAGATACTAGACCTGGACGAGTTCGAGGCGAACGCTTTGAGATACAGCTACCCCGCGCATGTCAAAAGCGGCGCGCACAAAGCTCTGGACGAGCTTCAATCTTTGATTGAGACTCGCGCCTTCCCTTTTGACCGTTAAGGATGAAGAAATGAGCGCACACGTTTCAGAGAGCAAACCAACTGTCGGGATAAGAGGGCCTCTTCTGGCCTACTCGCGTATTGATTTGGGAGACGTGCTTTCCGTTTGGCGCAGGAATCTTCTGGTGCACTTGCGAACGTGGAAGGTTCAGATGGTTGCGCCCATCATGGAGCCTATCTTTTCCGTGCTGGCTTTCGGCTGGGGCGTGGGCGCGCTGGTCACGTCGCGCGTTCAGAACGTCCCTTACCTGACCTTCGTAGGCGCAGGGATTCTGGCCTTCACGGTCATCATGCGCGCCATGTTCGAGACCACTTACGCTTCCTACTTCCGCATGGTCTATCAATCGACTTACGACGCTATTCTGGCAACGCCGGTTGAAGCCGAATCACTGGCCTTTGCGGAAATTCTCTGGGCCGTGACGAAGGCTCTGATGGACGCTGTGATAATTCTCTTCATCCTGATTATCTTCGGCGCGGCCACGTCTCCGTGGGCAGCGCTTGCTCCGCTTCCGCTCCTGCTCGGAAGCTTCTTTATAGCGGGGCTATCCTTAGGCATCACAGCGCACATACACGACATAGATTCTTACAACTTCTACATGGCGATCTTCTTCTCTCTAATCTTCCTGTGCGGGGCCTGGTTCCCTATTGACGTGCTGCCCAGGCCCTTGCAAGTGCTGGCTTGGGCGCTTCCCATCACCAGCGCCATTGATTTGACCAGAGCGCTTTTGACGGGCCGCTTCCTGCCGCGCCACGTACTCGAAGCCTTTTACCTGCTCGTCATGGCGCTAGTCTTTACGGAATGGGCCATGCGGAGTTTGCGTCGCCGCATGGTAGCCTGATAAGTTTAGAGACGTAATTTTAGAATCCCAAAGTTTAGAAAACACCAGATGGCTTCTCAGCAGAAAGAGCAACAGGCCGCGCCTTCCAAGCTGGATCGCATGAAGGAGCGCACGGAGCGCGCCGCAGAAGGCGGAGGCGCTGCCCGCATAGCAAAGCAGCACGCCGCAGGAAAGTGGACTGCGCGCGAGCGCATAGAGTTTCTCTTGGACGAAGGAACGTTCGAGGAATTTGACCGGCTGGTCGTTCATCGCTCCCGTGACTTCGGCCTGGACAAGCAGCTTTTTCCCGGCGACGGCGTGGTCACGGGCCACGGCCTCATAGATGGCCGCAGAGTTTTCGTCTTCGCTCAGGACTTCACAGTCTTCGGCGGCTCGCTTTCGGAAACTCATGCCGAGAAGATTTGCAAGATAATGGATCTGGCTATGAAGGTCGGCGCGCCCGTCATAGGTCTCAACGATTCCGGCGGCGCGCGTATTCAGGAGGGCGTTTTAAGCCTCGGCGGCTATGCGGACATCTTCCTCAGAAACACTCTGGCTTCCGGCGTCATTCCGCAGATTAGCTGCATCATGGGGCCTTGCGCCGGCGGCGCAGTCTACAGCCCCGCCATCACGGACTTCAACATCATGGTCAAGGACACCTCCTACATGTTCATCACAGGCCCGGATGTCATCAAGACCGTGACGCACGAGGACGTGACGAAAGAAGACCTAGGCGGAGCCATCACGCATAATCAAAAATCTGGCGTGGCGCATTTCGCAGCCGACACGGACGAGCACGCACTCCGTATGGTGCGCGAGCTTTTGAGCTTCATCCCTTCAAACAACATGGACGACCCGCCGCGCATGGCTACCAGCGACCCTGTTGAGAGAGCGGACGAAGCGCTCAACTCGCTCGTCCCCGAAGTCTCGAATCTCCCTTACGACATACGTGACGTCATCCATTCAGTAGTTGACGACCGCTACTTTTTCGAAGTCCACCAGCACTACGCGCAGAACATAGTGGTGGGCTTCGCTCGTCTGTCAGGTCGCCCCGTGGGCATTGTCGCTAACCAGCCAGCTTACCTTGCGGGCGTCCTGGACATTGATGCGTCGGTCAAGGGCGCTCGATTCGTGCGCTTCTGCGACTGCTTCAACATCCCTCTCATCACCTTTGAAGACGTGCCAGGTTTTCTGCCCGGCGTCGCGCAGGAACACGGCGGCATCATACGCCACGGCGCAAAGCTTCTTTACGCCTTTGCGGAAGCGACCGTGCCGAAGATTACAGTCATCACCAGAAAAGCCTACGGCGGCGCTTACTGCGTCATGGCATCAAAGCACATTCGCACCGATATTAATTTCGCCTGGCCCACTGCGGAGATAGCCGTCATGGGTGCGGAAGGCGCAGTCGGCGTGCTGTACAGACGCGAAATCTCGGAAGCCTCCGACAAAGAGGCAGCGCGGCGCGCACGCATCAGTGAGTTGGAAGAGAAATTCGCCAATCCCTACGTCGCAGCCGAGCGCGGCTTCATAGACGAAGTGATAGAGCCTTCGCAGACGCGACCCAAACTGATTCGCGCCCTCAAGCTCTTGGAGAACAAGCGCGACACCAACCCGCCCAAAAAGCACGGCAACATCCCGCTTTAAGGGCCTGGCGCGCATTCGCCAATCTCGAACAATGCTGTGGCATTTTCCATTCGCGGAAGCTATAATGCGCGCCGTTTACCGAGTCCTTAGGCTATGTTGAAGATTTCAACCTGATACCTTCTATCAGAAAGGCCACAAGATTGATGCCAAATCATCCCAAGTTCCTCACCCTTGCAGTTAAAATGAAAAAGATTGACGATTCCACACGCAGGCTTATACTAAACACTCAACGTCGTCAAAAGCAGCAAGGCTATCATCATCTTCGGGCTGGCGAGCTTCTGGTACAGGAGAGGTTTATCAGCGAAGCGGAGCGGGATGAAATTCTACGCCGTCAAGAATCTTTAAGTAAACATCGGTCGTCATCTTTCGCTGATACTATCCCACACTCCAGATCAACCCTGGGCTGGCAGATAGTAGTAGTCTTTCTGGCAATCTTGGCCGTCGCCATAGCCTGCCTCAAGTATGACCAGCCACTGGAGCTTACCATTGTCGTAGTCAGCTTTATCGTTTATGTGCTGGAAGCAATACTGCAATTCGTGGCCGGGCGTTCCATCTCACTCTCACTTCAGCGCGCAGCCTTCTCCCTCTTAATGCTCGTCGTCGCATCGCTTATTCTCTTTTCCGTCGTCTCTATTGTTAGCCTCAAACACGACCCGTCACATATAGCAAACGGGCACTCGGAAGAAGAAGCTAGAATACGGACAATAATGTTTTCGTTTTCAGCTATGACGGCGGCGGTTAGCATATTATTGCTTTACTCGCTATGGAAATTTCATGCGCTGCGCTTCTCGGAAAGCCGCTTGGGCGCGATAAAAGACATACTGATTCGGGTAGAGTCTACCTTGCGCGACGAGAGCAAGACACTGGACGAAAGACAAAGAGAGGCAATTCAGAAGGTGCTTAAGGGATTGAGAAACGCCATCAGGCTCAGTCTGACAGAGCGCATAATGAAACTGGTCTCTGTTTTTCGCTCCAGTTTCAACCAGTCCAGGGTGCTCTATTACGTTAAGGAGCCTTCCGACAATCTCTTCCACTTGTATGATGCTGCGTATCCAGAAAGAGTCTCGGATGAGGTGCGCGCTGCTTTTAATTGGATAAAGAGAAATCATCACCCTGCCCCTCTGAACGAGGAGGAGTTTGAGAAACAGAAGGAGTTAGCAAGGAAGATAAACCCTAATGATTGGAAAAAGAGTTACCTGAAACTGCCTGAACGCTATAAGCACATTAGTGTTTGTGGCTGGATATATGATAAACAGGATATCCTGATTGCTACGGACGCATCCAAATGCTTGGCTTTAGATAGCAGTTTCTTGAGAAAGATGAGTGACGATGGATTCGACGCTGACATCCTACAGTGGGTTGAAGTCGGCTCGTTTGTAGGTTGCAGAATAGTTGGTAAGGACGGAGCGCCAGCAGGCGTTCTACTTGTAATCAAGAACATACGCAAAGGCTTTCCTCCCGAGGACATTGAAGTGGTGATAACTGCAAGTCAAATCCTTGGCCGTATCTTACAAGCTACGTAGGAGGTGTTGGATATGGAAGAAGCGCAGAATAGTGTTGTCGAATCGGATACGAGGCACATGGATTACACCATCTCGCTAACTGAAGCTGCGGAGAGTGGAGATATCTCGCCCAACGAGTATGCACGCAGAAGGGCCAGTATTGTGGGTGAAAATAGTATTCTGGAATACATAGTTATTCCTCTCTTTCTGGCTCTCTGGCAAAAATTATTTCCTTCGGATACTCCGAACAGAGTTTTAGCAAAATCTAAATCAGACTAAGGCTCAGTAGCATCTTCAGCTTCCTAGACTAAAGCTTTCTCAGACGGCGCTGCTTTACGTGCGCCGGATGAATATCTTACTCATTTAGTTTTATCTTCCGGCCACACCTCTTACTGTCCGAAATAACAGTTGCGTCCACTTATAATCAGAGACCGAATAATCCATTTTCCAAGGCTATATGAGCAAATAGAAAGGGCCGGGAAATTCCCGGCCCTGAGCTTCTGAAATAGTCTGACTGTTCTTATGCTGCGGCGCGCTGCGCGGCGGGCGCGTTCCTGAGTAGCTCAAGCGCTTTCTTCAGTTGTATGTCTTCCTGCGGCGCTTGCTGTTTGGGGCCGGTCTCCGGCTGGTTCTCGCGCTTATCGTTCGGCTGGTTCTGTTGCTGGCGAATGGCGTCGTCGTCGTTGCCGGTCAAATCATCCGGGTCAACTGCGTCAGCCAACTCAGGCCGTTTGACTTCGACCGTAGGAGCAATGCCGGAGCTAGCGCGGTCATTTCCAAGGAAGGGCTTGCCTTTGCTGGAAGCCCACTTGACTATGGTCAGCAGGAGGCCGTCGCCGTCTCTGAGCGCGAAGAGTTGCTGCTCTGCGCCCGCGCCGAAGCTCTTTTCGCCAACGACATCGCCGCGCTTGGTATCCACGAAGGCGGAAGCTATGACTTCGGCAGCGCCAGCCGTGCCAGCGTCAATGAGCGCGACCACGGGGCCTGTGAAGATTGCCTTCGAAGGCTCGGCTGCCGCCTGCTTCAGGACTTTGCCTTCGCGCCCGACCTTTTGCGCGAGCGTGCCGTCTTTGATGAAGAGATTCGCAACCGCTACGCCTTCATCGAAGGAGCCGCCCGCGACGTTCCTCAAATCGAGCACAATCTTCTGCGCGCCCTGCTTCACCAAATCCTGCAAGCGCGAGCGCACGTCTGCGGATTCGCCTTCCGACAGGCTGTTGATGCGAAGGACTCCGACTCTTCCCTGCTCCATGCGGCTCTCTGCTGCGGGAGCCTTGAACGCGCCGCGCTTGACCGTCAGCGTCAACGGGCGCGAGTTGGTTCTCAAGATTCTGAGCTTAACTTCAGTCCCGGGCGTGCCGTTCAAAAGCTGCTTCGCGTCGTAAAGAGAGATGTCGCGCGTAGCCTTGTTGTCTATGTATTCGATAAAATCGCCTGCGCGAACGCCCGCCTGCTCAGCCGGTGAGCCTTTCACAGGAGCTATGACGTAGAGGTAGGAAGCGAACTGTGAAAGCTCCGCGCCTATGCCTGCCTGGTTGCTGTTCGTTCCGGCTTTGTAATCACGCACCTGCTCTGGCGTCAGGTAGGTAGAGTATGGATCAAGCCCGTAGGCCAAGCCCCTGAGCGCGCCCGCGCGTACCTTAGCCATGTTCGGTTCGTCAACGTAGTCGTTCTGAATGTGCTGTAGAACATTCTCGAAGATACGCAGTTGTGCGCCGGGGTCGTTACCCTCCTGCTGAGCGCGTGTGGACATCCAGCCGCCGATTACTGCGTACAGGGCCAGCGTTGCCGATAAGACTATCAGCGCGAATTTGCTGCGGAATGACATCTCGTTTATTCCCTCAAAAGCTTACGAAAAAATTTAACCGTTTAGACTACGGGCTGGTAAAGCAGCTTCTTGCGGCTCACACCCGACGGCCTCTCTCTAACTCATCATCATACAGTGCGCTTCGGCGTGCGTGCAAGGCAGTGTACGCTTTCGTCGCTTGACAGGTTTCATGCGCGATTTTTATACTCCGCCCACCCTGCTAACGAATTACATTGTCAAAAAAAGAGGACAATCAAGAGATCAGCATCGAGAAGCCTTTGTGCGCGCCCGGTCGCCGTCTTCTCTCCCTTGACCTTGGCAGGAAAAGAGTCGGCGTCGCGGTCTCTGACGAGCAATGGCTCGCGGTTCGTCCACTGAAGGCGCTGCCCAGAACAAGCTGGAAGAAGCTCCTGCACGCGGTCTCTGAAATTGCCAGAAGCTTTGACGCGCAAGCACTCGTCCTGGGTTTGCCGCTTCGATTGGACGGAACCGAAGGCTCCGAGGCCGAAGAGGCCCGACGCCTCGCGCGTAATTTCAGGCTCTCGCTTCAGATTCCGGTTCTTTTGCAGGACGAAAGGCTCACGTCCCGCGAGGCAGAAGCCGAGCTTCTGAGCGAGGGCATCGCGCACGAAAACCTTCGCGCTCAGGTGGACAGCCGCGCGGCAGCCATTATTCTGGAAGATTTTATCAGCAGCCGTACGAGATGAAAGCCGCGTCTAGCATCCTTTGACCATAGCCAGTACATCAGACAACTTCCGCTTACCTGGAATATCCTGTGAAAAAAAGAGGCATAAAATTAGCGCTCCTGGCCCTGCTGCTGCTCATAGTCACAGGCTTCGGGCTGCTCTACTGGAGCTACAGAGACCTGCACTCGCCCATTACGCACAACAAGGCAGAGCAGTACATAGAGATTCCGCGCGGCTCCACGCCCACGACTATCATCGAGAGATTGCAGAACGAGGGCGTTATCAGACGTAGCTGGCCGCTCCTGGTCTACATCAAGCTCAAGGGGCTTGGCGGAAAGCTCAAAGCCGGTGAATATCGATTCCCTTCGCCCATCTCCCCTTTAGGCGTGCTTGCCAAACTCATAGAAGGCGAAGACCGCCTGAACAAGTTCACGGTCATAGAGGCTTGGACGCGTTGGGACATTGCCAACGCTATGGCGCGTCTGCCCGAGTTGAAGCTCCAGAGCGCGGACGAAGCGCTAGCCCTTATGAATGACACGAGCGGGATTCGTGACCTAGACCCGAAGGCTGAGAACTTGGAAGGCTATCTTTTCCCTGAGACCTACAACTTCCCGCCGGACGCCACGCCGAAAGAGGTAATCGCGGAGATGGTCAAGCGCTTTCGCCGCGTCTGGAAGCAAGAGTGGACGGAACGCGCACGCGCACTCGGACTTTCTCCCGGAGAGATTGTCACCATCGCATCCTTGATTGAGACGGAAGCGAAATTAAAAGAGGAGCGCCCCGTCATTGCCTCCGTCATCTACAACCGCCTTCAAAAGCAGATGGCGCTGGGCATAGATTCATCCATCATCTACGCCGCAAAGCTCGCTGGGAAATGGAAGAACGACGGCAAGATTTACAAGAGCGACATTGAACGCCGCTCGCCCTACAACACGCGCCTTCAGCCTGGCCTTCCGCCCGGCCCCATAGCTTCGCCTAGTCTCAAATCGCTCGAAGCCGCTCTTTATCCGGCCCAGACGGACTATCTTTACTACGTTCGCAACCCCGACAGAGACGACGGCGCGCACAACTTCTATAACAACGAGGCGGACTTTAATCGCGGCGTGCAGGCTCTGCGCGAGTGGGAACGCAAGCGCGACGCGCGACAGGCCGCTTCAAATATGAACGGCAACGCGAGCGCGCCGCAATAAGCCTGCTTGTAATTGCACGGTTGTTGATTTATCCTCGCGGAGTGTTCCCCACGCCCCGTTTATTAAGAAGCATGTCAAACTTTTTCCGTGACCGAGGGGAGTAAGAGAAATGAAAAGAGCACTCGCTATTATTTTCATCACGATGCTTGCCGCGTTGAGCGTCGCAGCGCAAGAGAAGGGCGTGGATCGTCAGAACGACCGCATACGCGACCAGGGACAGGGACGCGGCGCGGGCGAAAACGGCACCAAGCAGGACGTGGGCACAGGGCGCGGGATGGACTTCGGTAAAGACAAAACCGTAGAGCCGCCCCCCATAGCCAACCCTTATCGCTTTACCACTCGACGCGACACGCTCATGCGCGCCATAGAAGAACTGATGCGAGACCGCAAGCTCATACTAGACGAAGCCGCATCCAAGCCCAACGATGGCGTTCTGATTACGCAGCCCTACACTTTCACCAAAGGCGCTGTGGTCAGCGAATCCGAGTTGAACCGTTATGCTGATTTGCCCGTTGCCAACTCGCGCGGCTGGACTCGCGGGCGCTACACGCTGATAGTAGAGGTTCAGCCCATCGACGCCGTCAACATCAACGTCTCTGTCAACGCCAAAGTGGAGGGCCGCAACGACGGCGCGTCGGGCGCAGAGTGGGTGACGCTCAGGAGTAGCGGACAAGCCGAGCAGGATTTTCTCGAAGCACTGGTGGAGAACGTCACGGGTGCGCCTGCGCCTGGACGCGCGCCTTCTCAACCTTAAAAGAATTCGGAACTGTAGATGTGAGCGGGCGAGAGATGAATCTAATCTTGCTTAGCTACGAAATATCAACAACTTCCGCCTTGCGACCTCACAATGTGGTCTAACTCTCTACGGACGTATATTGCCTTATGCCGACGACCGATAATTCTTTAATGGACGCTGCCATACATGACCCCGAAGAGTTACGCAGCCGCTCTCGCTCCCCACTCTTTTTTGTAGTGGCTTTTGTGGCCGCGCTGGCCGTGACGGCGGCGCTGCTCGGCGGCTACTTTTACCTGCGTAGCCGTCATGCGGCGCAAACCCTGGCCTCGCAGCAGCAGAGCGCAGCGCCCGCTAAGCCTGTGATTCAACCGGAAGTCAAAATCTTCGAAGACCAGGCGATGATAAAAGGCACGCAGGTCACGGTCGGCGGCACTGTGCAGAACATCTCCACGGCAGCGCTCACAGACCTTTCCCTTGAGCTTGAACTGACGCGCCGCGCCGACGGCTCAAAGGAATCGCGCACTATAGCGCTCGCGCCGAAGGATTTGGCTCCGGGCGAGCAGGCCAAGTACGCTCTGACAGTCCTCTCCAGAGACTACAGGCAGGCGCGCGTCGTGCGCGTTAAGAGCGGAGCACGCGCGAATGAAATAGCCTTCACTTCAGCGCCGGGCAATCAGCGACCGGCAGGGCCTCCGCCCTCCGGGAACAAGACCATCATCGTCAACCGCCCGCGAGACGCCAACGGCGATTTTATCAACACGCCGGATAATCCCACGCCGATTCGCTAAAGTTTTACCTCAGAGGTCGGCACGACGACAGAAGGTGAAGTGGCGTCTTACTTGAGTTTACTTATCTGCAACTGCGGCTAAGCCTTCTACGGCTTGTCTCAGGCTCTCCATCAAGCCCGTTTGGCTTTCAATCTCGTGCGGGTGCGAGACAAACAAGAGGTCGCGTGTTGTTCCGCGCAGCCGCTCAATCTCTTTCAGGAGCGCCTGTCGTTTTTGCTCCGGCCCACGGTCGTTGAAGATTAGAAAATCCGCAGCCGCTAGCAGGCGCTCAGCCGAAGGCTTCCACAGGCGGCGACTCACCGTAGGGTCAACCATCATCAGTGTGAGCGCCGGTTTGATTGTCAGGGCCAGCGTGTTGCTCTCCACAACTACGCATCTGGCCTCGCCTATCAAAGCGGTCATCTCGCGCCAGGCTTCCGCTATAAACCCTTCGCGTGTTATGGCCCATAGAACCTTAAAGGCTCCTGCTCGGGATAGACGGGCCGTGTCCGTGCCGGGCTGTGTGATGATTGAGTCGCGCGTGATGACCTGGAACTCGCCGCCCAGGGAGCCGCACACGTCGCAGCCCTTGCCGCCGTGCGGGCAGCCGCGCTCGCCGTGTGTGACTGTAATCTTGGTGGCGGCGGTTTTGTAATCGGTCGAAAGCGCGCGTATAACGGCCTCGGCCAGAGAGGTCTTCCCCGCCCCGGAAGTTACTCCGGCCACGACTATGACAGAGAGGCTCTTGGCGGCGGCTTCCGAAGAAGCATTGGCAGCCATCTTTTCTTTATCTGAGACAACCATTTCCGGTCAATCAACCGTCCCAAGACTGTTCCCTGCACCTGCTTGCTCAAGCCAGGCATGTTTAGCTAGAATCTTTTGGTTGGCCGCGACAGTCTTCTTGATAAAAGAGATTGTCAAAGGAGCGTCAACCTTCAGATGGTTTTCTATAGGCGATACTAGAATGTTATTACGCACTCTTCTCTTTCTCTCGCTGCTCTTCGCAGGGGCCGTAGCTGTCCAGGCGCAGGCAAGCCCTGCAACCACCAGTGGCCCCACAAGCCCCGCGACTTCCCGCCCCAGTTACAGGGGCGGCGACTTCGGCTCGCCCGAAGATGAGATGCGCGCACGTAATGAAATCAAGATAGCAGAGAAGGAACAGAAGGAAAACCTTAGCCGCGCAAAGGAAGTCGCGCAGTTGGGCGCAGAGATTCGTGACGGTTTCTCAAAGACCAAGATGCTGGGCGCTGTGGAGATAAAGAAGCTGGAGCGGCTGGAAAAGCTCGCCAAGAGTATACGCAGCCGCGCCGGAGGCTCGGACGACGAAGAGCCTCTGGACAACATTCCGGCTTCGCTTGAGCCAGCGCTGAGCCGCCTGGCCGATACGTCCGAAGCCTTGTGCAAGGGTGTCGAAAAGACGCCGCGACAGGTCATCTCTGCAACCGTCATCGAACGCGCCAACGAACTTCTGGAGATAATACGCTTTATTCGTACTAATACTCGCTGAACGCGCCGCGCTTAAAGAGTGATGCCCAAACACGCCCCTGCACGGAAAGCTCTCGTTCTCTTCTCTCTTCTAACCGCTCTCCTTTTCTGTTCGCTTCTACTTAATCCGTCAAAGGCGCAGCAGCAATCCGATGACGACGATGTGATGCGCGTCAACACAGACCTCGTGGTGCTGAACGTGACGGTGGCTGACGCCAATGGCAAGTATGCTCATGGTTTGAAGAAGACGGATTTCAAGCTCTTCGAAGATGGAAAAGAGCAAACCATCGCTAGCTTCAGCGCGGAAGAGACTCCGTTTGCGGCGGCAGTGCTCTTGGACACTTCGGGCAGCATGGAGAACCGCATCACTCTGGCACGCTCTGCTGCGATACGTTTTCTGGACGGCCTGCGCGAAGAGGACGTAGCCGCCATCTATCACTTCGATTCAAAGATTGAGCAGGTTCAGGAGTTCTCTTCCAGCCGAGACTTGGCTCCGGTAGCCTTTAACCTCAGGGCAGACGGCATGACTTCGCTCAACGATGCCATCTTAAAAGCGGCGCGTGACCTGTCGGAGCGGCCTGAAAAGCGGCGCGCAATCATAGTGCTTTCGGACGGGGCCGATAATTCCAGCAGCGCTTCTGTGGACAAGGCGCTGGCGAATGCTATTGCGGCCAGCGCTACCATCTACACTGTAGATATGTCGCAGCAGGGTTCGAAAGACAGGCAGATGGGCATGGGCGCTTTGCGTAATTTCGCGGCCAAGTCCGGCGGGCGCTATGTCTCCACGCCCGGCGGCCAGCAGCTACGCGAAGCATTCGCCTCGATTGTAGAGGAATTGAGTAACCAGTACACGCTGACTTACCGCCCTACGAACAGGGCCAGGGATGGACGCTGGCGAGAGGTCGGCGTCAAGCTTGAGCGCCCGCAGCTATTGGCCCGCACGCGCAAAGGCTATCGCGCGCCCAAAGATTAAAGGGCAATAAATTGTAGGGGCAGAGGACAAGTCCTCTGCCCCTACAGTCATGATGATGGCCGGATCCGAATGAAAACCTAAGGCACAGGTAAAATTGTACGCGAACAAGCCTGCGTATTAACTAAGATATGTATGTCGGCACAGCAGAGGTTATTACTGTCGTGTGGCGACTGGCCTTTCTACACATTTCCAGCAGACCACGTCTTTGCCAAACGTAGACGGGCAGGGTATCTGGGCGCAGTCGATGATACCGTTTGCGCGCGTACTCTGACCAGCCCTTTTTCTGGCAAGCTCTTTCCCGTTAGCGTTAAGGTAAACGTAGGTCTTGCCTCTGGGAACACGGCGAGGAAGTTTAGTTTGTGCGAAGGAAAGAGCGCTGCCAAACAGTGCTAGAGAAATCACTAATAGAATCAGAACCCGCTTCATACTAATTTGTTCTCCTTAGTAAAATTCTGCGAGCGGGCAGATATTATATTTATAGAACTGTGTGGTCAAGCTTTCCGGCAAACAATAATGATGGTGAGGCAAATTAAAGCTCACCAATCCCTTTAAGGAAAGCGCCCGAAACTCTTCTGCCATAAAAGCTTTTCTAGATGCTTGTCGCCGTGCGCTGCTTGTCACGGTGGCGCTCAAGGGCAAGCTCTATCAGGCGGTCTATGACCTTTGGGAACGGGAGGCCAGTGGCCTCCCACATCTTCGGATAGCCGGAAACCTCCGTCAGCCCGGGCAGGGTATTCAACTCATTCAGCAGAAGCTCATTGTTATCGCGGCGCAGGAAGAAATCTACGCGCGCAAGGCCGGAGCCGTCCACGACCTTGAAGGCTTCCACGCTCATGCGGCGTATGCGAGCGGTTTGAGCTT
This sequence comes from Pyrinomonadaceae bacterium, assembly GCA_014534425.1. Classification (GTDB taxonomy): domain Bacteria; phylum Acidobacteriota; class Blastocatellia; order Pyrinomonadales; family Pyrinomonadaceae; genus JACVRN01. Next base: position 25,216 of record JACVRN010000026.1, read on the forward strand.
TTGTGAGGGGAGCGGGGACGACGAAATCCACGTGGCCCGTGCTCGAATACTTCTCAGTGTAATCCAGAAAGTTTGCGGCGGGGTTATGCACGACGTATTCGCCCGGCAGGCTCGCTTCTGGCTCATCGTTGCCCATGACGGCGCACTCTATTTCGCGCGCGTCCAAGCCCTCTTCGACAATCACCTTTCGGTCGTAACGCGCCGCAAGCTCTATAGCTCTTCTCAGTGATTTTTTATCTGTGGCCCTGGAGATGCCTACGGAAGAGCCTAGATTGGCGGGCTTCACAAAGCTGGGGAAGCCCACCTGGCGAGCGACTCTTCGCACTATGGCTTCCGAATCCCTGTCCCACTCCGAGCGTAGAAACCAGGTATAGCGGCAGATGGGAAGCCCCGCGTCACGAAACAGCGCCTTCATAGTCACCTTGTCCATGCCGCAGGCGGACGCCAGCACTCCGCAGCCCACGTACGGAACCCCCGCCATCTCAAGCAAGCCCTGAAGCGTTCCGTCTTCGCCGTATGTGCCATGAAGCACAGGAAAGACTACGTCCAGAGGTTGCGCGCCGCCGCTTTCACCATCGAGCGCGACCAAGCCCTCGTAAGAAGGGTCGCCAATGATGGCTACGTCACGGCTTTCGCCTTCGACTATTTTTGTAGGAAGAAGCTGCTTTGTCTCTCCGGGCAGAAGGGCGGACGAATCGGAGGGGGCAAGCCACTTGCCCGTCTTCGTAATCGCAATCGGCACCACCTCGTAACGACTCTTATCCAGAGCCTCTATCACAGAGCGAGCGGAGCGAACCGAAACCTCATGCTCACCCGAACGCCCGCCAAAGACCACTCCCACGCGAACTTTTTTCATATCAAAGAATCGTCTTACCCAGCGCCGAAAGGATTAGCTCTACGGCCAGTTGAGCAGTGCGGTTGTTGATGTCCAGCGTTGTGTTTATCTCTACGATTTCGAGCATACGCATGCCGCCCGCCTCCGAGATTTTTTCCATCCCGAGGTGCGCTTCCCTGTAGGTCAAGCCTCCACGCACCAGCGTGCCCGAGCCGGGCGCGTCGCCGGGGTCTAGCGCGTCCACGTCCAGCGTCACTGCGTAGCCGCCCGAAGCGCGCGAAGCAATCGCAATCGCCTCGTCCATGACGTTGCTTATGCCACGCTCGTCAATCTCGCGCATGGTGAAGAAGCGCATGCCTAGGCGACGAATCAACTCTCGCTCGCCCGGGTCAACATCTCTCGCGCCGACGTGCGCGCAGAATCGCGGGTCGAGTTTGGGTGCGACGCCTCCTATGTGCGTCAACTCCGGCGCGCCGTAGCCGAGCAGGACGCCCAGAGGCATGCCGTGAATGTTGCCGGAAGGCGTAGTCTCGGGCGTGTTCATGTCCGCGTGAGCGTCGAACCAGATAAGGCCGAGCGTTTCGTTGCGCTCGCGGAAGTGGCTCGCCGCGCCCGAGAATGAGCCTATGGCAATGGAATGGTCGCCGCCCAGTATGATGGGCAACTCGCCAGCTTCAAGGATTTTCTTCACCTCTGCTGCGAGGTCTTCGCAGGCATGGCTTATCTCGCGCAGGTACTTCAGGCGCTCGCCCGCTTCAGGCTGTTGAGAGGGGCGCTCTACGCGCAGGTCGCCGAGGTCGCGTACTTCGTAGCCAAGCTGGGCGACGCGTTGATTGAGACGCGCCACGCGCATCGCGGCAGGGCCTATGTCTACGCCTTCAAGACCTGCACCGAATCCAAGCGGCACGCCCAGGATGCTCACGCGCTGACCAAGTCCCGGCTTGATCTCCTTGGAATCTTTTCCTTGCTCTATGAGAGCTTCGTTCATAAACAAAAACGCTCAGGAAGATGATGATTAGATTAAAACAGCTTTCGCTTTGCGTGTGACAATCTCTACGGCCTGTTCCGGCGTGGCAGCGAAATCCACAAGCTCTACGTCCTTGTCGCTCACGACCAGATGTTGTTGCCAGCACTTTACGACAGACTGCCAGCAGTCGCCGAGCAGCACGAGCGGGCGCGGCTCTATCACACGCGTCTGCATCTTGTTCCAGACCAGTGAGACTTCCGTCACAGTTCCCATGCCGCCCCTCAAGGCTATGAAGCCTACGGAGCGCGTTATCAAGTGCTGCAAGCGTTCGTAGAAATGCGCGGACGCCACCTTGTCCGTCAGGTAGCGATTGGGTTCGGCCTTGAACTGGTTCATGACTATGCCCAGCACGCGGCCCCCGCGCTCGCGTGCGCCGCGACTCGCGGCCTCCATTATTCCCAGATAGCCGCCGGTGCAAATCATGTAGCCCGCTTCGGCCAGAAGCTCTCCGACTCTACGCGCCTGCTGGTATTCGGGCGCGGTCTCGTCGCAGCGCGAGCCGCCGAAGATTGTGACAATGCGCTCCTGTGAATCGCTCATAGCTCTACACGCCCCGTTAACATCAATGAGCCGCACTCTCTGTAGCGTAGAAAATCCTTGCGCGATTTGAACGAGCCGCCCGCGTAATCCTCAGGCACGGGCGTAGGGTCATAAAGCCGCTCATCGCGCACATCAACGAACCCGGCAGCCTCAAAGAGAGCGCGGTAATCATCCACGCTTAAAAGATGCACGGGCACTCTGAGTTGCTCTATCCATTGATGCGAAGGCTCGTTCTCTTTGTAGAGGTCAACTACCGTCAAGAACAGGCCGCCCGGCCCCAGCACACGCCGAACTTCACGCAGGGCCGCCCCGACATCAGCATAATAATAGAGCGACTCCATAGAAAAAGCATGAGTGAAATAGCCGTCATCGAAGGGGAGACGCTCGGCGCTTCCCGTTTGAAATTCCACGTTGTCGAAATCCTTCGACGAAGAGCGCGCAAGCTCCACCATCTCGTCCGAAATATCAATGCCTATGACGCGTCCACTCCGCGCGTAGCCAGCCAGAAGGCGCGTAGCCCAACCGAAGCCGCAGCCCAAATCAAGCACGCGCGAATCCTCTTTGACCTGCATGCGCGCAATAGCCTGCTCGCCCACGGGACGATGCCCGCGCTCCATGCTCTGGCCGCGCCCCGCACGCGCCCACTCGTTGAACTCAACTCTTAAACGCTCATCCATAAAAACAGTCTAGAGAGTCTTGGGAGTCTGGAGAGTCTAGAGAGAAGAAAGAATCTAGTTGACTCTCTAGACTCTCCAGACTCTCTGGACTCTCTAGACTCTTATGGTTTCAGCCGGTAGAGCATGCGTGGGAACGGGATGGTTTCGCGTACATGCTCTATGCCGCACATCCAGGCTGTGCAGCGCTCTATGCCCATGCCGAAGCCCGCGTGCGGGACGCTGCCGTAGCGGCGCAAGTCCAGATACCAGTCGAAAGCCTCTTCGGGCAGCCCGTGCTCTTTTATCTGCTCTTGCAGGAACTCAAGAGAGGTGGCGCGTTCCCCGCCGCCTATGACTTCGCCGTAGCCTTCGGGCGCAAGCACGTCGCAGCCCAACGCAAGCTCTGGCCGTTCGGGGTCGCGCGCCATGTAGAAGGCTTTGACCGCCGCAGGGTAATGATGAACCATGACGGGCTTGTCGAACTTGCTTGAGATGTATGTCTCGTCGGGCGCGCCGAAATCGCCGCCCCATTCAAAGCGCGTCTCCATCTCGCCGCGCTCATGCGCTTCGTGCAGCATCTTCACGGCATCGTCGTAATGCAGTCGCGGAAAGGGCGGCACAATCGCTTCCAGCTTAGAGACATCACGCTCCAAGACTTTCAACTCTTCGCCGCGCTCTTCCATCACGCGGCGGGCTATGTAAGAGAGAAATCTTTCGGCCAGGCTCATCACGTCATCTAGAGTGGCGTAGGCCATCTCAGGCTCTACCATCCAGAACTCCGTCAGGTGCCGGCGCGTCTTGGATTTCTCAGCGCGGAAGGTCGGGCCGAAGCAATAAACTTTGCCGAAGGCTGCGGCGGTCGCTTCGTTGTAGAGTTGCCCCGATTGAGTCAGGTACGCTTTGGCGTCATCGAAGTAGTCTACCTCGAAGAGCGTGGTGGTGCCTTCACAGGCAGCAGGCGTAAAGATGGGCGCGTCCAGAAGAGTGAAGCCGTCCGTGTCTAGAAAATCACGCACGGCGCGAACGACCGTATGGCGGACTTTGAGGATTGCGTGCTGGCGGCGCGAGCGCAGCCACAGGTGACGGTGATCCATCAAAAATTCCGTGCCGTGCTCCTTCGGCGTAATGGGATAATCATGCGCCTGGGCCACGACCTCCGCGTTCGTCACGTCCACCTCAAAGCCGCCCGGCGCGCGTTCATCTGCGCGCACAGTTCCGCTCACAGTAAGCGCAGACTCCTGCCCTAAGCCCTTCAGCGCGTCCCACACTTCAGGCGATACGGCCTTCTTAAAGACCACGCACTGCACTATGCCCGTACCATCGCGCAACTGCGGGAACAGCAGCTTCCCGCTCGAACGAAGATTGTAGAGCCAGCCCTTCAGCGTGACCTCTTCACCAACATGCTCCGATAATTGATTGATGTATACCTGATTCATAAAAAAGTACTGAGTACTGAGCGCTGAGTGATGAGATAAGAACTTTCTTTCTTTTACTCATCACTCAGTACTTTTTTCTTCTAACCTCTCTTTAATCATGCGGCGAAGTGCTGGAAAGCGCTCAAGCCATTCCGCCGCTTGTAGAACTATCTGAAACGTTGGGCGAATGAATTGCGCGTAGGTTTCGCCGCGACCGCAGACGGCTGTTTGATAGGAGAAGGTTCCGATGGCTTTCAAACCGCGCTGGATGGTCATTAAACGAAACTCGCGCGCAAAATCGTCCGGGTCTAGCGAATCAAGCCCGCGCCTGCGCCGCTCTTCGAGTAAGAAGAGGCGCTGCGCTCGCACCTCCGCAAGAGACGGCGGCTCCGGCTGCCTGTCCATCAGCAGCGAGACTAGGTCGTAGCTTGCAGGCCCCATGCGCGCGTCCTGATGGTCAACTATACGCAGGTTCCCCTTTTTATCCACCAGCAAGTTCGACGAATGATAATCCCTGTGGCAGAGCACTCGCGGTCGCGCGGCCAGTTCAGCCGCCACGTCGTTTAGCTCGGACTTCAATTCAGCCGCCTCGCCGTGCGACAGGCTCTCTCCCCTGAGACTTCCAAAATAGTGCTCCATGAAGAAGCTCAATTCCCACGAAAGCTTTGCTTCATCGAAAGCCAGGTGCGAGGCTATGGAGCGCTGCTCGTAGGCTTTCGCGGTCGCCGCCTGTATGGAAGCTATCAAGCTGATGGCGCGCTCCATGTAGGCTTCGCAATCCTCTTCGGAAGCCGACTCAAAGAAGAGGCGCAACTGCTGGTCGCCCAAATCTTCCTGAATGATGATGCCGTTTGCGGCGGCCACTTCGTAGACTTCCGGCACCGGAAGTTCCGCCGCCAGGAACAGTCGCGTGACATCAAGATATGGGTGAACGTCCGGGTCGAAAGGCTCAGGGTAGACGGCTGCTATGGCCGTGCGCCGCTTCCAGGGGATACGAAAGTACTCGCGCGTGGAGGCGTCCGGCGTCAAAGCCAGTATGTCTTTGTCCTTGCCCAGGCGCTTCTCTTCCAGAAAGCGTTGAAGCCTGACGCGCGCCGGTTCAGGAAAAGCGTTGGGGGTAATGAGAGATGCCTGACCCATTGGATTTGCCAGCCCAGAGCGCAAGGTACAAAAGCGTATCACACGCGCCCTCTACCAAAGCGGCGGGACAAATTGAAAGCCCCGCCGTCTCTATTAATCATTAAAGTTTTGGAATTGTATCACTAGGGAAGCGGCACGACAAAGTTTGTCCCGCGCACCTCACCCGGCAAGGCTTTTTCAGGAGGCTCCACGCCCGCTACTAATTCCGCCCGCACAAGAGCGGCGTTCTCGAAAACTTCTCCGGCCTTAACATGCACGCCGTCGCCCAGGATTACACGTCGAAGACGCGCGCCTTCATCAACCCTCACATTCTCCCAGAGGATTGCTTCGCTCACCTGTGAGTCGGCTGAAACAACGGAGCCTTCGCCTATCTCGCAGTCGCGCCCTTCTTCCGCCATCAGGGCGAGGCTGATTTCCAGGTAGCGCTCTATGGTCGATAGCTCGTGCCACATGCCGCGCGCGACGTGAGCCGCTATGCGCTCGCCCTGCTTGATGGCCTGCGGGTAAACGTCCGTGGTCGAATGAGAGAAGACGCCGCGCGGGATATAAGAGAAGATGCGCGGCTCAAGAAGCTGAATTCCAGTGAACATCAAAGGCACGTCCGCGTCTTCAGTCACATTTTTATCCGTCACATCTTTTTCATCAATCACATCACCGGCGTTATCGGACGCCTCATGCGGTGTGGGCATTCCACCGAAGCCTGTGACGAGACCGTCCTCTGTGTGAACTATGCTGAAGCGTTCGCGCTTAGGATTAGGGAGCAGGACGAGCGTGGCGAGCGCGCCCGTGCGTCTGTGTGTAGCGAGCGCTTCCTCCAGATTAATGTCCGTGACAATCTTGCCGTTGACGACTATGAAGGTGTCGTCTTCGAGAAGGTGGCGGGCGTTGTCGAGCGCGCCGCTTGTGCCAAGGATCTCTTTCTCTTCCACGTAGAAGAGGCGCACGCCGAAGCGGCTCCCGTCGCCAAGGGCTTCGCGCACGGACTCCGGGCGATGATGAAGATTGACGACAACCTCTTTGAAGCCGTAGCGCGCAAGATATTCCGCAACGTAGCCCACAAGCGGGCGGCCTAAGAATGGAATGGCAGGTTTAGTTCTATCTTCCGTGAGCGGCCAGAGGCGCGTGCCGTAGCCTGCGGCCAGAATCATTGCTCGCATAGGTCACAGCGCCTGTGAAGCATCGCGCATGACGAGGTCGAAGGTTCCGGGCGCGACTTTGCGAAAGCGACCGTTGCGGTTGAGCGAGACGGCTATAGAGATGGTCGGATTGTGGCCTGTGAAATTGAAGCCGCCTTCGACCAGCCGGTTATAGATTTCGTTGACGTGCAGAGGCTCGCCCGCTTCTCTCAGGAGCATGGTAGTGGCCTGCGGAATAGTGCGGTCTGTGAACCTGTCGCTTTTGACTTCTATGTTGGGGCGCAAGCTGGGAATGTCGTGTGGGAGAGGGACGGTCTTGGGCGCGTACGTTGAGCGCGCGGCTACATCTCTCCGCATGGCCGCTTCAAGCTCAAGGTCGGAAGGCGCAGCCCCGCTCGCGGACTGGACGCCGGTGCTGAGCATGGAAGACATCAGTCGAAAGATGCTGGCCTCCGTTTGCGAGGCCAGCGTGTCCATCTCCGCAATCTCCTGGCGAACGGTGTCGGCTTCGGCCTCAAGCTCTGCGAGCCTGGTCGCCAGTCGGTTGCGCGCTGCACGCGCATGCCGTAGAGATTGTTCCAGCGTCGCAAGTAGATTTTCGTTCGGCATCTTTTCAGCTCTCTCGTTCGATGATGTAAGTAGGAATCGAGCGTAAAGCGTCGCAGTATTCCGAATCTTTCAGACGGTCGAGCGAGTTTCGCGCTTCTCTTGCGAACTCGGAAGCGCGGCGGCGCGCTCGCTCCATAGCGCCCGTAGCCTCAACCGCCTCTAATAATTCTTCGCGCGTCACTCTCTGGTAATTGCCTTCGCGCATGATCGCTTGCACGCGCGACTGCATGCGCGGCTCCTCTTCCAGCAGATAGATTAGCGGAAGCGTGAGCTTTCCTTCAACAAGATCAAGACCGGCTGGCTTACCTAAGACTTCATCCGTGGCCGTGAAGTCTAGCAGGTCGTCCACAAGTTGAAAGGCCGTTCCGAGCTTCATTCCGTACTCACGAAGCGCCGCCTGCTCGTCTTCCGAAGCGCCGCCCAGGATTGCGCCTATCTCGCAGCAGGCCGAAAAGAGATACGCAGTCTTTCGCTCAAGCACGTCGAAGTACTGCTCTTCCGAAATGTCCGTGCGCCCCAAAAGAGTCAACTGTAGAAGCTCGCCTTCCGTCATCTTTCTCGTCACAGCCGTCAGAATATCCAGCACTGGCAACGAGCGCTCCGCAAGACTCGTCTCGAACGCAGACATGTAGAGCCAGTCGCCCATCAAGACGGCTGTTTGATTGCCGAAGCGAGAATTGATGGAGGGCCGGTTGCGCCGCGTGACGGCATTATCAATCACGTCGTCATGCACCAATGTCGCCGTGTGCAGGAACTCCATGACGGTCGCCATACGCACTGCGTTGTAGCGCGAAGCGTCTCCGCCGACCGCGTAAACCGAGAGCAAGGTGAGCGCTGGCCTCACACGCTTTCCGCCGGAGGCGCGCAGGTAATCGCCAAGGTACGCTATGACTTGAATATTAGAGCGCGCCTGTCGCTCGAACTCCTCTTCGACCAGGCCGAGCTCCGCGCTGATGAGATTGAAGATGCGCCGCGCCCCTGCCTGCGGCGCTTCAACCTCTGCTGTGTGTGACGAATTCATAAAGGCAGTGATGAGTGGTTCAGTTCGTTCTATAGTTTGTAAACTGCATGTTGATGCCGAAATCTTTGGCTTTGAGTTGGGCGATTATGTCCTGGAGCGTGTCGCGGTCGCGCCCTGTGACGCGCACCGTGTCGCCCTGAATCGAAGCCTGCACTTTGGCCTTGGTGTCTTTGATGAACTTCACTATCTCCTTGGCCTTGTCCTGCGGGATGCCCTGTTGAACGCTCACGCGCTGGCGCAGGGTTCCGCCCGCAGCAGGCTCAGGTTTTCCGTAACTGAAGGCTTTCAGGGGCACGCCACGCCGCACGAGCTTCTGCTGAAGGATGTCGTTCATGTTACGCAGGCGTGTTTCATCCTCGCCCGTCAACACCAACTCATCTTTTTCCATCACGACTTCGGCCTTGCTTCCCTTGAAGTCGAAGCGTTGATGAACCTCTTTCATAGTCTGGTTGATGGCGTTGCTTATCTCTGCGCGATCAACCTCGGAAACAATATCGAATGAGTTCTGCTGTGCCATAGCAGCGTTGAGCATAACATCAAACGCAACTAGAGGAAAATTCAAACAGGATAAGAAGAAATTTAATCATTGCTTCATCGGTTCATTGATTCAATGAAGAAATGAATCAATGAATCAATCCCTTTCATCCTGTCCATCCTGTTAATTATACTTTTAGCTCAAGGCAGAAGAAGCGACTGAAATTCTCGGTCGTTATCCGACCCATCTCTTCCGTCGTCAGGCCGCGCAAACCGGCCAGGCACTCAGTCACCTCGCGCACGCGCGCAGGCTCGTTGCGTCGCCCGCGAAAAGGAACGGGCGTGAGAAAGGGGCAGTCCGTTTCCGCCAGCAGCATTTCGAGCGGAATGCGCCGCGCAGCGTCTCGCAAATCTTCCGCCTTCTTGAAGGTCACGTTTCCCGCAAACGAGACCATGAAGCCAAGCTCAATCACGGCATCTGCCATCTCGCGGCCTCCTCCGAAACAATGCATGATGCCGCGCCTCTTCGCGCACTCCATCTCTTCTCTGAGGATGCTGACCGTATCCTCGTCTGCTTCGCGCGAATGAATAATGACGGGCAACTCAAGCTCGCGCGCAATACGCAACTGAAGTCTAAAGACTTCGCGCTGCACATCGCGCGGGCTGTTGTCGTAATGATAATCCAGCCCTATCTCGCCCCAAGCGATGACGCTTGAGCTTTCGCGCGCCAGAAGCTTAAGACGCGCGGCAGCCTCTTCATCAAAAAGCTTCGCATCGTGCGGGTGAACTCCTACGGAGGCGAAGACATTCTCGTACCGTTCGGCCACACTCACGGCGCGCTCAAAAGCTCCGCTTCGAGGGTCGCCCGTTCCAACATTCAAAATCGCGCGCACGCCAGCCTCGCGCGCACGCTCGACCACCTCGTCACGATCCGCGTCGTACTCTTCGCCGTCAATGTGCGCGTGAGAGTCTACAAACATGAGTTTAGCAATCAGCAATCAGCCGTCAGCAATCAGCTTAAAGATATAGAGTTGCTGATTGCTGACGGCTGATTGCCATTTCACTTGAGTCTTGCGCCGTTCGGCACGTCTTCCGTGAAGGTGGCAATCACGGGGCGACCCTCTTCGCCTATTGAGGCCGCGAGTATCATGCCCTGCGACTCGAAGCCGCGAAGCTTGCGCGGCTTGAGATTGGCTACGACCACGAGCTTTCGCCCGACCATCTTTTCCGGCTCGTAGTACTCGGCTATGCCAGCCAACACCTGACGCGGCGTCTCTTCGCCCAGGTCGATAGTGAAGCGCAGAAGCTTGTCGGATTTCGGCACGCGCTCGGCTGTTAAGACCTGGCCGACGCGCAGGTCAATCTTGGCGAAATCAGTTATCTCTATAAACTGCGTGACGCCTTCTACCGATTCCGCGCCCGGCACAGCCTCGGCTTCAGTCGCCCCGCGCATAGGCGGCTCAGGCTTCGTCTCGCTCTTTGCCTCGGCCCCCGCCACTGCGTCCGCTTCCGTGGCATGAGTGCCTCCTGCTTGCTCGTTCGCTTTTTCTATTTCCGACATAGTTTTCGCTTTATCAATTCGCGGGAAGAGGGCTTTGACCTCTCCTATGCGCGTTCCTTCCGGCAATTCTCCCCAGCGCAAAGAGCCTGGGTTAAGTTGAGCGGGGCTGCCCTGAAGTCCCAACTGCTCGTAAATGCGCGCGGTCGCTTCCGGCATCACAGGATAGAGAAGCACGCAGAGCCAGCGCAGCGCCTCAGCCGCGCGATACAGAACCGCGTGAAGCGTCTGATGCTGCTCTTCCGTTTTGACCAACTCCCAGGGCTTTGCGTTCGAGAGCATCTTGTCCACTCGCGCCACCACGCCCCAGGCCGTTTCGATTGCGCGACTGAACGCGAAGTCGTCGAAGAAGATTATGAACTGATCGCGCGCGTGCTCAAGCGCGGAGGCAAGAGCCTGCGGGTCTGGGTCAACGCCAGCGCGTTTCGCCGCCAGATACTTCTCTTCGTTAATCAAAGCGGAAGGAACCTGCCCTCCGCAGTAGCGATTAATCATCGTCAGCGTGCGGCTGGAAAGATTTCCCAGGCCGCTCGCCAAATCGGAATTGGCGCGGTCAATCAAAGCCTCGTAACTGAATTTGGCGTCCTGCCCGAAGACGACTTCGCGCAGGCAGAAGTAGCGCACGGCGTCCGTCTGGAAATGCTTGTGCAGCACGTCCAGGTCAATAGTGTTGCCGAGCGTCTTCGACATCTTGCGGCCTTCGCCGTCCAGCAGCATGCCGTGAGCGTAAACCACGCGCGGCGGCTCAAGCCCTGCGGCAATCAGAAAGGCGGGCCAGTAAACGGCGTGAAAGCGCAGTATATCTTTGCCCACCAGATGCACTGCGGGCCAGAACTTTTCAAAGCCCGCGACTCGCTCGCGCTCTTGATTACCAAAGCCAATGGCCGTGATGTAGTTCGACAGCGCATCAATCCATAGGTAGATTGTGTGCGATTCATCATCCGGCACGGGGATGGCCCAACTGACGGAAGTTTTCAGACGGCTGACGGACAAATCCTGCAAGCCGCTCTTGACGAAGCTTATGACTTCGTTGCGGCGCGATTCGGGACGTATGAAGCCCGGACGCTCGAATAGCTCAAGCAGAGTCTCACTGTAATCCGAAAGACGAAAGAAGTAGCTCTCTTCCGAAACGCGGTCGAGCGGGATGTTATGCTCAAGACAGAGCGGGGGCTGGCCTTCCTCTTCAGCCTTCCGATACTCGTCCTCGGTCTTGTAGGCCGCGCAGGAGGCGCAGAACCAGCCTTCATAAAATCCCTTGTAGATGTTCTCGCGCCCCTTCGGGCTGCGGTTTCTCGCGGCGCGACGCCACAACTCCGAGACGCCCTCGTAATGAAAGCGCTCGGTCGTCCGCATAAAGATGTCGTAGCCGCCGTGCTCCGTGTCCAGGTGGAACATACGGAACATCTTCTTGAACTGCGTTGCGATGCGGTCTGCGTGCTCGCGCGGAGTGATGCCTTCACGCTCGGCTATGCGCTGAATGTTGATGCCGTGCTCGTCCGTGCCCGTGAGAAAGAAGGTCTCGTGCCCGCGCTGCCGCTTGTGACGTGTCAGGCAGTCGGCGACGATTGTGGTGTAGAGACTGCCTAGATGCGGTTCTCTGTTGACGTAGTAAATCGGTGTCGTGACGTAGAAAGTTTTCATTCTCCCTTTAATCGTAATGTAACGCGAGCCGAAAATTAACAGGATGAAACAGATTTAATCATTGATTCATTTCTTCATTGATTCAATGAACAAATGAATCAATGATTAAATTTCTTCTTATCCTGTTAATTCTTCCCTTCTCTTTCAAACTCGCGTCCGCTAAGTCTTACGATTTATGCTCCCATTCTGTTCCGGTCGGCCTTGGCGAATTCGTCGTCGGGGTTGAAGCGCGGCATCTCGTCCATGTCAGCTATGCGGCGACCTATGTCGAAGGCAATCATGGCCTCCTGAATCATCCCCTCGAAATTCCACGCGTCGCTGAACTCGTCCGAAGGCTGGTGATAGTTGGCCGTATTGTAGGCTTTGAACTGCTGCTCGCCCCAGCCCTTCGGTCGCCCTACGAAATCCATCCCTTCCTTGAGACTGATGGAAGGCACGCCCACTTTCGCAAACGGGAAGTGGTCTGAGCGGTAGAAAGAGCCTTGTTCGGGGCGCTGGTCAGGCACGACCGTCATGTAGCGCTGGCGCGCGACCATTTCAACTACGCGCCTGAGCGAAGAGCGCTCGGCACCTAGCGGTATGAAGTCGCGCGTGCGCCCTAGTATGTTCATTGAATCCAGGTTGACGTTGGCGGCAGTCTTGTTGAGCGGCACGAGCGGGTGACGTGAATACCACTCCGCGCCTAAAAGCCCCTGCTCTTCTGCGGTCGGGAAAAGAAACATGATGGAGCGGCGCGGCCTTTCATTCATTGGCAGCTTAACGAAAGCCTCCGCTATGGCAAGCACGCTCGCCACGCCCGAAGCGTTGTCGACCGCGCCGTTGTAGATATTGTCGCCGCGCTTATTAGGCTCGCCAATTCCCAAGTGATCCCAGTGCGCGGAATAGATAACGTACTCGTCTCTGAGGCGCGCATCACGTCCGGGCAGGATGCCTGCGACGTTCATAGACTCTACGCGTTTGACTTCGCTCTTGATGTCGATTGAAACTTTGGCATTGAGCTTGACGGGTTGAAAATCGCGCGAAGCCGCGCGGCGTCTAAGCTCATCCAAATCCTGTCCCGCGAGCCTCATAATCTTCTGCGCCGTATCGTTCGTCACCCACGAGCGCATCTTAAGAAAAGGCGCTTTGTCATCAAAGCCGGTAGCCCTTGAGATGTCGAAGCGCCATGAGCCGTTCGAAGTTCTGACCACGCCCCAGGGATAGCCCGCAGACTCGTCCGTGTGAATCAGTATCACACCGGCTGCGCCGCGACGCGCGGCCTCTTCGTACTTGTAAGTCCAGCGACCGTAGTAGGTGAGCGCGCGACCGCCGAAGAGATTAGGCTCAGACGGCGTGGCTGGCGGGTCATTGACCATCATCACCAGCACCTTTCCCCTGTAATCGTCCGCGCTTCCTTTGTAGTCGTTCCACTTCTGCTCCGGCGCATCAATCCCGTAGCCCACGAAAACGAGGTCTGCATCGACGGATACGTTCTCGGTCTGCGCGCCCGTGAAGGCCACGAACTCTTCCGCGAACTTAAAGCTCTCGCGCTTGCCGCCCGAAGAGATGGTGAGAGTCGTTTTCGGGTCTGCCTTGACGCCTACGAGCGAGACGGGTTGAAAGAAGCTGCCCCGAAAGCCAGCGCCCTTCAGTCCCAACTCTTCCATCTGCGCGGCGATGTATTTAGCGGCAAGCTCTCCGCCACGCGCGCCTGTGCCGCGCCCTTCAAGAAGGTCGTCCGAGAGGTACTTAATATCAGCGCGCAAAGTGTTCTCGTTGATGGTCGGATTCGTTGACATACGCGGCAAGCCTCTGCGTCTTTGAGGAATCGCGGCTGCGGCCATCAAAAGCATGAGCGCAACAGCCGTCAAGAGCCTCAAACGCGTCGTCCACTTGTTTCCCTTCACTCGAAAGCCGAATCGAATGTGGCTATTCATCATCTTCGCTCTCTTTTCTTTAGACGTTCCCTTTTATCAATGCCATGGCCTCTGCGCGCGTGCGCGGGTCTTTGCGAAAGCCGCCGAGCACGCAGGAGGTGACGGTGATTGCGCCTGGCTTCCTGACGCCGCGCAAGGTCATGCAGGTGTGCTCGGCTTCTATGACCACCATTACGCCGAGCGGTTTAAGCACATCATAAAGCGTGTTTGCTATAGAAGAGGTCAGGCGCTCCTGCACCTGTAGACGACGCGCGTAGGATTCAGCCAGCCGCGCCAGTTTCGATAAGCCCACAATGCGACCGTTCTTGGGGATGTAAGCTATGTGACAGCGACCGACGAAAGGGGCCAGATGATGCTCGCAGACCGAGGCGATGCTGATGTCTTTGACTATCACCATCTCGTCATGCGTGTCGCCGGGCAGAGGCTCCACGTGCGCCTTGGGGTCTTCGTGCATGCCGGAAGTCAACTCGGCGTACATCTCGGCGACGCGCTCGGGCGTGCGCTTGAGGCCCGCGCGCTCGGGGTCTTCGCCTATGCCTTCCAGAATCATTCGCACGCCGCGCGCAATCAAATCCAGGTCAACATTCTTAGGCCCCGCTTGAGTCTCTTCGTCCGTCTCGGTCACAGAATTTTGTGTCGCCATCAAACGCCCTCCCCTTTCTCAGTCTTCATAGCGGCAAGCCGGGAGCGCACTTCATCTTCGACCGCGCTTAAGCTGACACCACTCGTCCGTGCCGCAGACTGGCACTGCTCGTACTCCGGCATCTCGTTCATAACTCGCCCGTTGAGATGTGCTACTTTAACATCAATCGCGCCGTAGCGCGTCTCCACGCGAACAACTGTGCGCTCAAGCGCGCGTCTCTTGACCTCCATTTCGCGCACGCCTAGCGTAGTCGTCTCTGTAAAAAGCAGTTCGCTCAAACGCTCTTTCTCTTCCGGCCTGCAAAGTATGGAGACGAGCACGCCGGGCCTGTTCTTCTTCATCTGCACGGGAGTAAAGAAGCAATCGAGCGCCCCCGTTTCAAGCGCCCGCTCCATCAGGTAGCCGAACCTCTGCGCCGTCATGTCGTCAATATTCGTCTCCAGCATGACCAGCTTTTCTTCAGCCGCTTCTTCAGCTTCGCTTTCGCCCACGATGAGCCGCAGCGCATTCGGAAACCTTGGATAATCGCGGGAGCCTGCGCCGTATGCCGCGCGCTCTATCTTCATCCTCGGAAGCGGCCCGTATTGACTAGACACAGTGCTGATGATGGCCGCGCCCGTTGGCGTCACAAGCTCGCCCGTGATGTCGGTCGAATAAACGGGAGCATCCTTCAGCAACTCTGCGACCGCAGGCGGAGGCACAGGAAAGCGACCGTGCGCCATCTCTACCATTCCGCTTCCGACGTGCAGAGCGGAAGAGGCGAAGCGTTCTATGCCGAGCGCCTCAAAGCCTATGCACGCGCCGACCACGTCAAGGATGGCGTCCATAGCTCCGACTTCATGAAAGTGTATGCGTTCTATGGGCAGGTTATGAACGCGAGCCTCCGCTTCGGCCAGGTGGGAAAAGATGCGCGCCGCGCGCTCTTTCACACGGTTGCTTAAGCCGGAGTCGTAAATTATCTTCAGAATGTCGCCCAGATGACGATGAGCATGTTCGTGCGGGACGCGCACGTCTGCTTTCACACAGCTTATGCCGGAGCGATCCACCCGACCGAAATCAATCTCGTAGCCACTGACGCCAAGCAAAGAGAGTTCTTCAATCAACTGGCGCTCGTCAACGCCTACGCCGACCAGAGCGCCCAGAATCATGTCGCCGCTCGCACCAGCAAAGCAATCGAAATAGAGAGTTCTCATAATAGCGGCAGGATTTCTCCTGCCTTTCCTTGAATAGTTTCGTCGCAGAGGTCTGAGAGCGGCGTCCTCTCAGGGTTAATCTCCACGACGTAAGCGCCTCCTGCGCGGCTGGCAATCTCCGGCAGCATGGCCGCAGGATAGACGACGGCGGAAGTACCCACGACAAAGCAAAGCTCGCAAGCCCTGGCTCTCTCCGCCGCGAGTTCAAACGCTCCCAGGGGTAACTGCTCCCCGAACAGCACCACGTCCGGGCGCAAGTAGTTTCCACATAAGCGGCAAATCGGAGGTCGCTCCTGCTCGTTCAACTCCCTAAGGTCGTAACGCGAGGAGCACGACACGCAGCGCCCTCGCCACAGGCTGCCGTGGAGTTCTATCACGTTGCGAGCGCCCGCAGCCTGATGCAGCCCGTCTATGTTCTGTGTGACGAGCGTGAAATCCCGAAAGCGCTCTTGCCAGCGAGCAAGCGCCGCGTGTGCCGGATTCGGCGCGAGTTTTTCCACTAGGCCGCGCCTGTAATCAAACCAGGCCCAGACCTCCGGCAAGTCTCTCTCAAGCATTCCTGCGGAAGAGATGATGTTGAAGGGCATCCCTTTCCAGACGCCCGCGCCGCCTCCGCCGCGAAACGTAGGCACGCCCGATTCAGCCGAAACGCCCGCGCCCGTCAACACGAGCACACGCCTGGCTTCGGCGAACCTTTCCCTTAATTCCTCCGAAATCAAATCCGCTCTTGCCTGCATGAAGTTCTTTCGATGGTAACAGAGCGCACAGCGTAAGTGTCAAGCAGTTCCATCCTGTTAATTTCCTCCTCTGCATTGCTTTAAGTTATACTTTCAGCTTTGCCGGTGGTGGCCGAGTCATAATAGTAGAGTCCAAAGGAAGCTTTTTCTATAGTGAGATTGCAAGACCTTCAGGAAACCCTGCGCGAGCGCGTGCGAAGCGCCGCAGCCGAAAATTTCAACATCACACTCAAACAGGTGACGGCAGAGGTTCCGCCGCGCACGGAGATGGGCGACTTGGCTTTTCCTGTCGCCTTCGAGCTTGCGCGCCGTATCAAGCAGGCGACCGGAGAAAAGCGCCCGCCACGCTCAATCGCGGAAGCGCTCAAGCCCCTGCTCGAAGCAGTGGAAGGCGTGGCAAGAGTTGAGGTCGCTGGCGCGGGCTACATCAACGTCTTCTACGACCGCGCACAGTTTCTCTCGCGCTTCTCTTCTTTGGTTGCTCCGGCAGGCTCTTCGGGGACGTTATCGGACGTAGATGTGAAGCCGAAGCGCATGGTCGAGCATACTTCCATCAATCCGAACAAGGCTGCTCACATAGGCCACGTACGCAATGCCGTCCTGGGCGACACCTTCGTTCGCATCCTTCGCGCCGCAGGCGAGCGCGTTGAGGTTCAGAACTACATAGACAACACTGGCGTCCAGGTGGCGGACGTTGTAGTCGGCTTCATTCACCTGGAAGGGATGACGCTCGACGAGATAAAGGCTCTGGACAAGAGCCTGCCGAAGGAGCGCCCCTTCGATTATTACTGTTGGGACTTGTACACGCGCGTAGGTCTCTTCTACCGCAATGATGACCCGAACGGCGAGCCAGACGCAGAGCGCCTCAAGCTCAGGGCCGAAACGCTTCATGCAATTGAAGAGGGCGACAATCCGACTGCGGAGTTGGCCGATTACGTGGCGACGCGCAACGTAGAATGCATACTGGACACAATGGAGCGGCTAGGGATTCGCTATGATGTGTTGCCGCGCGAGTCTGAGATTCTTCACCTGCACTTCTGGGACGCTGCCTTTGAGCGCATGAAAGAGCGCAGCGTCATACACTTTGCCGAAGAAGGCAAGAACAAGGGTTGCTGGGTCATGCCCTTTGAATCTCACACGGGCACGGACGAGCACGAGGCCGACAAGATTATAGTGCGCTCCAACGGCACTGTGACTTACACGGGCAAGGACATCGCCTATCAACTGTGGAAGCTTGGCCGCCTGGGGCTTGATTTCAACTACAAGCCTTTCCGCCATTACTTTGACGGTCAGACGACCTGGATAACTTCTACAGAGCATGTACGGCAAGACACTACAGAGTTGATAGGCGCGCGAACGCGACCCCGCTTCGGCGGCGGCGC
This sequence comes from Pyrinomonadaceae bacterium, assembly GCA_014534425.1. Classification (GTDB taxonomy): domain Bacteria; phylum Acidobacteriota; class Blastocatellia; order Pyrinomonadales; family Pyrinomonadaceae; genus JACVRN01. Next base: position 43,139 of record JACVRN010000026.1, read on the forward strand.
GACCGTCTATAACGTCATAGATTCGCGCCAATCCTACACGCAAGAGGTCGTCAGGCGCGGTGTGGCTGCGGTCGCGCCCGACGTTGGCGAAGAGGCCAGCGTGCATCTTGGCTACGAGATGGTCGCGCTCTCAATCGCGGCCTGCGAAGAACTGGGAATTGAGTTGAGCGAAGAAGACCGCACGCGCCCCTTCGTGGAGATGAGCGGGCGCAAAGGCATCGGCGTCAAGGCGGACGACCTCATCAATCGCCTGGAAGCTGACGCCTTAAGCGAAGTCGAGACACGACACCCAGACATCTCTGTTGATGAAAGGGTCGCTATCGCGCACGCGATTGCCGTGGGCGCTCTGCGCTACTTTCTTCTGAAGTTCACGCGCAACTCTGTCATCGCCTTCGATTTCAAGGAAGCGCTCTCGTTCGAAGGCGAGACAGGCCCTTACTGCCAGTACGCAGCCGTGCGCGCCAACTCAATCTTTCGCAAACTTGACGCGGGCGCGCAAGTTTCGGCCAAGGAGATGATTCAGAAAGCGCAGCATGACAGGAATGAAGAGGTCTCGAAAGTTTTCGAGGGCGAAGGCGGGGATGAAATCTGGTCGCTCGTCACGCTCGCGGCTCGTCTTGACGAAGCCGTGCGAGGGGCCGCAGAAGGCGCAGAGCCAGCCACGCTCGCCAAGTACACCTTCAATCTGGCCCGCGCCTTCAATCTTTTTTACCACCGCCACCGTATTATTGCTGAAGAGAACGCAGCGCGCCGCGCCGTGCTTGTGACTGTGGCGGAGGTCACGCGCCGCCAGCTAGCCCTTGCGCTCGAAGCGCTCGGCATCACAGTTCCAGAGAGGATGTAAAGGAGCATTCCTTCTGGAGACGCGCTTGCGCTGTACATTTGAGAGAGGCTAAAGGTATAAAAGCAATTGGCTGTCAGCAGGATTACGGCTGACGGTTGAATGCTGAAAGCTGATTTGAAAAAGTTATGTTAATTGTCATGAAAGCAGACGCGACCGACGCCCAGGTGGCGGAAGTGGTGCGCGTCATCGAAGAGTTGGGTTACAGGGCGCACCCTCTGCCGGGTGCTACGCGCACGGCCATAGGCATCACGGGCAACCAGGGCGCTGTGGACGTTTCTCGCTTTGAGAATCTGGCGGGCGTGGCCGAAGCTATTCGTGTCAGCAAGCCTTACAAGCTGATAACGCTCGACCTCAGGCCCGAAAAGACTGTGGTGAGAGTGGGCGACGCTTCGATTGGCGGCGACGAGTTGGCAATCATCGCTGGCCCCTGCGCCGTAGAGAGCCGCGCGCAGGCTTTCAGTGTGGCCGAAGCCGTGCGGCGTAGCGGCGCGCGATTCTTTCGCGGCGGCGCTTTCAAGCCGCGAACTTCGCCCTACGCTTTTCAGGGATTGGGCGAAGAGGGCTTGAAGATTCTGGCAGAGGTGCGCGAGGTCTACGGCCTGAAGATTGTGACGGAAGCCCTGGACGAAGCGGGCGTGGACATGGTGGAGCGTTACGGCGACGTGATTCAGATTGGCGCTCGTAACATGCAGAATTTCAGTTTGCTCAAGCGCGCCGGACGCTCACCGCTTCCCGTGCTTCTAAAGCGCGGATTGAGCGCCACGCTGGACGAATGGCTGCTCGCCGCAGAGTACGTCATGAGCGAAGGAAACTACAACGTGGTCTTGTGCGAGCGCGGCATACGCACCTTCGCTCAGCACACGCGGAACACGCTTGACCTCGCGGCCATCCCGGCAGTGCGCCGCATCTCTCACCTGCCGGTCATAGTTGACCCTTCGCACGGCACGGGTAAGAACTACATGGTCAATCCACTGGCACGAGCGGGCGTGGCCGTAGGCGCTGATGGACTCATTATAGAAGTTCACGACCAGCCAGAGCGCGCACTTTCCGACGGCGCACAGGCGCTGACCATTGAACAGTACGAGCAGCTAGTAAACGAGGTGCGAGCGATTCATGAAGTAATCGCGCCGACGCCCGTTGGATAAGCAGGAAGAAACGCGCGTCGCTTTTCCAGCAGAAGAAAATATCAAGGGAAGGCTATCTTCAAACAGATGGCCTTCCCTTCCCTCTTTTTTCGCGTTAAAAAAGGGGCAGGCTACTTAACGGGCGGGATGTTCGTCAAAGGAAGAGATATGGCAGAAAGCAAAGGAATAACCGAGAAGGCGGATGAGCGCGTTGACTTGCCGATTACGGGCATGACCTGTGCGGCTTGTGCGCGACGTATTGAGCGAAAGCTTTCAAAGACGCCGGGCGTCAATCAGGCAGGGGTCAACTTCGCCACTTCGCGGGCGAGCGTTGCGTATGACCCGAAGGCTACGGGCGTGCGCGAGTTGATTGAGACTGTGAAATCAATCGGCTACGGAACGAGCGCGACGGCCCGCGCCGAATTTATAGTCGATGACTCGGCGCGTCCGGCAGGCTCAAGCACGCAACTGGAGAACTATCTCAACAGGCTCGCGGGCGTGGTCAACGCCTCCTTTAACCTGAGTACAATGGAGGTGCGCGCGGAGTATCTGCCTGGAGCGACCGACGCGAAAAGCATCAAGCGCGCGTTGGAAGATTTCGGCTACAGGGTGCGCGTGGTCGAAGGCGCGGGCGGCGATGAAGCGGCTGCGGATTCCGAGCGCGCGGCGCGCGAGGCCGAGTACCGAGACCTCCTGCGAAAATTCTTTATAGCCGCGCTGCTCTCGCTGCCCGTGCTGCTGATAGCCATGTCGCATGGCCGCATCTCTTTTCTAAACTTCGCGGGCGTCAACTATCTTCAGCTTGCCCTGACCACTCCCGTAGTCTTCTACTGCGGCTGGCAGTTCTATCGCGGCGCTTGGGCTGCGTTCCGGCATCGAGCGGCTGACATGAACACGCTGATTGCCGTCGGCACAGGCACGGCCTATCTCTATTCTGTCGCCGCGACGTTCGCGCCAGGCTTTTTCAGTACGGCTTCCGGCGGCGGCGGCGACATGGCAGGGATGGAAGGCATGACGAATGATTCGTCCGCTCCCGTCTATTTTGAGGCCGCGAGCGTCATCATAGCGCTCATACTTCTGGGCCGCCTGCTGGAATCTCGCGCCAAGGGCCGCACCTCCGAAGCCATACGCAGGCTGATAGGTCTTCAGGCGAAGACCGCTCGCGTGATACGAGACGGCGAGGAAGTTGACTTGGCCGTCGAAGATGTCGTCGCGGGAGATTTAATCCTTGTGCGTCCGGGCGAGAAGGTTCCGGTTGATGGCATAGTTGAAGACGGCGCTTCCGCAGTTGACGAATCCATGCTGACGGGCGAGAGCCTTCCCGTGGAGAAGGCCGTCGGCGATGAGGTCTTCGGAGCGACCATCAACAAGACTGGCGCGTTTCGTTTCCGCGCTACAAAAGTGGGGCGCGACACGGTTCTTCAGCAGATAGTAAAGATGGTGCAGGACGCGCAAGGCTCCCGCGCTCCGATTGCTCGCATGGCAGACATCATAAGCGGCATCTTCACGCCCGTAGTCATCTCGATAGCGATTGCCACCTTCGTCATCTGGTTCATAGCCGCGCCCGTTGACGTGCGCTTTCAGATGGCGCTCAACACCTTCGTCTCCGTGCTCATCATAGCCTGCCCCTGCGCGCTTGGGCTTGCGACGCCTACAGCCGTCATGGTCGGGACGGGGCGCGGCGCTGAAAACGGAGTTCTCATCAAGGGCGGCGCGAGCCTTGAGATAGCTCATAAATTGCAGACGATAGTGCTGGATAAAACCGGAACTATCACGCGCGGGCGTCCCACTCTGACGGATGTGCTGCCCGCGCCGGGCGTGGAAGAGAATGAGTTGCTCAGGCTGGTGGCTGCGACCGAGCGCAGGAGCGAGCACCCGCTCGGCGAAGCCATAGTTCGCGGGGCCGAAGAGAGAGACTTGAAACTCGCAGAGGTCTCAAACTTTAATGCGCTCGCGGGCCACGGCGTTGAGGCCACGGTCGAAGGCAAGAAGATTTTCCTGGGCACAGCGAAGCTCATGCGCGAGCGCAACGTTACTCTGGATGGCTTTGAACAGAGAGCGGTCAGTCTTGCCGAAGAAGGAAAGACGCCTATCTATGCTGCGATTGATGCGCGGTTCGCCGGGCTGCTGGCCGTAGCCGACGAGATTAAGCCCGAATCGAAAGAGGCCATAGAGGCTATGCGGCGCATGGGCCTTGAGGTCGTGATGATGACCGGAGACAATCATCGCACGGCTGAGGCCGTCGCGCGCCAGGTAGGCATAGAGCGCCTTCTGGCGGAAGTGCTGCCCGAAGATAAAGCGCGCGAGGTCAAGCGTCTTCAGAGCGAGAACAGGATAGTCGGGATGGTCGGCGACGGCATCAACGACGCGCCCGCGCTTGCCCAGGCAGACGTTGGCATCAGCATAGGCACAGGCACGGACGTAGCCATAGAAGCCTCCGACATCACACTGATTCGCGGAGACCTCAGGGGCGTGGTGACGGCAATAGCTCTCTCACGCGCAACGATTCGCACCATCAAGCAGAATCTCTTCTGGGCATTCATCTACAACATCGTGGGCATACCTGTGGCCGCAGGTCTGCTTTATCCTTTCACGGGCTGGCTGCTCTCGCCCGTGATAGCAAGCGCCGCAATGTCTCTGTCCAGCGTCTCGGTCGTCGCCAACAGCCTTCGCCTGCGCCGCTTCAGACCGAAGAATCAGGAGGGATGAGAGAGATGGACACTACGGAAATCATCGTCGCCGTCGCAGGATTGGGCCTCATAGGTTTCGTGCTCTGGTACTTTTTCGGAGAGCGCGAGCGCACTGCGGCAACAGTTTCCGAAAGCGGCGTGCAGGAGATTCAGGTCACTGTCAAAGGCGGGTACTCGCCGGACGTGATAGTAGTTCAGAAGGACAAGCCCGTGCGCCTGAACTTCTACAGGGACGAGACCGCAGGATGCAGCGAGCAGGTTATCTTCGGAGACTTCGGCATCGCGCGCGACCTTCCGGCTTACAAAACCACTGCTATTGAGTTCACGCCCGACCGCACGGGCGAATTCACCTTCACCTGCGGCATGAACATGCTGAGAGGTAAATTGATAGTCGAATAAGTCAAACTCAAAGACCAGGTCAGTAGCGGCCTGCGGTAGCGAGTCTTAGCCGGACTAACTACAAAACGGCTGGTGCTTATCCAAAGCTCAGAGGCGGCGGAGGAACCTTCTTTTGCTCTTCGTGCAACTTCGCAAAATAGCTCAGCGAATCAGGCTCAGAGCCGGTGCGGGGTTTTATGTTTGTCGGGGGCGTGAGCCTGGATTGAATATTCCGCCCTACCTCCTGACCTAAATCTAACTGGTGACCGGGACTGACCTCACTAAAACTTTTTGTATCGAGGTCTACTTCCTGGGCGGGGTGGATTCCATGTGCTAGGTCGGGCCAGACCTTGGCTTTGAATACAGCTTGAATCACCCCGCCCGCATCGGCGCTCGGAATGGCTTGCTCATAACCTCGCTCCTTATGCCTTGCTGACCCTCGTATACAGTAGCGGGGTGACGTGCGTGAGTTCTGACGAGAGTGCTCATCAGCAGGAAAACGACCTTACAGCAGATGGCAATGTAATCCTCTGGTTATGCGAGTGTCAATTAGTTAATCCAAGTTGCCAGTTATCGCCGATGCAGTAGGGGCAGGGCTTGTCCCTGCCCCTACAATTTCTAGCTCATCCTGTTTGCAAAATCTCCGCGAGCCTTCTGGAGAATGCAGAGCGCGGCATGACCTGTTCAAATCCTGCCTCGCGCGCACGCCTTTCAAGCTCGGTCTGTACATGCGAGAAGAAGCCTAGAAGGCGTATGTGACGAAGCTCCTCGTCTGCTTTCAGCCTGCGCGCCAACTCAAAGGGGTCAAGGCGTTGCGAGTGAAGGTCGAAGATAATCAAGGACGGAGTTTCATCGCGCGCCGCCTGTATCAACTCTTCCGCCTGGCGCACGAAACGAAGCGGGACATTTACGGCCTCCGCCGTCGCGTGAATCTTTGCCGCGAAGAACATATCGTCCACGGCGACTATTATCGTTCCTTCGGCCATCCACCGCTCCCTTAAAATTTCACGTTCCTTCTGATTTTGCATTACGGAGCGCGTTCGCGTAAAGATAAGGGCTAGGATGGCAACGGTCGAATATGAAATCGATGCAGCGCAGGCTTCAAACGACGTTGAGGTGGAAAGCTTCGCGCCGCTCGCTGAGAAGACTGAGCGCTCAAGCCTCGTCATAGTCTCTTTCAACATTCGTTACGCGGTTGGCTCTTTCTTAATCACGGGCAGCCTGCTCAGGCGAATCGGTCTGAGGCTTCCAGGCCGCCGCCACGCTCTTATCGCGCGCCACATCAAGCGGGCTGCGCGAGCGCTTTCCGGCCAGAGACGCTTTCCCCGCGCGGATGTCATAGCCTTGCAGGAAGCAGATAAAGAGAGTTTGCGCGCCGGAGGCCATCATGTTGCGCGAGAGCTTGCGCGAGAGCTTCGGATGAATTACGCGCACGCTTCTCTCAACAGCCCGCGCCAAGAAGAACCGAAAGCCAAGCAGTGGTATCTGGATTTCGAGGAGCACATAGAACGCGACGATGAAGGCGACACTGGCATAGCTATTCTCAGCCGCCTTCCGCTTCTTGAAGTCGAACGCCTTGAGCTTCCCTGGTCGGAGTGCGCCTGGCGACCGCGCCTTGCTCTGGCCGCCCGCGTTTCTCTCGCACATAGGGACGTGCATATCTTTAACCTGCACATAGACCCGCACGCTTCCACGGACGAGCAACTGGAGCAGCACCGCGCTGTGATTGAACGAGCGGAAGAGACGTATGCGCCGACCGTCATCATGGGCGACTTTAACACTCTGACCCGCGTGGCATGCGAACGCGTGCGCTCCTTTCTTGAAGAGCGGGGCTACAGGACGCCTATGCCCACGAATGTTGCAACCTGGCGCGCGGGGTTGATTAGACTTCACCCCGACTGGATTTTCGTGCGCGGGTTGAGCGTTGCGCGCTGGGGCGTGATGAAGCCTCTGGGGGTTTCGGATCACTGGCCCGTCTGGGCCGAGGTCGAGTTGGAGCGGGCCGTATGAGCTACGCGTTGATTACAAGCCGCCACAACGCTCTGGCAAAGCACGCGCGCAGTGTGCGCGACCGCCGCGATGGGCAGGAGCAGATTTTTATAGAAGGGCTGCGGCTGGCCGAAGAGGCCGTGCGCTCGCGCCTTGTGGTTCAGGACGCTCTCTTCACAGAAAAATTTCAGAGCGCAGAGCGCGGAGCCAAGCTTCTTTCCGAGTTGAAATCTTCGGGCGCGCGGCTCTCGCTTATGAGCGAAGACGTGCTCGCCTCCGTCTCTGATACCAGGACGCCGCAGGGCATAGTGCTGCTCGCCTCGCGGCCCCGTGTTAATAGAGAAAGTTTGTTTGTTGGTGCTAACCCGCCTTTGCTTGTCATCATCCATAGCCTCAACAATCCGTCGAACGCTGGCGCGATTATCAGGACGGCTGAGGCTGCGGGCGCGACCGGCATCATCTCTACGCGCGGGACTACAGACCTTTTCTCGGCCAAGGCCCTGCGCGGCGCTATGGGTTCAAGCTTTCGCCTGCCGTTGTGTGCGGGCCTGGAGTTCACTGAAGCCTTGAACTTGTGCGCCGGTCACAACGTTCGCACCATCGGAGCGGCCCTGAGCGCCGCGAAGTATCACACGGATGCGGACTGGACGGGCAGTTGCGCCCTGGTCTTAGGCTCAGAGGCCGCAGGATTGACCGAGAGCGAAGTTTCCATGTTGGACGAAGCCGTTCGCATCCCCATGCGCCCGCCCGTCGAGAGCCTGAACGCTGCGGTCGCAAGCGGAATCATCCTTTACGAAGCCGCAAGACAAAGAACGGGGGTTAGGGGTTAGGGGATGGGAAAAGAAAATCGATTTGTCTTTCTTTTTACCAGCCCCCAGCCCCAAATCCCCATACCCAATTTCTGCTTCTCTACGGCCACCTGTTTAGGCTAGAATGGCCCGGTGGAAAAAATC
>JACVRN010000111.1 GCA_014534425.1 Pyrinomonadaceae bacterium
GATGGAAGAGCTGGTCGCCATCAAGACAGAGACGCGCCCCGTTGAGATTCTCTTCGTCGCGGACGCTATGACCGGGCAGGACGCCGTGCGCTCGGCGGAAGAGTTTCACCGTCAGGTGGGCATCACGGGCGTCGTGCTGACGAAGATGGACGGCGACGCGCGCGGCGGCGCTTCGCTCTCAATCAAGCAGGTCACGGGCCAGCCCGTTAAGTTCGTAGGCGTCGGTGAAAAGTATGACGCGCTTGAGCCTTTCTACCCGGAGCGCATAGCCCAGCGCATCCTGGGCATGGGCGACGTGCTCTCGCTCATAGAAGAGGTGCAGGCCAAGGTCGACCAGGATGAGGCAGAAGAGCAGCTCAAGAAGATTCAGAAGAACGAGTTCACGCTCGACGATTTTCGCAAGCAACTCAGACAGGTCAAGCGCCTCGGCTCCTTTTCGAAAATCATGAAGCTTTTGCCCGACCAGCTTCTAGGCGGCATAGGCATGCCTGACCTGAGCGAAGAGCAGTCGGCGCAGATGGAGAAGGAACTCAAGCGGACGGAAGCCATCATAGATTCCATGACCAACGAGGAGCGCAACGACCACCGCATACTGAATGCTAATCGTCGTCGCAGAATCGCTCGCGGCTCCGGCACACAGGTCGCGGAAGTCAACGCCTTGATTAAGCAGTACACGGAGATGCGCCAGATGATGCGCCAGCTTTCCGGCACGGGACTCTTCGGCGGCGGAGCGGGCGGCGGTGGCGGCCTCAAGGGCAAGATGATGCGCCGCATGGCAGGCATGATGGGCATGCCCGACATGAGCGGCATGATGGGCGGCAACGGCGACGACGGCGGCGACATGGCATTGCCCCAACTGCCCGGCGCGCCTTCACGCAAGAAGTTGAAGAAGAAAAAGAAGAAGAAACGGAAGTAAACTGTTTTTGGAGGAAGAGAGTTGTTAGCTATTAGATTAATGCGTATGGGCGCAAAGAAGAGACCTTCATACCGCGTGGTGGTGAAGGAGAAGCTTTCAAAGCGCGACGGCGCGTACCTTGAGAATCTTGGGACTTACAACCCCATAGGCAAAGAGGGCGCGGAGATTAACCTGAACAACGAGCGCGTTCAGTACTGGCTGAGCAAGGGAGCGCAGCCCACTGAGACCGTCCGCCGCTTGATTAAGCAGAGCAGCAAAGGCAGTCAAGAGTCTATAGAGTCCTGAGAGACTTGAGAGTCAAAAGAAAGAATCCAGTTGACTCTCCAGACTCCCAAGACTCTACAGACTCTCTAGACTTATTTTATGAGAGAGACCGTCGAGATGATTGTGAAAGCCCTCGTTGACGACGAGGCGGGCGTGGACGTGCGCGAGGTAGATCGCGGCGGGCAGACCTCCATGATTGAGGTGCGCGTCGCGCCGGACGACATGGGCAAAATCATCGGACGACAGGGGCGCACGGTTCGCGCGCTTCGCTCTCTGCTTCATGCGGCGAGCCAGAAGGGCAAGCGGCGCTACATTCTGGAAATCGTCGAATGAGCGAAGAGAGGGGCGAGTCTGAGCGCGCCGGTGATTTGGCCGAAGAGGAGTTGGTAGCGGTCGCGCGCGGGGTCAAGACTCGCGGGCTGCGCGGCGAAATAGTCGCAGAGCTTTTGACGGATTTCCCCGAACGCTTCGAAGGCTTGGAACGACTGATAGCGGTCGGCCCGGACGGCGAACGGCAGACGCTTGAGCTTGAAGAGCACTGGTTTCATCAGGGAAGAGTAGTGCTAAAGTTCGCTGGCTACGATTCGATTGAAGCCGCAAGCGCGCTCGTAGGATGTGAGTTCACGGTTCCCGAAAGCGAGCGCGTAGAATTAGAGGAAGACGAGTTCTACGACTGGGAGCTTGAGGGCTGCCAAGTCGAGACGATTGAAGGCGAGCAGCTAGGAAGGGTGCGCGAGATAATGCGTACCGGCGGAGTCGAGATGCTCGTCGTTGATAACGCGAAAGGGCGCGATTACCTGATTCCAATGGCCGAAGAGATTTGCGTCCGAATTGACATAGAGGCAAAGCTCATACGCGTGGACGTGCCCGAAGGACTACTGGAATTTTAGATTGCCGTGCTTCGCTTTGACATTATTACGATCTTCCCTGAATTTTTTCGGGAGACGTTTGATTACGGCATCATCAGGCGGGCGCGCGCCGCAGGGCTGGTTGAGATAAGCGCGCACGACCTTCGTCGCTGGACTAGGGACAAGCACAGGCAGGTTGACGACCGCCCCTTCGGCGGCGGCGACGGAATGATTCTCAAGCCTGAGCCGATCTTTGAAGCAGTTGAAGAGTTAACGAAGCGAGAACCTTCGGACACCAATTATACGCAGGGCGTGCGAGTGGTTCTGCTTTCGCCGCAGGGCAGGCAGTTCACGCAGGCCCTTGCGGAAGAGTTGGCCGCGTGCCGTCAGGTGGTTCTCATCTGCGGTCGCTACGAGGGTGTAGACGAGCGAGTCAGTGAAGCGCTCGTCACGGATGAAATCTCCATAGGGGATTACGTCCTGTCGGGCGGCGAGCCTGCCGCGCTCGTGGTCGTGGATGCGGTCACGAGGCTTTTGCCAGGAGCGTTGGGAAGCGAGACTTCCGCCGTCCACGAGTCTTTCTCCGAAGGGCTTCTGGATTACCCGCACTACACCAGGCCGCCCGATTTTCGCGGGATGAAAGTCCCCGAAATTCTCTTTAGCGGCCATCACGCGGAAATAGCTCGCTGGCGAGCAGAACGCGCGCTTGAGAAGACAAAGCGCAATCGTCCTGACCTTTTGGAGCGAGCGCAAAGAGAAGATAAGGATTGAAAACTGTTACTGGAGTTAAAAGTTATGAACCGCTTGGATAGAATTGAGAAGGCGCAGTTGCGCGCGGAGATACCGGATTTTCAGCCGGGCGACACGGTGCGCGTACACGTACGCATCAAGGAGTCTGAGACCAAAGAGCGCCTTCAGGCTTTCGAGGGCGTGGTCATCGCGCGCAAGCACGGCGGCGCACGCGAGACCATCACGGTCAGAAAGACCAGCTTCGGCGTCGGCGTCGAAAGAATATTCCCGCTTCACGCGACCATCGTAGACCACATAGACGTTATCAAGCGCGGTCGCGTGCGTCGCGCCAAGCTCTATTACCTGCGTGAGCTTCGCGGCAAAGCAGCGCGCATACGCGAGCGCGACACACGCTCGGCCCAGGCCACTGCCGGAGGAGCGCAGGGCGCTTCATCTTCCGGCAAGAAGTAAGAAGAAGTCCCAAATTCCAAGTCCCAAGACCCAAGTCGAAGAACTCTTTCTTTTGACCTGGGACTTTGGACTTGGAATTTGGGACTTTTACATCGGATGAGAAGGTCTTGCACATAGCCATAGACGCGCACGCCGTCGGCACAGGGTTGGCTGGCAACGAGACCTACATAGCCAATCTCATAGAGGCGCTGGCGGAGATAGACAGGGCGAACCGCTACACGCTCTATGTGACGAAGCGCGAAGCCTTCGAGCGCTTTCATCATCGCTGGCCCAACTTCACAGTCAGACGAACTCTTCCGCACACGCCGCTTGTTCGTATCCCCATCACTCTGGTAGCCGAACTTCGCCGCCGACCCGTAGACCTCTTGCACGTTCAATACACAGCGCCGCCTTTTGTCCCTTGTCCTGTCGTGACGACGATTCACGACCTCTCTTTCGAGCACCTGCCGGAAACATTCAAGCGCCGTAGCTGGATGCAGCTTCGCCTGACCGTGCGTCGTACCGTACGCCGCGCCGCGCACATCATCACGAGTTCGGAATTCTCACGCCGCGACATCATAGACACCTACCGCATAGCGCCGGAGCGCGTTACAGTCACGCATGCAGCCGCCGCGCCCATGTTCGCGCCCTCGGTTAATGCCGAGATTGAGCGCGTGCGCGCTCGCTACAAAATTGAGGGCGATTACATACTGGCCGTAGGCTCTATTCAGCCGCGTAAAAACCTTGCGCGATTGCTTGAGGCATATTCGGGCTTGCTTCGAGCACGCGGGCAAGCTAAGCTTCCCCGTCTTGTCCTTGTAGGAAAACGCGCCTGGCTTTATGAAGAGACGCTGCGCTCGGTCAACCTTTTGGGTTTGGCGAGCAACGTAGTCTTTACGGGATACGTGCCGGAGCAGGATTTGCCCCCGCTCTATTCGGGTGCGCTCTGTTTCGTCTATCCTTCGTACTTCGAGGGCTTCGGCCTGCCGCCGCTAGAGGCCATGAGATGCGGCGCGCCCGTCATCACCGGCAATCGAACCAGCCTGCCCGAAGTCGTAGGCGACGCCGGTCTGATGGTAGACCCGTTTGACACTCAAGCTATAGCGAAAGCTATCGCGCGCGTCGTTGACGATGCCGCTTTGCGTCAAGATTTACGCGAGCTAGGGATGAAGCGCGCGACCCTTTTCGACTGGCGCGAGACGGCGCGGCTGACTTTGAATGCTTACGAGCGGGCCGTTGATGCCGCAAGGGAAAGAGGGCGAAGACGCTTTTTAAGATAAGAAGCTAATAACAACTCTAAGAGCAAGGGGCGTGTGGGGGCGTGCAAAGAGCTTTGCCTGAAGCCCCGGGCGGGTTGATTCTGATGCGTATAGCAATCCTGGGAACACGCGGGGTTCCTGCCAGCTACGGCGGCTTTGAAACATTTGCCGAACAGCTTTCAACTCGTCTAGTCGCACGCGGCCATCAGGTCACAGTCTATTGCCGCTCGCACTACGTCAGCCCGCGCCAGCTTGAATATCATGGCGTCAAGCTCAAAGTCCTGCCCACCATCCGGCATAAGTATTTCGACACCATAGTTCACACCTTCATCTCTTCGCTTCATGCCATGACGCGCAGGTACGATGCCGCGCTCATCTGCAACGCGGCCAACGCGCCCTTTGCTACTTTTCTGCGGCTGGCGGGAACGCCCGTTGCGCTCAACGTCGACGGGCTTGAGCACAAGCGCAAGAAGTGGAACTGGCTGGGCCGCGGCTATTATCGCTTGGCCGAGCGCATGGCTACGCTTCTGCCCAACGAGGTCGTCACGGACGCACGCGTCATACAGGACTACTATCAGGCAGAGTACAACACGCCCTCGACCATGATTGTCTACGGCGCGGAGATAGAGCGCAGGCACGACCGCCAGGCGGTGCGCCAGTGGGGAGTCGAGCCTAACCGCTACGTGCTTTATGTCTCAAGGCTTGAGCCGGAGAACAACGCGCATCTGGTGATAGAAGCCTTCAAGCGCGTGCGTACTCCTCATAGACTTTTAATCGTGGGCGACGCGCCCTACGCGCACGAGTACATACGCGAACTCAGGGAGAGAGCGGCACCCGACCCGCGAATCATCTTTACAGGTTTCGTCTTCGGCGATTCCTATCGCGCGCTGCAACAGAACGCCTACTGTTATGTTCACGCCACGGAGGTCGGAGGCACGCATCCCGCGCTCGTTGAAGCTATGGGCTACGGCAACTGCGTCCTGGCTCTCGCCGCGCCGGAAAACGTGGAGGTGCTTGGTGGTGCTGGCATCACCTACGCGAATGTCGACGAACTGGCCGAGCAACTCAGACGCGTGCTGCGCGACGCCTCGCTGGTTGCAGCCTATCGCCAGCGCGCACAAGACCGCGTGAGACAGTATTACAACTGGGAAGTCGTCGTAGACCGCTACGAAAATCTATTCGCTCAACTGGCTGGCCTACCCCCGCCGCGCAGTAGCAACCTCTCTCTGCCTGAAGAAGCGGCCACGCACACGGAGCAGACCACGGCCAAATTATAAAAGCCTTAATCCTTCATCAATAAAAAACGTGCGGGATGCTCTTAATCTCTGCGTACAGGCAGGAGAGAGCCCATAACCCTCTGTTGTGTCGGTATCAAATTCTTACAACTTAATTCTTGACAACTATGCTCACGAGGCATAAAGTGTCCGGCCATTAACGCGTTGTTCCGGCTCCTCTCTCAAGAGGTTCGCTCACGCGCGCAAGGCCGGGACGTTTCCAATCAAGGTTAGCCAAGAGCTTGTAGCCGACCATCCTCTTTCCAGGCCAGCCTTATACTAGCTTTTACATCAAGTGGAACTTTATTCCTGTCAGTTCTCACTCGATTATGTTAGCCCTTAAAGCTTTTCCACGACTGAAGTTTACTAGCATCAGCCTAGCCCTCCTGCTTTCTATTCTCAGCTTCGGTCAGCAAACGGTGAAGATGAGCGGCAGACCCAGACTTGTACGAAAGGGACTATGGGGCGGCGAGCACATAGGCTTGCAAGTTGAGAACAAGGGCGTGCGGCTTGAGTACGACTGCGCCCACGGCACTATAGATAAAACTTTAAGGCTGGATAGAAAAGGGCGCTTCAGCGTCAACGGCACGCACACGCGCGAGCACGGCGGGCCTACGTTGGAAGGTGAACAGCCAGATAACCATCCGGCGCTTTACACCGGACAGGTGAAGGGACGTAGAATGGTGATTACCATTCATCTCACCGATACCAAACAGACCCTCGGCCCTTTCACTTTAACTTACGGCAAAACCCCGATGCTGACTAAGTGTTTGTAGTTCTCAACCTGTCTAGGATAGTTCTTTGGGAGTAAATAAAATGAGAAAGTTGCTTGTATTAACACTCTGCGTCCTCATGGCTATCGGCCTGTCCCCCCTTAATGCAGCTCAACGTCTCAGTAGTGAAGAAAGTTCTTTAAGGCAAAGAGAGGCAGACTCGTATGCAAGTAAAGGCGACGTGCTGCAAAAGCAGGAAGCTATTCCTTCCTACAATGCTGTAAGCGCTGAGCCGGTTCAGGAAGAACAGCCGATACAGGGCGAGAAGCAGGTTTTATCAAACCCTGTAGTAGTAAATCTTGCAGAGCTAGCACACCAGCAAGCATTAAATCTCGCAGAAGAGTCCACAGAGCAGGTGGAGGTCTCGCCTTTCATGCCTGTGCCGGGTGACTTGCCGATTCCTAAGGGCGCGCGTGTTTCCACACAGGAACAGGCCACAGCGCTCGCAGATGAGGTTGGCCCTTCAGCGCCTTCGCCCGCAGCCTCTTCCAGCTTTCAGGCCTCCGATAGCAGCACTAATAGCAGCCTGCCGCCAGATACGCACGGGGCTGTCGGCCCGAATCATTTAATGGTCGTCCATAACGGAAGGGTGCGTATCCAGAACCGTAGCGGGACAACCGTTATTCCTGAAACTACACTGACGGCTTTCTGGAGTAGTCTCAATGCCTCTAATGTTTTTGACCCGAAAGCTCTTTTTGACCCTTACAGTAACCACTGGATATTTACAGCTATGTCCGATAGGCGCTCGGCTGGCTCTTCCGTCTTGGTAGGTGTTTCCCAAACATCAGACCCTACGGGCAACTGGAATCTATATCGCATTGATGCAGATTCGACAGACCAACTCTGGGCAGATTATCCGAGCCTCGGTTTCAATAAGGACTGGGTTGTCATTACGGCAAATATGTTTACAATCTCCGGCGATTCCTTTACTACTTCAAATATTTTTGTTCTCAATAAAGCTAGTCTCTTTGCTGGCGGCAGCCAGAGCCTCACAAAATTTAATGCTCAGAATTTAGGCTTCACTATCACCCCGGCCATCACCTACGACAACGCTGTCTCAACAATGTATTTGTTGAATAGGTGGAATAGTAATACGCTCCGTCTATTCACTATCACGGGCGCAGTCGGAAGTGAAGTGTTTACTCCAGGCGCTTTTGTCTCAGCTCCAATCTCATGGTCTTCTATCCCGGCTGGTGATGTTGATTTCGCTCCGCAGCTTGGCTCAACGCAGAAGATTCAAAACAATGACGACCGAATACAGAATGTCGTTTATCGTAACGGCTCGCTGTGGACAACTCATACGGTGTTCTTCCCTTCGGGCGGCTCGCCCACTCGTTCTGCCATACAATGGTGGCAGTTGAGTACCACAGGCTCCATCCAACAACGCGCGCTGATTCAGGATACTAGCGGAAATACATTTTATGCTTTCCCCTCAATCACTGTTAATAAGAATAATGATGTATTGATAGGCTACTCACGATTCTCGGCCTCGCAGTATGCCAGCGCTAACTATTCTTTCCGCGCAGGCACAGACCCGGCCAACACCTTGCAGGATGACGCTGTGCTTAAGGCAGGAGAAGCTCCCTATTATAAAGCACCCACCGGCAAGAACCGTTGGGGGGACTACAGCAATACCATCGTTGACCCTGTTAATGATACGGACATGTGGACTATACAGGAATATGCCTCTACACCCTTGAACGGCACGGACAGATGGGGAACATGGTGGGGGCGCGTTGTGCCAGGTACGGGGCCTCCGGCGACTCAGCCTAACTTGACTCCGTTTCAGCCTACGGGATGGTCTAATAAGATTGTGGTCTCTAAGATGACCGGCACCAGCACGGACAGCACACCTTTGACTACCGCCGACACTCTTTACATAGATTGGGCTGTGACTAATAACGGAGACGGCCCGACGGGCGCGGACTTCTTCACTAAGCTTTATGTCGATGGAGTGGAAAGGGCATCGTGGGTCTCTAATCCGCCGCTCGGCGTCAACTTCTATTCCTACGTGCAGGATTATTCAATCGGACAACTCAGCGCCGGACAACATACGATACGGATCGTGACCGACACCTCCGGGGCAATTACAGAGAAGAATGAGGCTGACAATGAGTTCAGCAGGACGATTAGCATCTTTGCGCCGACCGCTCCAAACTTAACTCCGTTTCAGCCTACGGGCTGGTCAGACAAGATTGTAGTCTCCAGGACGACCGGGACGAGCACGGATAGCTCCGCGCTGACCACAGCCGACACGCTCTACGTAGATTGGGCTGTGATTAACAATGGCGACGAGGCGACGGCTGCTACCTTCTCCAGTAAGCTTTACGTGGACGGAGTGGAAAGGGCATCGTGGGTCTCTAATCCGCCGCTCAGCATCAACTTCTACGTGTTCGTTCAGGACTATTCAATCGGGACGTTGAGCGCCGGGCAGCACACCATCAAGATTGTTGTTGATACGAGCGGAGTAATCGCTGAAAAGAGTGAGCTGGATAACGAATATACAAGAGTGATTAGCGTAGCTTCTGCGCCAGTGGGAAGCATAGTACAGCTAAGCCAGTCCAGCTATAGCTTCAACGAAGGAACAGTTAACACCCCTCAGGGCTTTGGCGCACTCAATGTAGTTGTGACGCGCACGGATACTTCCAGCGCAGCTACAGTTCAATACCTGACATCAGACCAATCGGGCGGCAACGAGTGCAATTTGGCGACAGGCTTTGCTTCGCAGCGCTGCGACTACGCGGCACAGGCCGGAACTTTACGCTTCGCCGCAGGAGAAGGCACAAAGACCATTCAGATTCCCATCATCAATGATGGTTACATAGAAGGGTCTGAAGTCTTCACCATCAGATTACAGAACCCTGTGGGTGCCACTCTGGGCGCAAACACTCAAGCTACCATCATCATTCAGGACAGGGGAGTAGCCAGTACGCCCGCCAGCAATCCTTATCTAAGTAATGAGTTCTTCGTGAGGATGAATTACTTGGACTTTCTGGCGAGAGAACCGGATGCAGGAGGCTGGGCGACATGGCCGCCGCTCTTAAATGGATGCGGCCCTGAGAAAGGTTTCCTCGGCGCGCCCTACGAGTGTGACCGAGCGCACGTCTCTCATGGCTTCTACGCAAGCCCTGAATTTACGGACACAGGTTTCATGATTTACAGGATGTACGAAGTCGGTATGGGAAGACTACCGCGCTATGCAGAGTTCATTCCAGATATGGCTACCTTGAGTGGCTTTGGCATCCCTGACTCAGTAAAGCAGCAGAACCTTGCGGACTACCTACAGCAATTCACTGCCAAGCAGGAATTCATTAATCGCTTTAGCGACGCTCTGTTGACCACACAGGCAGCCACTCTGATATTGAAGTTAGAGCTGGCATCGGGACTGACTTTACCGGCTACGACATCTACCAGAGCGGGACAGCCGACACAGTACGGAAGGCAGGAACTAATAAACCTGCGTGCTTCCGGGACATTCACCGTCGGGCAAACTTTGAAGGCATTCGTAGAGCAGCAGCCCGTTTATGATAAGTACTTCCCCAGAGGCGCTGTCACGATGGAGTACTTCGCTTATCTCAAGCGAGACCCAGACTTGAACGACCCTAATCTTTCCGGCTGGAACGAGTGGGTGTACGTCTTCATAAACGGCGGCGCAACACGCGGCAGACCTGACATTCCGCCAAGAGACATTCACCACCTGATATTCGGCTTCATCTACTCCGAAGAGTACAGGAGGCGATTCGGCGCTCCCTGATGGATGTGACCTCTCTTACTTCACGGCCTTCGCGCTGGCGGGGCGCGTGAAGAGAGAGTCCGGGACGGAGCGGTTAATCTCGACTGATTGATAATTGATGCGGCTCGTCTGTTGGCTATTGCGGAAGTGGTCTATGATGAAGGGCGTTATCACGCCTTCTATGTTGATGAACTGCGCGAAGCGGTCTTCTTCTGTCGTCTCCGCTCCCTCTTTGCCCTTCTTCTTGTAGATGACCTTTGCGGGAAGTCCGTCCTGTGCGGCGAACTCGAATTCGACAGAGAGGCCGTCCGTGTAGGTCAGTCGAACCGTCTCGTTGCGTCGCCCGATTCCGGCCTCGCGCCTTCCAACGTAAGAGAGCTTTGCGCCCTCCTTGCGCCAGTAGCCGCGCAACAGATAGTCAATGTTCGTTCTCATGGCGAGCTTGAAATCATCGACCTGCTCCTTGTTCATGTCCTGCAAGGTCTTGGCCTGCCCGTCATAGAGCCAGCCGGTGTCGCCCGTGTTGGTCTGTATGACTTTGACGCCCTGCCCCTTGAACTCTGTTCTCTCGCGGTCTGGATAGACTATGTAATCAACGAAGGTGAGCGGAAGCCCAGCCGCGCCTTCGGCGAACTGCGAATAGTAGCCGCGCGAAGTCGTGGAGCGAACATTCATGTAAGCGTCGCCACCGAGCGCCTTCATGGCGCGCTCGACAATCTGTTCCGCCTTCTGTTCATTTCCGGCAGCAGGCGTGCTGCTACTACTGCTGGCAACCGGCGGCGGCGTTGCCTTTGCTTCCTGCGCCTCTGCCTCCGGCGAGGAAAGAAGGAAGACCAGAGAGAGCGTAGTGAAAATTGCACGCGCGCACGTCGCGGCGCTGAGGAGGTTTCTCTTATTCATAATCCTATTAAAACATGAGCCGTTTGCCGAAATGAAGTTGGCAAGGAGAGGTTTCGGTTAAAATGAAAGGGCTTCAATGAGATTTGATTTCACTGAAGCCCTTTTTGTTAGAGACGCGCAGCGCCCGTGCTTAATTCAGAACGACATCAATCTCGTCGTTCGGCTTAATCACGACTTCTCCTTCTTCCACGTCGGCTACGAAGCGCGTAGCGGATTTCCACATGGTAGTGATTGGCAGCTTCACCTTCTCGTCTATGTGACGCTTCAGGAATCGTGCGCCGTAAGTCGGGCTGAAACCTTTTTCCGTCAGAAGGTCTATGGCTCGCTGCGTCACATGAACGTCCTTGCCCTGATGCTCCATCTGTCGCTGCAACTTGCCGAGGTAAAGCTCCGCGATTGAGCGAACTTCATCCATAGTCAGAGGCGAAAAGACCACAATCTCGTCTATGCGGTTGCGGAACTCCGGCGAGAAGCGCTGCTCGGCTGCCTTCATCACTTCGCCCTTGACGGCGCGAACGTCGCCCAGAGTCTTCATGCCGAAGCCCAGAGGCTTCTCGTACTTCTTAAAGCTCTCGGAGCCTAGGTTCGATGTCATAATGACAATCGCGTCGGAGAGGTAAACCTTCTTGCCGCGACCGTCCGTCATCCAGCCTTCGTCGAAAGCCTGTAGGAAGAGGTTCATCAAATAAGGCGAAGCCTTCTCGACTTCGTCAAGCAGCAGAACCGTGTAAGGGTTCTCTCTGAGTTGCTCCGTCAGGATACCGCCGCGCTCGCTGCCGACTATGCCGCGAGGCATGCCAATGAGCTTCTCTATGCCCACAGTGCCGTCGCCGTATTCTGACATGTCTATGCGAATCATCTTCTCTTCGTCGCCAAACATGAACTCGGCCACGGCCTTCGCCAATTCGGTTTTACCGACGCCCGTAGGCCCTAAGAAGAGAAGCACGCCGTCCGGCTTGTAGTGATTCTCCTTGAGCGGCCCCTTGTTAAGCCTGAGGCGCTGGGCCACGGCCTTGATGGCTTCCTTCTGGCCTATGACGCGACGGCCAAGGTCTGCTTCCATATCCGAGAAGCGGTCGTTGGTGTCGCGGAATATCATGTCGCGCGGAATGCGTGACTCCTGCGAGATGACTTCTATGATGTGCTCAGGCTTGACGACAAGCGTGTTCGGCTCGTTGATTTCCACCTTCACGGCAGCCGTATCGAGCCAGCCGATTGCCTTGTCCGGCAGGTGAAGATTTCGGATGTACTTCGGAGCCATCTCCAGAGCGGTATTGATGGCATCGTCGGAAATCGTCACAGAATAATTTCGCTCAAGACGCGGGCGAATACCAAGCAGGATTTCGCGCGTCTCGTTAATCGAAGGCTCATCAACCTTGACCATGCGGAAGCGTCGCGCGAGCGCTTCGTCTTCCGCGATGTATTCTTTGTACTCGGTCAAAGTAGTTGCGCCTATGATGCGAAGCTCTCCGCGAGCCAGCGCAGACTTGAACATATTCGCGGCGTCGGATGATGTGCCGAGGGCCGCGCCCGCGCCGATGATGGTGTGCGCTTCGTCTATGAAGAGAATCATGTTGTCGCGCTCTTTGACTTCATCGATGATTCCCTTGATGCGCTCCTCGAACATGCCCCTGAGCATAGTACCGGCAACTAACCCGCCCATCTGAAGCTGTACGATGTGCGAGCCACGTAGTCTAGCAGGAACCTTCTCAGGCTCAAGCTCTATTAGTCGCGCGAGTCCTTCGACCACAGCCGTCTTGCCCACGCCCGGCTCACCCACGAGCATGGGCGAGTTTGCGCGCTCACGATGACAGAGGATTTCCACCATCTGTTGAATCTCGCCTTCGCGCCCGATGGTCGGCGGAATCTTGTCCATGCGCGCAAGACGATTCAGAGAGACGCCGAAGTGTTTGAGGTAAGGAGGCAGCTCGAATTTTTTCTTGTACTGCTCCTCTTCCTGCTCGCGCAGGATGACACGAGAGCGCACGTTTTCCATCACGGCCTCGTGCGAGATGCCAAAGCCGCGCAGGACTTCTATGAACAATCCGCGCTCGTCCTGTGAAAGCGCTGTGAAAATATCTGTCGCCTCGATGGTCTTGCGGCCCTGCGCTCGCGCACGCTCCATGGCGCGCTTGAAAAGGTCTGTGGTGTCAGGCGCGATGCGAAAGCCTTTGCCGACATGCTGCCGACCATTATCGAGACGCTTCTCAATACTCATCTTGACCATGCGCGGGTCAACATGAAGGTCGCGCATGGTTTGATTGAAGAGGTCAGCCTCCTGCGTGGCAAGTCCATGAAGGATGTGCTCGATGGAGACGTAATTCTGGTCACGGCGACGCGATTCGTTCAACGCGTGCTCAAGAATGCGCTGGCCGCTATCGCCGAATTTATCTTTATATGCCCCTAGGTCTATCATCTTTTGTTTCTCGACTAACTAATCAAGGCAAGGCGACCACTAGCGCAATCAGAAGCGTGTCAGGAGTGTGACAAAGTTTTGACGGCGATGTCGTCTTGGTTTTCAAATCACTTGAACCGCCAAAAATTCTGCGGCCCCAAAATGCCTTCAGTTAGATGCGAGGGCAGGAAACGCTGTTGCATTTCCGTGCAATAGGATAATACCACACCTCGCATTAGCAATTGCCAAGCCAAATTTTTAAAAGCGGTAAATAGTAAATGGTCAATGGTAAATAGATAAAAGCAGTTCTTCTATTTACCATTGACCATTTACTATTTACAGGCTTCTTTAGTAATCGTAATCTTCGCCGCCCGGCATAGGAGGCGCGGCCTTCTTAGGCTCAGGCGCGTCCGTGACTGCTGCATCAGTTGTTAACAGTAGCCCGGCAATGGATGCAGCATTTTGCAACGCTGTGCGTACGACCTTCGTGGGGTCTATGATGCCAGCCGCCACAAGGTCTTCGTACTCATTGGTCGCGGCGTTGAACCCGACGGAGCCTTTGGATTCGGAGACGCGGCCCACGACGATAGCGCCCTCGATGCCAGCGTTCTCGGCTATGCGACGAAGCGGCTCTTCCAGTGCGCGCTTGACCAGGTTGATTCCGGTCTGCACGTCCCCGTCATCCGTCTTCAGTTTATCAAGAGCGCGCGAGGCGCGAAGGAGCGCAACGCCGCCGCCCGGAACAATGCCTTCCTGCGCGGCTGCCTTCGTAGCATTCAAGGCATCCTCTACGCGCATCTTTATCTCTTTCATGGCCGTCTCTGTGGCCGCGCCGACTTTGACGACCGCCACGCCGCCGGAAAGCTTTGCGAGGCGCTCCTGCAATTTCTCTTTGTCGTAATCCGAAGTCGTCTCTTCAATCTGCCTGCGAATCGTGGCGACGCGTCCCTGAATAGCTTTAGCCGCACCGCCGCCTTCAACAATCGTGGTGTTCTCTTTATCGACTATGACGCGCTTTGCTTTTCCTAAGTCTTCGACCGTGACGTTCTCAAGCTTGATGCCGAGGTCTTCCGTGATAACGCGCCCGCCGGTTAAGACCGCGAGGTCTTCCAGGATTGCTTTGCGGCGGTCGCCGAAGGCCGGAGCTTTGACGGCGCAAACTTTTATCGTGCCGCGCAGACGATTGACTACGAGAGTCGCAAGCGCATCGCCTTCCACGTCCTCGGCTATGATGAGAAGCGAGCGGCCCTGGCCCACTACCTGCTCAAGCACTGGCAGCAGGTCGCGCATCGCCGCAATCTTCTTCTCGTGCAGGAGAATCAGTGGCTCGTCCAGCACGCACTCCATGCGGTCGGGGTTCGTGATGAAATAAGGAGAAAGATAGCCGCGATCAAACTGCATGCCTTCTACAATGTCGAGTTCGGTCTGCATGGTGCGTGACTCTTCGACCGTCACCACGCCGTCCTTGCCCACCTGCTCCATGGCTTCAGAGATGAGACTGCCAATCTGCCGGTCGTTGTTTGCGGAGACGGAAGCGACGTTAGCAAGCTCATCTTTGCCCTTGACCTTCTTGGACAATCGCTCAAGCTCTTCGACCGCCGCCTGGGTCGCCATCTGTATGCCGCGCTGAAGCGCCATAGGATTCGCGCCCGCAGTCACGTTCTTCACGCCCTCGCGGAAGATTGCCTGCGCCAGAACGGTCGCGGTCGTGGTGCCGTCGCCCGCAGTGTCGTTGGTCTTCGTCGCAACTTCGCGCACCATCTGCGCGCCCATGTTCTCGTACTTGTCCGAAAGCTCAATCTCTTTGGCGACCGTGACACCGTCTTTGGTAATCACGGGCGAGCCGAACTTTTTACCGAGCACGACGTTGCGCCCCTTTGGCCCAAGAGTGACGCGCACAGCATTCGCCAGCGTGTTCACGCCCTGAAGCATAGCCGAGCGCGCCTCTTCCCTAAACTTCAAATCTTTCGCTGCCACTTTTATTCTCCTAGATTAGATTAACAGTTCTTATTATTCCGCAGCCCCTTTGGCTCCCTCACCTTGCGAGCGCCCGACCTGCACGCGCGCGGGGCGAATCAAGCGGTCGCCCATCTTGTAGCCGCGACTGTACTCGGCTGTGACAAGGCCGTCGCGCTCAGGCTCGACTTCGATAGTGTCGACGGCTTCGTGCTGTTCGGGGTCGAACTGCTGGCCTATGGCTTCAAGCGGCTCGACGCCCGAAGTGATGAGCGCGCTCTCGAAGTTATTCAAAGTCCCGCGCACGCCGTCGAGCAGAGAGTCCAGAGAGCCGCCCTGCTCCGCAGCCTGTATGGCGCGCTGAAGGTTATCGGCCACGGGCAGAAGCGCTGAGATAAAATCGGCCTTCTCACGTCTAGCTCTTTCGTCAGCAGCGCGATTCAAGCGCTGGCGCGTCTCGTCTGTCTCGCGCTGCATCTGGGCGCGAAGCTGCTCAAAGCGGCTCTGCACGTCCGCGACCTTCTGCTCTGCGGCGCGCGTTCTGGCTTCCAACTCCTCTACGTAACGCGGCTTCAGGCTAGGCGCTTCGTCTTGAGCGCCCGTGTCGGCGCTTTGTGCCTCGCCGTCCAGATTGATGCGGCGACGATCCGTAACGCGAATCTCCTCAGCCGAAGAGGCGTGGGTGGTCGCATCATCACCCATCTCTTCAGACACCTTGTTCTCCTGCATCTGCTTTCTCTTTTTCTCCCTACGAAAAACCATAATAGTGATAAGTGAAGAGCTTTCACTGTACTTTAATTTCTACGCGGCGCTGCTTCTGCTCCATGCGTTTGGGGAGGCGTATGCGAAGGACGCCGTCCTTGTACTCCGCAGAGACGCTCTTCTGGTCAACGGTCGGGGGCAAGGGGCCGAACTTGCGAAGGAATTTCCCCGTTGGGCGCTCCGTTCTTCCCTGCGGCTCCATGTCCGCCGCGCGCTCGCCGCGAATAAAGAGCCTGTCGTCGTTCAGGCTGATGTTGAGCGCATCGCGGCTCAGGCCCGGCAGGTCAACCAGAATCAAATACTCTTCGTCCAGGTTGTAAACATCAGCCGCAGGCGTCCAGTCTGCGCGCTCTATCTCGCCCTCGCCGCCCTCTTCGCGCGCACGCTTATGCGCCGCCTCGTCAAACAGGCGATTCATCCTATCC
>JACVRN010000232.1 GCA_014534425.1 Pyrinomonadaceae bacterium
GCGTCTGGCAGGCGCATCTGCGAAGCCTCGTCAACCAGCACGACATCGAACCAGGGGCGGATGACGCCGCCCGCTTTTTTCATGGCCTTGTAGACGCTCCAAACCGTTCCTCCGACGACGGCGCAAAGAGAGTCTCGTTGCAGATAGCCTTCCAAATCCTCGTCTGCGAGCAAATCGACGCTTGCTGGCAGTTCGTCATTCGCGGCGCTGCCGCTGCCCGTGAGCTTAATGACAGAGAGCATATCCGGCGCGAGATTGTAGCCACGGGCCAACTCCGTTAGCTTGCGCAGTACGTTCACGATGGCGTGATGAGTAAAGGCCGTGACCAGAACGCGCAGGGGCTTCTTCACAGCTTGGGCGGCCAGCGCGTAGCCCAATAGAATGTGCGCGACCGTGTGCGTCTTGCCTGTTCCCGGCGGGCCCCAGATTAAAGTCAGCGGCTCATTGAACACTCCGCGCCAGGCTCGCCACTGTCCTTCATTCAACAATGCGTCCGGGTCTTTGCCTGCACGAACAATGCTATTCCTGAAGAGTTGTTCAACCTCGCGCGTATCGCTCACGATAGGCTGCCATTCATCCATTTCAGCATCGCGTAAGAGGCTGTGAATGTGCAGAGCGTTCTGCCGATTCTCCTGTAACTCGCGCAGCACCGTGAGGATTCGGCGCGACGTGAAATCCGTGTATAACTGATCGAGCGCACACGGCTTTGTCAGGTCAACGTGCTCACGAAACTTGTCCGGGTTTTCCGGCAGCAGGCGTACGCGCGGGGGTGACGATTGCATATTATATTCAACGAGCGTCACCTTGAAAGGAGCGGCGCGCCCCCAATTGCTTTCAAACAGCTTGCCGTCAACGTCGCCGAGTAAAACTTCCGGGCGGTCTTCCGGCGTGACAATGAGATTAAACTCGCCCGGCTCGAACTTCACGTCCTTTGATTCTTCATCGAATGTGAACCAGAGCGAGCCATCAGACTGCGCGGAATCCGGCACGTATTGAAGATTGCGTATGCAGACGAACTTTTTAGAACGCTCCTCAAGCGGCAAGGCATGAAGATGTTTGACGGCCAGTTCTGCGAGGGAAGTTTCCAGAATAGAGAAAGCGCGCAGGGCTTCAAGCGTGCGGAAGTTGAGCGGGTCGAATTCGCTATAGAGCATGAAAGGCTCTTTGCGCAGGAGAAGCTGTTCGCGAAAATCCTGCCTCAAGCGGCGAATGACGGAATCGGTCGCGCGCAGCTTATTCTTTACAGTGTCGCCAATCTTCTCATAAATGTCATCGGGCGAAAGTTTGCGCTGAGGCTCGCGCGAATTAGGTTGAAATGATTGCCCACGCCAAACATCGTGAATGCGTTCATATGCGACCTGGCTGGAAAAGTCCCACCCGAAGCCGTAGCGCGGGCGAAAGACATACCCCTTCTCCTCACCTTCTGCGCTGTGAGGCTGATACCTCTCCGAAACAGTCTTCAGATCAAATACATAAGGCGTCGGCAGGGCTACCATTGTGCGCAGCACTTGTGTGACGACTGTTCCGGGCATGGTGCGAAATGTGTCTGCATCCTGCATGACAGAGGAAGGCGGAAAGAGTCTCAGCAGATGCGTTATCTCCGCAAGCAGTTCCACGGAATCTTCATCGAAGAGATGCCGCTCGATGAGACTGCGCAGGACGAAGAGGTCAATCGTGTCGTAAACGTAAAAGTGCAGGGAGCGTTGCTGCTTCCTCAACTCCCACTGGGCATCCTTTCTTGCTTGCTTGAGCGCGGCTTCGGCCCGTTTCGCGCGCTCCTTTAAAGCGACTCTTTCCGCCAGCAGCACTTCATACTGAGGATTAGTTTTACGCAGCACCGAACATCTCTGCTTAAACTCCGTGAGAGCTTCTTCGGACTGCGCCAGTTCTTTCGCAGCCTCCTGCACACCCGCCACATCTTCGATTGATTGGCTCGCCAACTCGCGATTAGCAGCGTCAATTCGCCGCAGGATTCCATTCAGAGCGCGTAAGAAGTCGAGCAGTATTTGCGCTTCCGATGCGGGCTTGCGCGCGATAAAGACCTGTTCATCTCCTACGACTTCACCCTTCTCTTCATTCCACCCCTCATAAGTCTTAAAGCCTAGAGCGAAACAGGTCTGCGTCACGGCATCATGCTCTGCGCAGAGCGTCACGCGAATATCCTCGTAGCGCGGCATCAGCAGTGTCGTCGAATTAAGGGGACGTGGCACGCCGTCTTCGAGTGCCTGCGCCGTAGCTATATAGCGCCGAAGGTTGAGCGAAAGGTCGTGGCTCAGCAGTTGTAAATTGGTAATTTTCTCCGCATCCCGCAAAGCCGCTAGCTCCCGATGTGTGTTGGTGCCTGATTGTTTGAGGCGGCGCTTAGACTCAGAACTGATATAGGCAATGCGCGAGAGGTCGGAAGACGCATCCGCCTCGTCGCGGCATTGATTCATGTACTCGCACATCGCGCAGTGGTCTACCACGTGAAAATGTGCATTGGCAGCCGGAGCTTGAAAAAGCAGTTGGGCGCGGTTGCGCAGAAAATCGTCAACGGCCAGGCGATACGGGCGTAGCTCGAAGGGGTCTTCGCCTTCGCGCGAGCGAATGACTGCGAATTCAAGATCAACTTCAGCGCCTGTCAGTGCGGCCTCTTTAATCGCATGGTCGAGAATGAATGAATAATAGGCGACCTGTATGTAATGGTCGTGGCGGGCCTTCTGGCTCGCCTTGAAATCCCAGATGCGAAGCCGCGTCTTCGCTCCTTCAGTCAGAGGTGGCAGCACTTCAAGCAGGTCAGGCCGCGCCGGGCCGAGCGTGACGCGCGCGGCATCAAGACCGAACTGTTTGAGCAATCGCGCTTCCTGCTCTTCATTAAGCACGACCTCAAGCTGCGTGACGAATTGCGGGAAAGGCTCGGACTGAAAGGCTGCGACGAAATCCGCGAAGGGCAGTTCTTTTACCTGACAGCCCCCTTCAGCGCGCTCTACGCCTGCGGTCAAGACAGCCTGCTCGCCATACTTGTCAATAAATGCCTGCACATGGTCGCCTTCAAAGAAGTTTCCCGCCTCCATCAGCAACGCTATGCCCGGACGACTATGCGCGCGTACTTTACGAGGCACATTCCAAC
>JACVRN010000185.1 GCA_014534425.1 Pyrinomonadaceae bacterium
CATCACGACAGACGCAAACGAAGTTGCGGTCTCCAACGGTGAATTGCTTGAGACCACGAATAACACGGACGGCACGCGCACCTTTCACTGGAAGATGGATCAACCGCACTCCAGCTATTTAATCTCGCTGGTGGTGGGCAACTACGTGAAGCTCACGGACAGTTACAGGAATATTCCCGTAGAGTATTACACCTATCCCGGAACGGAGATTAAAGCGCGCAATGCTTTCGGCAGGACGCCGCAGATGATGCAGTTCTTCAGCCAGCGCTTCAAATACGAGTTCCCTTTCAACAAGTACGCGCAGACGATTGTAGCCAACTTCATCTTTGGCGGGATGGAGAACATCACCGCCACCACTCAGGCCGACACGGAAATCCTGAGCGGCGCGGGCGATGACCCGTCCATCAGCGTAGACAATCTGGTTTCGCACGAATTGTCGCACTCATGGTTCGGCAACATAGCGACCGCGAAGGACTGGGGGAATCTCTGGGTCAACGAAGGCTTCGCCACCTTCTTTGAGGCCGCGTACAAAGAGCACGCGCTGGGCCGAGACGCTTATCTGGATGAATTGCGCGCCGACGCCGCCTCTTATTTCAGCGAAGACTCGTTCCAGTATCGCCGCCCCATTATCTCCAATCGCTATCAGAACCCCGTAGACCTCTTCGACTCTACGCTCTACAAGAAGGGCGGAGTGGTCGTGCACATGCTGCGCGAAGTCGTGGGCGACGATGTGTTCTGGAAAGCTCTGAATGAATACTTAAACGAATTCAAGTATCAGAACACGGACGCGCGCGACGTTCAGCGAGTCTTCGAGCGTGTTTCAGGCAAGAGCCTCGACTGGTTCTTCGACCAGTGGCTCTACAAGGCTGGCTATCCTGAGCTTCGCATTCGTCATACTTATAACCCTCAGATTCGGCAACTGACGCTGGACGTAGAGCAGACGCAAACGCCGGATGCCACGACGCCCGCAGTCTTTCGCTTGCCAGAGGTTGAAATCGAAATCGGCACTACGCGCGGAAGACGCACGGAGAAGGTTGATGTGACGAAGCGTGCGGAGCGCTTCACCTTCAAACTCGACAGCCGCCCGCGCATGATCGTCTTCGATAAAAGCGAGCGTTTTCTGAAGAAGCTGGATTTCCCGCAGCCCACGGAGATGACAGTCTTTCAATTGAATAACAGCACGGACGCAATCGCGCGCCTACAGGCCGCAGAGCGATTGGCCGAAATCGGTGACGCGGCTCTCTTCGCAGATGAAAAGTCAGAGGCGCTTGAAGCGCTGCGGCAAGCCCTCATGCATGATTCGTTCTACGCAGTGCGCGCCGCCGCCGCATCCGCTCTGACAAAGTTCAAGAGCGACGCTGCGATGAACGCTCTGCTCGAAGGAACGAAGGATGAAGACGGTCGTGTGCGCTCGGCGGCGCTCGACGGGATTCGGAAGATTAACGTCAGTGAAGAATCCAAAAGCTCTGCGTTGAAGCTGCTCTTCTCAATTCTGTTTGCCGACAGCGAAGAAGCGACTGCCCAATCATAACGCGTCGTTCGTTCTTCTTATCTTATCTCCTGCTCGCAGGCGCGGCATTGTGAGCGGCGCTTGGCGTTGAGCGTGCCGCAGTTTCCGCAGCGATTGTACATCGTGCGCGCGAACCAGTTGGTGATGAGCGCGCTGACAATCAATATCGCCGCCAGCAATGCAAAGCCCAGAAGAGTTTCCATCAACTCTTGTACTTCTCCTGCAACTGTTGATGGTAGCGGCAGCCGCGCTCGTAGCCTCTACGAAAAGCGTCAGCCGTGCACGCTTCGCCATGACGCTTTTGCAGGCGCTCGCGCGCTTCTTCATAAGAACTACCGCGCACCTGCGGATGCAGCGAGGCTTCAAACCCTTTGCGGAACGCGGCCTCGTCCGCATTGAAGTCGCCGCCCGCTTTCACGTACTCCTCCTGCTCCGCATCGCGCAGGCCGACCCACCATTCGTCGCGCGCAGCATCAAGGCTTTCAGCGCCCGCCTGAGAGAGAACCTCGCGCGCAGCATCGCGCGCCGTCTCGTCTTCTACGAAGGCTATGACAACGGAGCGC
Organism: Pyrinomonadaceae bacterium; assembly: GCA_014534425.1. Taxonomy (GTDB): domain Bacteria; phylum Acidobacteriota; class Blastocatellia; order Pyrinomonadales; family Pyrinomonadaceae; genus JACVRN01. The sequence continues at coordinate 2,074 of JACVRN010000185.1, forward strand.
CCGCGCCTCAGCGCGTCTTCATAAACGTAAAGCTCGTCGTGCGGCATGCCTTCGGAGAAAGCGTCTTCAATCGTATCGCCTGCCAGAGCGCCTGTGGCCGCGCCTCCAAGACCAAGGAGCGCCGCCCCTGCAATTCCCGCCGCGAGTATAGGGCCGACGCCGGGCACGAACAGACTCGCTGCGGCTGCGCCCATGTGCAACCCGCCCGCTACGCCTAACGCTCCGCCCACAGCGCCGCCCAGCGCCTTGCCCATGCCGGGCTGCTCCGTCTCCGTGGTCGGCACGTCCTTTTCCAGTTCATCAAGCTGCGTGCCCGGAGCCAGAAGGTTGATGCGGTCTTCGGGGACGCCCGCCGAGCGCAGATTCCCGACGGCGCGGCTGGCGTCCACGTAGGAGTTAAAGATTCCGGCGACAGTAATCATTTGAGAGCAGTCTCCTTGTCTCAAGAATTCAAACGAAGCTTATACCTTCACAGCAGCGCAAATCCAATCATATAACATTAACAGAATCATTGAGGCTTTAGCACCTGCCGTGTTAAAGTAGTCATGCTCTTCCAACTGGGAAGATTCGACGGAAAACTTGCATGATAGAAATAGTTGAGAAACATTGGCCCATGTCTGTGGGCGACGGCAAAGCGACGCGCAAGAAGAAGCCGCGCATTTTGGCCGTCACGACCGATTGCTGCACGGGCTGCGCCGGTTCGCCCGCCTGCATAGAGTATTGCCCGATTGAAGCCTGCATGTTCTGGGTGCCGGACGAAGACCACCCGCCGTTCGGTCGCATAGAAGTCGATCCGAATCTCTGCATAGGCTGCCAGAAGTGCATCAGCAAAGGCCCCGAAGGCGCGTTTCTTGACGGCTGCCCCTGGGATGCCATTGAGATGATTCCGACAGACGACTGGGAAGCGGCGCACGGCGTTGTGCTCTCGGACGCCCCTATTGCGCGCTAGAGCCTGAACTCTTTTTCTCCGAGCGGTCACGGATGGCGCGAGCCGTCTGGGCCGCTTGTTCTTTGATACGCTGCGGCATACGCTCCACGCCCTGGGCGTAACGCTCGACCTCACCTAAATCTTCGCGCTCGCCCACCACGTAAAGAGCGCGCAAAGCTTCCCAGACAAATTCTCCATCCGGCGCAATTGAAAACAGAGTCTCGCCCGGCTGAATCTCTTTATTCTCGGCGGCGGCCACACGCTTGACCGTGCCGGGCAGTGGCGCACGCAACTCTTCGAACGTTCTATCCGACTTCTCGATTCTAGCCATCAGCGTCCCGAAGGTGACGTTCGCGCCGTCCGGCAAAGCATTATCGACGCGGCCCTGCGCCGTGGCCTGAACGTCGTAGGGCTTCAGTATCGCGCGAAGCTCAGGCAGGCCACGCCCGTCGTTGAACCTGACAAGCTGCACTGCGGCATTACGTCTCACGATAGGCTCGCGGTCTTCGATTAGCCTGAGGAGCGCCTGATGAAATTCTTCCGAAGAGTTGTCCTGCCCCATCACCCAGGCTGTGGTCTGACGTATCTCCGTCATGGGGCTTTTACTTAATTCAACAACCTGCGGGTAAAACTTCTTCACGCCCTCGTCATGCTTGCTGATGCGCTCGGCTATCTGAAAAAGAGCGTGCTGGACGTGGCGCGGCTTGCTCTCTTCCTTAAGATAGCTGCTCAAATCGTCGTCCGAAAGATTGCGCCCGAACCATGTCCCGTACCAGGTGAAAAAGGCCGCGACGACAAACAGCCCCGCAACAAGAGCCAGAGGCCAAGGCGACCGCCGCTTCTCAGGCTTCGCGTCCATCGCTGGCTTTGAATTATCACCACCCATAAAGAGTCTTGGGAGTCCTGAGAGAAAAGAAAGTCTCTTTGACTCTCTAGACTCAAAGTTGATAGAGCATCAGGTAGACGATGACGCCCGTGATGGAAACGTAGAGCCACATGGGGAAAGTCCAGCGCGCTATGCGGCGATGCCGAGTAAAGTCTCGGTGCAGTGCGCGCGTGACCGTCACGAGTATGAAGGGAAGTATGACGGCTGCCAGCACCGTGTGCGTAAAGAGAATCAGAAGGTAAGTGGCGCGCAATAGCCCCTGCCCCGTAAAACGCGTCAGCCCGTGAAAGACGAAATGATAGATGAGATAGGAGATGAGAAAGAGCGTGGAAGAGATGAGCGCTCCCGTCATCATAGCGCGGTGCGCGCTTATTCTCCCGCGACGAATAAAGAGAAAGCCCGCGACAAGGAAAGCCGCGCTCAGGCTGTTGAGGAGCGCGTTCAGGTGCGGCAACTGCGTGTAATCCATGACAACCAGAATTTTTCAAAGAACGCTCAGGCCCGAAGGCTATTCTCAGAAATATCCTACTTCTCCTTCTTCCGCTTCAGGCTCTATGTCTATATGGCCTGCGGCCTCTCTTCCCTTCGTGGTCAGGGCGTAAAAGTCGTTGCCGCACTCTTCCAGAAGCCCCTCTTCGACCAGCCGCTCGACCGTGTAGAAGACCTCTTTGCGACCTTCAGGGTCGTTGCCGCCCGCCTCGAAAAGCTCGTGAAGGTCAAGCGACTCTTTGTTGAATCGCTTGAATTGACCTAAGACCTGTCGCGTCATCTCGTCCATGAAAGATTTACTCTTCTGCTTTTTTCGGCGCGGCCTTCGGAGGATGCTTCGGTGCGGCTGCTTTTGGTTTTTCCGAAATCTCAAGATGGCCGCAGCGCTCGCACTGCCAGAGCGGCATCACGTCATCGGGCGCGCCCGTGCTTTGATACACGGCCTGGTTGGACGGGATAATCTTCCCGCCGCAAATGGGACAGGCGCGGCCACGTATGCTCTGCCGCTCCAGGTTAAGAACTATCTCTTCCTCTTTTTCAGCCATAACGGTTTAATCGAGCGCGCTTGCTGTCTTGAGCCTGCCAGCGTCTCTTTCATCCGCGCCTTTTCTATAACGAAGCAGAACCAGAAAGAGCGCTGCGAAGATAAGTACTGGCGGAATCAATAGCACCAGCACCGCAAGGTTAAAAATCTGAGCGACTGCCTGAGGGTTGGCGCTTGAATTTGCTCCTGCCTGAACCGACACTTTGCACATGGCGCACTGCGCGAAAGCGCTCGCGGCCTGCGCCGCCAGAAACACGAAAGCTGCGAGCGCAGACAAAAAACTCTTCAATGTAAAACTGCTCTTCATTTACTCTCGCTCGTCGTAGGCGCGGTTGCGCTCCCTTTATATCGCAGCGTTGACGACCTGGTGCTGTCCGGGAAGAAGACGAAGAAGAGGCAGATGCAGACGACCAGCATGGGGACGAGCGTGATGACAAGGCTCAGCCGCTCGAACCGCAGGTGCATGAAGTAGGCCATGATGAGCGCCGCCTTCATGATTGAAAGCCCCATCAGGATAGTCAGCATGATGTGAAGCGGCGTGTGTATGTAGGCCAGGAAGACTTCAACGAGCGTCAGCCCAAGCAGGTAGCCTAGCACAGCCATGAAGAGCTTCGTGGAGCCTTCGAAATGCACAGGCGTGGAATCGACCACGCCGCCTTCGGGCGCTGCGAACGGCATCTTGATGTAACCGTGCGTGACGCCCCAGTAGATTGGGCTGATGAGAAAAAATCCCGCCAGCATCAGCATCACTACAGACATGAAGAGGCCGTCAATGGTTAGGATGTTCCCGGCCCAGTTGATGTTTGCCACCGCGATGACTATGAAAACTGCGGCCAGCGCCAGGCAAATAAGATTTAAGATCACCTCTTCACGATTCGATGATTTAAAAAGGCGACTCATCGGTTCTCCTCAGGAATCGTAAAGGCAGGGACAAGTCCTCTGCCCCTACTTCTTATC
>JACVRN010000168.1 GCA_014534425.1 Pyrinomonadaceae bacterium
CACGCTGGTCTTTAAGACCCAGCTACAACACAAGCGGCGGGGCTGGGGTTGTCCCTGCCGGTTTTTTGCTTAAAAAATGCGGGCTGGCACAAGCCCTGCCCCTACGCTAATCATCTGCGCGCTTTTGCTCTTCACTCTGTCGGCTAATGTCAGGGCGCAGGAGACGAGTCGCACGCCTACGCCTTCGACGACGCCGCAGCAATCGCCGCCCGCAGGAACGCAACAGCAGCCGGGCACGACTCAGCCTTCACAGCTTCCGCCGAATGCTCCAGGCTCGGTCATACGCCCCAGCAACGAGGCGCAGCAGAGCGCGCAGCCGCAGACCATACAGGAGCAGCAGCAACAGCAGACGACGCCCAACACGCAGGGGCCGCGCCCGACTACACCGCAGACGCCCGGACAGGTCTCGCCTTCAACGGGCCTGCCGACGACGGCCACGCCCGCAGGAACTCAAGCGCCGCAGCAGACCAATCAAGGCACGCAACCCACGCAGCAAGGCGGCGTGCAGCAGACGCCCGGCCAGTCCGTTGGCGCGGCGGGCGGCATAGCTCCGGCAGAGTTGCCGCAAGAGCCGCCGCCGATTGCGCCCAACTTTCAGGCCGCGCCTCGTCCCCTTCCATCAGCCGAGCGAGTGGGCGTCAACGTGGCCGACCAGGTGCCTCTTACTTTGAGCGATGCCATACGGCTCGCGCTCAGGAACAGCAACGACATAGACCAGTCGCGCATAGACGTGCAGATAGCCGAATTCAACCTGCGCGCGGCGCGCGGCGTCTACGACCCGCTTCTCTCATCCGAGAACTATTTTGAGCGAGCGACAACGCCCACCAGTTCTACCATCGGCGGCGGCGGCGCAAGCGGCTCAGTTACGCAGCAAGACCTGACGGGCGCGGCGCGCATAGGCGGCTTCACGCCCTGGGGAGGAGGCGCGTATCAACTGGATTTCTCTTCGACGCGGTTGACGACCACGAACCAAAACGTGCGGCTCAACCCGCAGTTCCCGGCCGCCTTCACCTTCACGTACACTCAGCCGCTTTTCAGAGGCTTTCGCTTCGACAACAATCGTCGGCAGATAGAGATTGCCAAGCGCAATCTTTCTCTGACGGACGCGCAGTTTCGCCAGCGCGCCATCGATGTCATCTCGCAGGTCGAGCAGGCATACTGGAATCTGGCGTTCGCCTTGAGGAACCTGCAAGTCCAGATTGATGCGGTCAAGCAGGCGCGCATTCAGGTGGAGAGCAACAACCGGCAGGTGGAGAAAGGCGTGCTCGCGCCGATTGACGTTGTGGCCGCGCAGACGCAAGTGACTACTTTCGAGCAGAACGTCTACACGGCGCAGGAAGCCGTCACGCAGGCCGAGAACACTTTGAAGACGCTAATCCTGCCCGACAGGACAGACTCTCTGTGGACGCGTGCCATCACGCCCGTCACTCCCGTTAATCTGGAAGCGCCGCGCGTGCCGCTTGAGCAGGCAGTCCGCGCCGCGCTCGATAATCGTCCTGAGCTTGCTCAACTGAAGACCACAGCCGACATCAACGACATCAACACTCGCTTCTACCGCGACCAGACGAAGCCACAGGTTGACCTCGTAGGCACGTACACGACCGCAGGCTTAGCCGGAACGCTGGTGCAGCCCGGCTCGTCTTCTACTACAAGCACGAACGCAGCGCTGCTACAGCGCGTCAACGACCTCTCTGCGCTCTTAGGCTTGCAGCCGCTTCCCAGCACAACTACGACCACGACGGTCGCGCCCAATCTGGTAGGCGGCTACACACAGTCGCTCAGAAATCTACTTGAGCAGAATTATCCTACGGCCCGGCTGGGCGTTCGCATCTCTCTGCCTTTGAGGAATCGCACGGCGGAAGCGAACCTCGGCGCGTCGCTCGCGCAAGCGAACCGCATCAAGGATCAACTGGCGCAGGCCGAACAGTTGATAGAAGCGGACGTGCGAAACTCTCTACAGGCTGTGCGCTCTGCGGAAGCGCGCCTTCAGTCGGCAGCCGCCACGCGCTCCTCTGCCGAGCAACAGTACGAGAGCGAGCAGAGACAGTTTCGCGCAGGCACCACGACGGTCTTCCTGGTCTTGCAGCGACAGACGGATTTACTCGCGGCACGCGCGCGTGAGTTGCAGGCGCAGACAGACTTGAACAAAGCCATCTCGGCTTTTCAGCGCGCCACTGGCCGCACGCTGGAAGCCAACCAAATCTCCATACGCACGGACACGCCCATGCGCGAGCTTGAGCAAAGCACGGGCGGCACACAGACGAGCGGCGCAAGCAGTAGCGGCAACGGCAATTCTCCAACAGGCTCTATTTCAACATCGGGCGCATCGAGCTTGAACAGCCAGCCCTGATGTGTTCATTAAAATCATGAGCGCCTCTTCTCCCCCGAATCTGCTAAAGCTCGCGGCCCTCTCCGCCCTGGCCTTTTCATTTCTTCTAATGAGCGCAGCTTGCCACTCCTCTTCTTCTGAGACGGAGAGCAGTCAGGACGGCGTGATAGTCATCAACGCGCCTGCGGCTGGCGAGGTGCGCCGCGTGCTGGTCAACGAAGGCGCTGTGGTAAATCGGGGCGCGCCACTCTTTGAAATCGCAGTCGAGCGCGAAGCTGCAGCACCCGCGCCCAGCCCAGGCGAGAGCGCGGACGCCAGAGCCGCTCGCAACTTCAAGGCATCCGAGGCAGCAATCGACGCGGCCCGCGCGGAAGTCGTCAAGCACGAAGCGGAGGTTCTGCGACTGACGCCGCTCGTGGCAAACGGGCAGGCACCGCAAGCGCAGTTGGACGCCGAGCGCTCTCTTTATGAACAGGCGCAGCGCCGCTTGCAGCAGGCACAGGATGCTTCAAAGCAGGCGCAAGCGGATTTGCTACGCGCGCGTCAGCCGGGCGCACAGTCGAACATTGCACAGGCTGCCGTCCCTCGCCTCGAGACGGTCGTTGCACGCGCAACGTCTGCAGGCACTGTCGCGGTCATCAGCGCACGCCCCGGAGACCGCGTAACACTCGGCCAGCCTCTTGCGACGCTCAGAACATCTTCGCCCTGAATCCCCTGGAGCTTGATGGAAACTCCTGTCGTCAACATAGGGCCGCGAGAGATTCGCAAACGCCGCTTGATGGGAATAGTGGCCCTGGCGGTCGGCGTCGCTCTGGCCTTCGCGCTCGTAGTCTTCCAATCGCCGCGCCTGCTGCGGCTGTTAATCTTCTTTCCAATCTGGATGGCTGGCCTGGGACTTTTTCAGGCGCGCGAGAAGACTTGAATCGCAATGGCTGCGCGCGGGACGCGCAACATGGATGAAGGTGAAGAGAGTGTCACCGATAAAAATGAGTTAAAGCATCTGCGCTCGACCGCAGGAAAGATTCATCGCCGCGCGCTCATCACAGCGATTGTCGTGACGCTCGTTGCGCTGGCTTTTCCTGCTACCTGATTGCCCGACCTCCATTCAGGGCTGTGTCGTCTCAATCTTGACAACTCCACGCCTGAGCCGCTAGATTCGCCCGCACACCTGACCCTCGCACACGTACTTAAATTCATGAGGCGGCTCTCGCGCCTTCAAAGGAGATGATATGAGCATCACCTTCTTACGTCTTGCGGGCATTACCTCGCTGAGCTTTCTTCTTCTAGTCACAATGTTCGGATGCACAGGGCCGCAGGGGCCGCCCGGGCCACAAGGCCCGCCAGGCCCTCCGGGTTCCGGCGGCGGTGGGCCACCCTACGTCTACGTCTGCACGCCCGCCAACTTCCCTGGCACGGGCAGCAATCCTAGACACGACGTATACGTCTTCAACGGCGGCTCGGCTGCGGCCAACGTCTCTGTGAATATACTGGACAGGGACGGCAACAACCTGCTCGGCCAGAACATTCCAGGCTCCAACCCGCCACAGAATTACACGGGCCAAGCCAACGGAGCCACGGTCGCAGTTCAGCCCGCGCACACGCTCAACGTCAGTTGGTTCGCGCCCGCGACGAGCGGCCCCGGTCTGGATGGTGTCACCCGCGTTGCCTTCAGCGTCCGAGTCACCTCCGACCAGCCAATCGTCGTCGGCCACGACTTCCACTGGCAAGAGTTCGTCTCCGTCCCCTGCACCCTCCTGCCCAAGTAATTCTAAAAGGGGAGTAAGCGCACAAAACAAAGCGAGGCGACTTGAATCTCAAGTCGCCTCGCTTTACTTATGGGCCGTGCAGGGATCGAACCTGCGACCCGCTGATTAAGAGTCAGCTGCTCTACCAACTGAGCTAACGGCCCGTGTGACGGGAAGGGAGAATTATACGGGCGCGCGAAGGGATGTCAAGCTGGCAGAGCAGAGTGATTCAATGAGAAGAAGATTCAAACAAGATGGACAGGATAGAGAGGATAAAAAAGCAGAAACTATTTCTATTTCTTTACCCTGACAATCTCTGTCTATCCTGTTTGAATTTGCTTTAGATGGATTGCAGGAGCGCCTGACGCATTTCTTCGGCGGTGGCCCATCTGTGGGCGGGGTCTTTGGCGAGGGCGCGTTCGACGGCCTGTGCGATTTGAGGGGGGACTTCCGGCGCGCGTCTTTGTATGGGGACGATGGGTTTGTCGAAGATGGCTTTGACGGTTTCGGCTACGTTGGCGTGCGGGCTGATGTCGAGCGCGATGGCGCCTGTCAAGAGGCTGTAGGCGGTCATGCCCATAGCGTAAATGTCCGAGCCTGGACGCACGTTGGCGAAATCCCTTATCTGTTCGGGCGGCATGTAGGCGAAGGTGCCCGCTACGTCTCCGGCCATAGTCACGCCGCTCATGCCGGTCTGCGTGAAGCTCTTCGCTAATCCAAAGTCCGTCAGCTTAGCGTTGTAGCCGGGCCACTGGCCCTGAATCAGTATGTTCTGGTCTTTGATGTCGCGGTGTATGTAGCCTTTGTTGTGCGCGAAGGCGAGCGCGTTTAAGCCTTGCGTGACAATCTGTATGACTTCCTGAAAGGGAAGGCGACCGCCGCGCGCGTCCGCAAGCTTCGCCGCGTCCATGCCTGCGACGAACTCAGTCACCAGATAGATTGTGCCGTTGTAGGTGCCGCGATCTATGAAGCTGACAATGTGCGGGTGCTGGAGCGCGGCTGCCACGTCAATCTCGCGCATGAAGCGCTTGATGGCCTGGTCGCTGACGGCGACTTCGGGCAGCAGAGTCTTGACGGCAACGGCGCGGCCCGTCTTCTCTTCGCGCGCGAGCATGACGCTTCCCATTCCTCCGCGCCCCAAAATTTTTATCATCTCGTAGCCTGGAATGGGCTGCGGCTTTCGTCTCAGTTCGTTGCGGCAGTCTTCGCAGAGGAAGGTCAGGCGCTCGTCGGGCGAAGAGGCTTCGGCCTGCTCGCGTCGTCCGCAGTTGAGGCATTCGACCATGACTATGGCGGGCTGCGTCGGCTGCAAGTCCTGGCGACCGTAGCCCTGATTGTAGGCGGGCGCTGGCTGGTCTACTGTGACTTCTACAGCGAGAACGGTCTGCCCGCCCTGAATCTTGTCGCCGCTCGAAAGGTAGGCTTCGTGTACGCGCTGGCCGTTGACGAAAGTGCCGTTGGTGGAGCCAAGGTCGCGCAGGAAGACACGCGGCGGCGCTATCTCAAGCAGGCAGTGATGACGAGAGAAGAAGCGGTCTTCGGGCAGACATAGATGCGCCGTCTCGGCACGCCCTATGAGAAAAGTGTCGTGCTGGTCAAAGGTGAAGGTGCGCCCAATGTGCGGGCCTGATAAGACTCTTAAAGTGACTCGCATCTATTCGGCTTAACAATAAGGCCGCGCCCGCCTGAAGGAATGAAAAGCATCAAGTGGATAGCTTGAATGAAAAGCTCCCCACGGCTTTGTTCTACTTAAAGATTTGTAGATCGTCGAAGGCCACTTCTTCCGTCCCGCTAGTGTAGAAGCCCGCCAGCCCGACCGCGTAGCCCGATTGCGCTTCGATGGTCGTGACGTACTGGCCGTTGATGTAGAAGGCCGCCTGCGTGCCGCTCGTTCGCACCTCAAGTTGATTCGGAGAGGTGCCGGAGCGAATCTGCGAGGCGTCCGTCCAGTCTACTATGGTCGTCTCGTTGCCGCCGCGATGCATCACTATCTTGTAAGCGGGCGTTCCACTGGTGCGTATCAGGAAAGAATAATCTTCCAACTCCTTCTTCTTACTCATCTCTCCGAAGACCGCAAGACCGAAGCCGCGCTCTGGCGAACTGCTCACGCTGCGCGCAGTGACGCGGGTGGTGGCGTTCTCGGTGCGAAAAGCGTCCGGGCCGTAAATCACCATGTAGCCCGTTGGAGTCGCGCGCAGATGATACTCGTCGTTCGTGTACTCTGCTGAGCCAACGTTGACGGAGCCTGTCCACCAGGCTTCGGTCGAAAAGTCATCGCTCGCCGCAGGCTTGCCCGTAGTAGTCGAATTGGTGTTGTTGGAGTTGGACGAATTCGAGTTATTAGAGTTGTTGGAGCTTCCGTTCCGATTCGTCTTGTTGGAAACCTGATTCGAGTTGTTCGAGTTATTCTTGTTGGTGTTCGAACTCATGCTGGCGAGAACGCCTACCAGCACCGCAGCCGCAATCCCCAACACGACCAGCACTCCGAGGCCGCCCAGAACCCAGGGCAGCGCGCTCGATTTCTTCGGCGCGGCTGCGTAAGGCGGGGGTGGCTGCGGCCCGCCCCAGCTTGGCGCGGGCGGGTACTGGCTGGGCTGCTGCGGCGGAGGCGGAAACTGCCCGCTCGCGGGGCCGCCGTAGCCGGATTGCCCTTGCTGTCCATACTGGCCGCCCTGTTGTCCGTAACCGCCTGGCTGCCCGAACTGCCCGCTCGCGGGGCCGCCCGAAGGCGCGCCCCATTGACTGCCGGGCGCTCCTGCTCCTGTGCCCTGCTCGGAAGTGTCTCGCGGCGGCGTGAAGGGAATAGTCAGATTAGGATCAAAGCTTCCGCTTCCGGCGGGCGGCTGGTCTCCTCCTACGGAGAGAAGCGGCGCGCCGTCCTCAAGGCAGAAGCTCATGGAATCATCTGTATAGGTTTTATTGCAGGTAGGACATCTCTTCATTGGGGGCCTCGTTCAATTCTCTACGGTGAAAGAAATCTGTTTAAGTTAAGCTAGATGCTCGAAAGCATGCTGCGGATGCTCTGGTAATAGCAGAGCAGGCGCGGGCACAAGTTATCGAAAGCGACCGCGAAACTCTCTTGAGAGCATTATACGGCAAGTGGCTGCTATCTCAAGCCCCGATAGTATTGCCGCAGCGACCGCAGAAC